>CBDBMT010000002.1:0-349945 GCA_965207585.1 Dehalococcoidia bacterium | reverse complement strand
TCCAGGGTGTCCTCGGTGGTCTGCACCTCCAGCGTCGCCGTGGTGGCCCCGGCCGCGATGGTCGCCGTGGTGGCGGTCACCGCCGTGTAGTCCGAGGCCCCCGCCGGGTGGGCGTCCGCGGTCTCGTCGGCCGCCGTCTTCCAGGAGAAGGTAACGTCCCGCCCCGAGGCCGCCGACAGGGTCACCGTGAACTCCGCCGTGCCGCCCTCGGCCACCGACGCGTCACCCACCGACAGGGTCGGCGTCCCGTCGTCGTCGCTGATGGTCCCCTGGCCCTCGCCGTCGGCGATGGTGGCGTTGGTGGCGTCCGACAGCTTCACCAGGAAGGTCTCGTCGGCCTCGTCCAGGGTGTCCTGGGTGGTCTGCACCTCCAGCTTGACCGTGGTGGCCCCCGCCGCGATGGTCGCGTCGGTGGCCGTCACCGCGGTGTAGTCCGTGGCCCCGGCCGCGTCGGCCCCGGCGGCGGCGTCCGTCTTCCACTTGAAGGTGACCGCCTTGCCCGAGGCCGCCGACAGGGTCACCGTGAACTCCGCCGTGCCCCCCTCGGCCACGCTCACGTCGTCCACCGACAGGGTCGGCACCGCGTCGTTGTCGCTGATGGTCCCGGTGGCCTCGGCGTCGGCCAGGGTGGCGTTGGTGGGCGAGGAGAGCTCCACCAGGAAGGTCTCGTCCTCCTCGTCCCGGGTGTCCTGGGTGGTCTGCACCTCCAGCTCGGCCGTGGTGGCCCCGGCCGCGATGGTCGCCGTGGTGGCGGTCACCGCGGTGTAGTCCGAAGCCCCCGCCGGGTGGGTCCCGTCGGCGTCGGCCGCCGTCTTCCAGGAGAAGGTAACGTCCCGCCCCGAGGCCGCCGAGAGGGTGACGGTGAACTCCGCCGTGCCGCCCTCGGTCACGCTCACGTCGGCCACCGACAGGGTCGGCGCGTCGTCGTCGTCGGTGATGGTCCCGGTGGCGGTCAGGTCCGCCGCGTCCTCGTCCAGCGCCGCGTTGGTGGCCCCGGTCAGGGTCACGATCACCGTCTCGTCGGCCTCGTCCAGGGTGTCCCCCCTGACCGGGATGACGATGTTGGCCGTGGTGGAACCGGCCGGCACGCTCACGCTCAGGGGGTCCGGCTCCGTGTAGTCGCCCGGCGCGTCGGCCGTGCCGGTCAGGGAGTAGGTCACCACGACCGCCTTGCCCGAGGCCGCCGTCAGGCTCACCGGGAAGCTCAGGTTCGTGGTCGCCATGGGGTCGTTCCCCTCGGCCACCGCCGCCGCCGGCGCGCCCACCGAGGCCACCGCCGTGGCCGGGTCGTCGTCGGTGATGGTCCCCACGCCCTTGTCGTCGGCCAGGGTCGCGTTGGTGGGCGAGGAGAGCTCCACCAGGAAGGTCTCGTCGTGCTCGTCCAGGGTGTCCTCGGTGGTCTGCACCTCCAGCGTCGCCGTGGTGGCCCCGGCCGCGATGGTCGCCGTGGTGGCGGTCACCGCCGTGTAGTCCGAGGCCCCCGCCGGGTGGGCGTCCGCGGTCTCGTCGGCCGCCGTCTTCCAGGAGAAGGTAACGTCCCGCCCCGAGGCCGCCGACAGGGTCACCGTGAACTCCGCCGTGCCGCCCTCGGCCACCGACGCGTCACCCACCGACAGGGTCGGCGTCCCGTCGTCGTCGCTGATGGTCCCCTGGCCCTCGCCGTCGGCGATGGTGGCGTTGGTGGCGTCCGACAGCTTCACCAGGAAGGTCTCGTCGGCCTCGTCCAGGGTGTCCTGGGTGGTCTGCACCTCCAGCTTGACCGTGGTGGCCCCCGCCGCGATGGTCGCGTCGGTGGCCGTCACCGCGGTGTAGTCCGTGGCCCCGGCCGCGTCGGCCCCGGCGGCGGCGTCCGTCTTCCACTTGAAGGTGACCGCCTTGCCCGAGGCCGCCGACAGGGTCACCGTGAACTCCGCCGTGCCCCCCTCGGCCACGCTCACGTCGTCCACCGACAGGGTCGGCACCGCGTCGTTGTCGCTGATGGTCCCGGTGGCCTCGGCGTCGGCCAGGGTGGCGTTGGTGGGCGAGGAGAGCTCCACCAGGAAGGTCTCGTCCTCCTCGTCCCGGGTGTCCTGGGTGGTCTGCACCTCCAGCTCGGCCGTGGTGGCCCCGGCCGCGATGGTCGCCGTGGTGGCGGTCACCGCGGTGTAGTCCGAAGCCCCCGCCGGGTGGGTCCCGTCGGCGTCGGCCGCCGTCTTCCAGGAGAAGGTAACGTCCCGCCCCGAGGCCGCCGAGAGGGTGACGGTGAACTCCGCCGTGCCGCCCTCGGTCACGCTCACGTCGGCCACCGACAGGGTCGGCGCGTCGTCGTCGTCGGTGATGGTCCCGGTGGCGGTCAGGTCCGCCGCGTCCTCGTCCAGCGCCGCGTTGGTGGCCCCGGTCAGGGTCACGATCACCGTCTCGTCGGCCTCGTCCAGGGTGTCCCCCCTGACCGGGATGACGATGTTGGCCGTGGTGGAACCGGCCGGCACGCTCACGCTCAGGGGGTCCGGCTCCGTGTAGTCGCCCGGCGCGTCGGCCGTGCCGGTCAGGGAGTAGGTCACCACGACCGCCTTGCCCGAGGCCGCCGTCAGGCTCACCGGGAAGCTCAGGTTCGTGGTCGCCATGGGGTCGTTCCCCTCGGCCACCGCCGCCGCCGGCGCGCCCACCGAGGCCACCGCCGTGGCCGGGTCGTCGTCGGTGATGGTCCCCACGCCCTTGTCGTCGGCCAGGGTCGCGTTGGTGGGCGAGGAGAGCTCCACCAGGAAGGTCTCGTCGTGCTCGTCCAGGGTGTCCTCGGTGGTCTGCACCTCCAGCGTCGCCGTGGTGGCCCCGGCCGCGATGGTCGCCGTGGTGGCGGTCACCGCCGTGTAGTCCGAGGCCCCCGCCGGGTGGGCGTCCGCGGTCTCGTCGGCCGCCGTCTTCCAGGAGAAGGTAACGTCCCGCCCCGAGGCCGCCGACAGGGTCACCGTGAACTCCGCCGTGCCGCCCTCGGCCACCGACGCGTCACCCACCGACAGGGTCGGCGTCCCGTCGTCGTCGCTGATGGTCCCCTGGCCCTCGCCGTCGGCGATGGTGGCGTTGGTGGCGTCCGACAGCTTCACCAGGAAGGTCTCGTCGGCCTCGTCCAGGGTGTCCTGGGTGGTCTGCACCTCCAGCTTGACCGTGGTGGCCCCCGCCGCGATGGTCGCGTCGGTGGCCGTCACCGCGGTGTAGTCCGTGGCCCCGGCCGCGTCGGCCCCGGCGGCGGCGTCCGTCTTCCACTTGAAGGTGACCGCCTTGCCCGAGGCCGCCGACAGGGTCACCGTGAACTCCGCCGTGCCCCCCTCGGCCACGCTCACGTCGTCCACCGACAGGGTCGGCACCGCGTCGTTGTCGCTGATGGTCCCGGTGGCCTCGGCGTCGGCCAGGGTGGCGTTGGTGGGCGAGGAGAGCTCCACCAGGAAGGTCTCGTCCTCCTCGTCCCGGGTGTCCTGGGTGGTCTGCACCTCCAGCTCGGCCGTGGTGGCCCCGGCCGCGATGGTCGCCGTGGTGGCGGTCACCGCGGTGTAGTCCGAAGCCCCCGCCGGGTGGGTCCCGTCGGCGTCGGCCGCCGTCTTCCAGGAGAAGGTAACGTCCCGCCCCGAGGCCGCCGAGAGGGTGACGGTGAACTCCGCCGTGCCGCCCTCGGTCACGCTCACGTCGGCCACCGACAGGGTCGGCGCGTCGTCGTCGTCGGTGATGGTCCCGGTGGCGGTCAGGTCCGCCGCGTCCTCGTCCAGCGCCGCGTTGGTGGCCCCGGTCAGGGTCACGATCACCGTCTCGTCGGCCTCGTCCAGGGTGTCCCCCCTGACCGGGATGACGATGTTGGCCGTGGTGGAACCGGCCGGCACGCTCACGCTCAGGGGGTCCGGCTCCGTGTAGTCGCCCGGCGCGTCGGCCGTGCCGGTCAGGGAGTAGGTCACCACGACCGCCTTGCCCGAGGCCGCCGTCAGGCTCACCGGGAAGCTCAGGTTCGTGGTCGCCATGGGGTCGTTCCCCTCGGCCACCGCCGCCGCCGGCGCGCCCACCGAGGCCACCGCCGTGGCCGGGTCGTCGTCGGTGATGGTCCCCACGCCCTTGTCGTCGGCCAGGGTCGCGTTGGTGGGCGAGGAGAGCTCCACCAGGAAGGTCTCGTCGTGCTCGTCCAGGGTGTCCTCGGTGGTCTGCACCTCCAGCGTCGCCGTGGTGGCCCCGGCCGCGATGGTCGCCGTGGTGGCGGTCACCGCCGTGTAGTCCGAGGCCCCCGCCGGGTGGGCGTCCGCGGTCTCGTCGGCCGCCGTCTTCCAGGAGAAGGTAACGTCCCGCCCCGAGGCCGCCGACAGGGTCACCGTGAACTCCGCCGTGCCGCCCTCGGCCACCGACGCGTCACCCACCGACAGGGTCGGCGTCCCGTCGTCGTCGCTGATGGTCCCCTGGCCCTCGCCGTCGGCGATGGTGGCGTTGGTGGCGTCCGACAGCTTCACCAGGAAGGTCTCGTCGGCCTCGTCCAGGGTGTCCTGGGTGGTCTGCACCTCCAGCTTGACCGTGGTGGCCCCCGCCGCGATGGTCGCGTCGGTGGCCGTCACCGCGGTGTAGTCCGTGGCCCCGGCCGCGTCGGCCCCGGCGGCGGCGTCCGTCTTCCACTTGAAGGTGACCGCCTTGCCCGAGGCCGCCGACAGGGTCACCGTGAACTCCGCCGTGCCCCCCTCGGCCACGCTCACGTCGTCCACCGACAGGGTCGGCACCGCGTCGTTGTCGCTGATGGTCCCGGTGGCCTCGGCGTCGGCCAGGGTGGCGTTGGTGGGCGAGGAGAGCTCCACCAGGAAGGTCTCGTCCTCCTCGTCCCGGGTGTCCTGGGTGGTCTGCACCTCCAGCTCGGCCGTGGTGGCCCCGGCCGCGATGGTCGCCGTGGTGGCGGTCACCGCGGTGTAGTCCGAAGCCCCCGCCGGGTGGGTCCCGTCGGCGTCGGCCGCCGTCTTCCAGGAGAAGGTAACGTCCCGCCCCGAGGCCGCCGAGAGGGTGACGGTGAACTCCGCCGTGCCGCCCTCGGTCACGCTCACGTCGGCCACCGACAGGGTCGGCGCGTCGTCGTCGTCGGTGATGGTCCCGGTGGCGGTCAGGTCCGCCGCGTCCTCGTCCAGCGCCGCGTTGGTGGCCCCGGTCAGGGTCACGATCACCGTCTCGTCGGCCTCGTCCAGGGTGTCCCCCCTGACCGGGATGACGATGTTGGCCGTGGTGGAACCGGCCGGCACGCTCACGCTCAGGGGGTCCGGCTCCGTGTAGTCGCCCGGCGCGTCGGCCGTGCCGGTCAGGGAGTAGGTCACCACGACCGCCTTGCCCGAGGCCGCCGTCAGGCTCACCGGGAAGCTCAGGTTCGTGGTCGCCATGGGGTCGTTCCCCTCGGCCACCGCCGCCGCCGGCGCGCCCACCGAGGCCACCGCCGTGGCCGGGTCGTCGTCGGTGATGGTCCCCACGCCCTTGTCGTCGGCCAGGGTGGCGTTGGTGGGCGAGGAGAGCTCCACCAGGAAGGTCTCGTCGTGCTCGTCCAGGGTGTCCTCGGTGGTCTGCACCTCCAGCGTCGCCGTGGTGGCCCCGGCCGCGATGGTCGCCGTGGTGGCGGTCACCGCCGTGTAGTCCGAGGCCCCCGCCGGGTGGGCGTCCGCGGTCTCGTCGGCCGCCGTCTTCCAGGAGAAGGTAACGTCCCGCCCCGAGGCCGCCGACAGGGTCACCGTGAACTCCGCCGTGCCGCCCTCGGCCACCGACGCGTCACCCACCGACAGGGTCGGCGTCCCGTCGTCGTCGCTGATGGTCCCCTGGCCCTCGCCGTCGGCGATGGTGGCGTTGGTGGCGTCCGACAGCTTCACCAGGAAGGTCTCGTCGGCCTCGTCCAGGGTGTCCTGGGTGGTCTGCACCTCCAGCTTGACCGTGGTGGCCCCCGCCGCGATGGTCGCGTCGGTGGCCGTCACCGCGGTGTAGTCCGTGGCCCCGGCCGCGTCGGCCCCGGCGGCGGCGTCCGTCTTCCACTTGAAGGTGACCGCCTTGCCCGAGGCCGCCGACAGGGTCACCGTGAACTCCGCCGTGCCCCCCTCGGCCACGCTCACGTCGTCCACCGACAGGGTCGGCACCGCGTCGTTGTCGCTGATGGTCCCGGTGGCCTCGGCGTCGGCCAGGGTGGCGTTGGTGGGCGAGGAGAGCTCCACCAGGAAGGTCTCGTCCTCCTCGTCCCGGGTGTCCTGGGTGGTCTGCACCTCCAGCTCGGCCGTGGTGGCCCCGGCCGCGATGGTCGCCGTGGTGGCGGTCACCGCGGTGTAGTCCGAAGCCCCCGCCGGGTGGGTCCCGTCGGCGTCGGCCGCCGTCTTCCAGGAGAAGGTAACGTCCCGCCCCGAGGCCGCCGAGAGGGTGACGGTGAACTCCGCCGTGCCGCCCTCGGTCACGCTCACGTCGGCCACCGACAGGGTCGGCGCGTCGTCGTCGTCGGTGATGGTCCCGGTGGCGGTCAGGTCCGCCGCGTCCTCGTCCAGCGCCGCGTTGGTGGCCCCGGTCAGGGTCACGATCACCGTCTCGTCGGCCTCGTCCAGGGTGTCCCCCCTGACCGGGATGACGATGTTGGCCGTGGTGGAACCGGCCGGCACGCTCACGCTCAGGGGGTCCGGCTCCGTGTAGTCGCCCGGCGCGTCGGCCGTGCCGGTCAGGGAGTAGGTCACCACGACCGCCTTGCCCGAGGCCGCCGTCAGGCTCACCGGGAAGCTCAGGTTCGTGGTCGCCATGGGGTCGTTCCCCTCGGCCACCGCCGCCGCCGGCGCGCCCACCGAGGCCACCGCCGTGGCCGGGTCGTCGTCGGTGATGGTCCCCACGCCCTTGTCGTCGGCCAGGGTCGCGTTGGTGGGCGAGGAGAGCTCCACCAGGAAGGTCTCGTCGTGCTCGTCCAGGGTGTCCT
Source organism: Dehalococcoidia bacterium (assembly GCA_965207585.1). GTDB lineage: Bacteria > Chloroflexota > Dehalococcoidia > Lucifugimonadales > UBA3495 > Bin87. Next base: position 343,032 of record CBDBMT010000002.1, on the reverse strand, counting down.
CGGTGGTCTGCACCTCCAGCGTCGCCGTGGTGGCCCCGGCCGCGATGGTCGCCGTGGTGGCGGTCACCGCCGTGTAGTCCGAGGCCCCCGCCGGGTGGGCGTCCGCGGTCTCGTCGGCCGCCGTCTTCCAGGAGAAGGTAACGTCCCGCCCCGAGGCCGCCGACAGGGTCACCGTGAACTCCGCCGTGCCGCCCTCGGCCACCGACGCGTCACCCACCGACAGGGTCGGCGTCCCGTCGTCGTCGCTGATGGTCCCCTGGCCCTCGCCGTCGGCGATGGTGGCGTTGGTGGCGTCCGACAGCTTCACCAGGAAGGTCTCGTCGGCCTCGTCCAGGGTGTCCTGGGTGGTCTGCACCTCCAGCTTGACCGTGGTGGCCCCCGCCGCGATGGTCGCGTCGGTGGCCGTCACCGCGGTGTAGTCCGTGGCCCCGGCCGCGTCGGCCCCGGCGGCGGCGTCCGTCTTCCACTTGAAGGTGACCGCCTTGCCCGAGGCCGCCGACAGGGTCACCGTGAACTCCGCCGTGCCCCCCTCGGCCACGCTCACGTCGTCCACCGACAGGGTCGGCACCGCGTCGTTGTCGCTGATGGTCCCGGTGGCCTCGGCGTCGGCCAGGGTGGCGTTGGTGGGCGAGGAGAGCTCCACCAGGAAGGTCTCGTCCTCCTCGTCCCGGGTGTCCTGGGTGGTCTGCACCTCCAGCTCGGCCGTGGTGGCCCCGGCCGCGATGGTCGCCGTGGTGGCGGTCACCGCGGTGTAGTCCGAAGCCCCCGCCGGGTGGGTCCCGTCGGCGTCGGCCGCCGTCTTCCAGGAGAAGGTAACGTCCCGCCCCGAGGCCGCCGAGAGGGTGACGGTGAACTCCGCCGTGCCGCCCTCGGTCACGCTCACGTCGGCCACCGACAGGGTCGGCGCGTCGTCGTCGTCGGTGATGGTCCCGGTGGCGGTCAGGTCCGCCGCGTCCTCGTCCAGCGCCGCGTTGGTGGCCCCGGTCAGGGTCACGATCACCGTCTCGTCGGCCTCGTCCAGGGTGTCCCCCCTGACCGGGATGACGATGTTGGCCGTGGTGGAACCGGCCGGCACGCTCACGCTCAGGGGGTCCGGCTCCGTGTAGTCGCCCGGCGCGTCGGCCGTGCCGGTCAGGGAGTAGGTCACCACGACCGCCTTGCCCGAGGCCGCCGTCAGGCTCACCGGGAAGCTCAGGTTCGTGGTCGCCATGGGGTCGTTCCCCTCGGCCACCGCCGCCGCCGGCGCGCCCACCGAGGCCACCGCCGTGGCCGGGTCGTCGTCGGTGATGGTCCCCACGCCCTTGTCGTCGGCCAGGGTCGCGTTGGTGGGCGAGGAGAGCTCCACCAGGAAGGTCTCGTCGTGCTCGTCCAGGGTGTCCTCGGTGGTCTGCACCTCCAGCGTCGCCGTGGTGGCCCCGGCCGCGATGGTCGCCGTGGTGGCGGTCACCGCCGTGTAGTCCGAGGCCCCCGCCGGGTGGGCGTCCGCGGTCTCGTCGGCCGCCGTCTTCCAGGAGAAGGTAACGTCCCGCCCCGAGGCCGCCGACAGGGTCACCGTGAACTCCGCCGTGCCGCCCTCGGCCACCGACGCGTCACCCACCGACAGGGTCGGCGTCCCGTCGTCGTCGCTGATGGTCCCCTGGCCCTCGCCGTCGGCGATGGTGGCGTTGGTGGCGTCCGACAGCTTCACCAGGAAGGTCTCGTCGGCCTCGTCCAGGGTGTCCTGGGTGGTCTGCACCTCCAGCTTGACCGTGGTGGCCCCCGCCGCGATGGTCGCGTCGGTGGCCGTCACCGCGGTGTAGTCCGTGGCCCCGGCCGCGTCGGCCCCGGCGGCGGCGTCCGTCTTCCACTTGAAGGTGACCGCCTTGCCCGAGGCCGCCGACAGGGTCACCGTGAACTCCGCCGTGCCCCCCTCGGCCACGCTCACGTCGTCCACCGACAGGGTCGGCACCGCGTCGTTGTCGCTGATGGTCCCGGTGGCCTCGGCGTCGGCCAGGGTGGCGTTGGTGGGCGAGGAGAGCTCCACCAGGAAGGTCTCGTCCTCCTCGTCCCGGGTGTCCTGGGTGGTCTGCACCTCCAGCTCGGCCGTGGTGGCCCCGGCCGCGATGGTCGCCGTGGTGGCGGTCACCGCGGTGTAGTCCGAAGCCCCCGCCGGGTGGGTCCCGTCGGCGTCGGCCGCCGTCTTCCAGGAGAAGGTAACGTCCCGCCCCGAGGCCGCCGAGAGGGTGACGGTGAACTCCGCCGTGCCGCCCTCGGTCACGCTCACGTCGGCCACCGACAGGGTCGGCGCGTCGTCGTCGTCGGTGATGGTCCCGGTGGCGGTCAGGTCCGCCGCGTCCTCGTCCAGCGCCGCGTTGGTGGCCCCGGTCAGGGTCACGATCACCGTCTCGTCGGCCTCGTCCAGGGTGTCCCCCCTGACCGGGATGACGATGTTGGCCGTGGTGGAACCGGCCGGCACGCTCACGCTCAGGGGGTCCGGCTCCGTGTAGTCGCCCGGCGCGTCGGCCGTGCCGGTCAGGGAGTAGGTCACCACGACCGCCTTGCCCGAGGCCGCCGTCAGGCTCACCGGGAAGCTCAGGTTCGTGGTCGCCATGGGGTCGTTCCCCTCGGCCACCGCCGCCGCCGGCGCGCCCACCGAGGCCACCGCCGTGGCCGGGTCGTCGTCGGTGATGGTCCCCACGCCCTTGTCGTCGGCCAGGGTCGCGTTGGTGGGCGAGGAGAGCTCCACCAGGAAGGTCTCGTCGTGCTCGTCCAGGGTGTCCTCGGTGGTCTGCACCTCCAGCGTCGCCGTGGTGGCCCCGGCCGCGATGGTCGCCGTGGTGGCGGTCACCGCCGTGTAGTCCGAGGCCCCCGCCGGGTGGGCGTCCGCGGTCTCGTCGGCCGCCGTCTTCCAGGAGAAGGTAACGTCCCGCCCCGAGGCCGCCGACAGGGTCACCGTGAACTCCGCCGTGCCGCCCTCGGCCACCGACGCGTCACCCACCGACAGGGTCGGCGTCCCGTCGTCGTCGCTGATGGTCCCCTGGCCCTCGCCGTCGGCGATGGTGGCGTTGGTGGCGTCCGACAGCTTCACCAGGAAGGTCTCGTCGGCCTCGTCCAGGGTGTCCTGGGTGGTCTGCACCTCCAGCTTGACCGTGGTGGCCCCCGCCGCGATGGTCGCGTCGGTGGCCGTCACCGCGGTGTAGTCCGTGGCCCCGGCCGCGTCGGCCCCGGCGGCGGCGTCCGTCTTCCACTTGAAGGTGACCGCCTTGCCCGAGGCCGCCGACAGGGTCACCGTGAACTCCGCCGTGCCCCCCTCGGCCACGCTCACGTCGTCCACCGACAGGGTCGGCACCGCGTCGTTGTCGCTGATGGTCCCGGTGGCCTCGGCGTCGGCCAGGGTGGCGTTGGTGGGCGAGGAGAGCTCCACCAGGAAGGTCTCGTCCTCCTCGTCCCGGGTGTCCTGGGTGGTCTGCACCTCCAGCTCGGCCGTGGTGGCCCCGGCCGCGATGGTCGCCGTGGTGGCGGTCACCGCGGTGTAGTCCGAAGCCCCCGCCGGGTGGGTCCCGTCGGCGTCGGCCGCCGTCTTCCAGGAGAAGGTAACGTCCCGCCCCGAGGCCGCCGAGAGGGTGACGGTGAACTCCGCCGTGCCGCCCTCGGTCACGCTCACGTCGGCCACCGACAGGGTCGGCGCGTCGTCGTCGTCGGTGATGGTCCCGGTGGCGGTCAGGTCCGCCGCGTCCTCGTCCAGCGCCGCGTTGGTGGCCCCGGTCAGGGTCACGATCACCGTCTCGTCGGCCTCGTCCAGGGTGTCCCCCCTGACCGGGATGACGATGTTGGCCGTGGTGGAACCGGCCGGCACGCTCACGCTCAGGGGGTCCGGCTCCGTGTAGTCGCCCGGCGCGTCGGCCGTGCCGGTCAGGGAGTAGGTCACCACGACCGCCTTGCCCGAGGCCGCCGTCAGGCTCACCGGGAAGCTCAGGTCCGTGGTCGCCATGGGGTCGTTCCCCTCGGCCACCGCCGCCGCCGGCGCCGCCACCGAGGCCACCGCCGTGGCCGGGTCGTCGTCGGTGATGGTCCCCACGCCCTTGTCGTCGGCCAGGGTGGCGTTGGTCGGCGTCGACAGCTCCACCAGGAAGGTCTCGTCGTGCTCGTCCAGGGTGTCCTCGGTGGTCTGCACCTCCAGCGTCGCCGTGGTGGCCCCGGCCGCGATGGTCGCCGTGGTGGCGGTCACCGCCGTGTAGTCCGAAGCCCCCGCCGGGTGGGCGTCCGCGGTCTCGTCGGCCGCCGTCTTCCAGGAGAAGGTAACGTCCCGCCCCGAGGCCGCCGACAGGGTCACCGTGAACTCCGCCGTGCCGCCCTCGGCCACCGACGCGTCACCCACCGACAGGGTCGGCGTCCCGTCGTCGTCGCTGATGGTCCCCTGGCCCTCGCCGTCGGCGATGGTGGCGTTGGTGGCGTCCGACAGCTTCACCAGGAAGGTCTCGTCGGCCTCGTCCAGGGTGTCCTGGGTGGTCTGCACCTCCAGCTTGACCGTGGTGGCCCCCGCCGCGATGGTCGCGTCGGTGGCCGTCACCGCGGTGTAGTCCGTGGCCCCGGCCGCGTCGGCCCCGGCGGCGGCGTCCGTCTTCCACTTGAAGGTGACCGCCTTGCCCGAGGCCGCCGACAGGGTCACCGTGAACTCCGCCGTGCCCCCCTCGGCCACGCTCACGTCGTCCACCGACAGGGTCGGCACCGCGTCGTTGTCGCTGATGGTCCCGGTGGCCTCGGCGTCGGCCAGGGTGGCGTTGGTGGGGGCCGACAGCTGCACCAGGAAGGTCTCGTCCTCCTCGTCCCGGGTGTCCTGGGTGGTCTGCACCTCCAGCTTGGCGGTGGTCCTCCCCGCCGCGATGGTCGCCGTGGTGGCGGTCACCGCGGTGTAGTCCGAAGCCCCCGCCGGGTGGGTCCCGTCGGCGTCGGCCGCCGTCTTCCAGGAGAAGCTCACCGCCCGCAGCGAGGCCAACGACAGGGTCGCCGTGAACTCCGCCGTGCCGCCCTCGGTCACGCTCACGTCGGCCACCGACAGGGTCGGCGCGTCGTCGTCGTCGCTGATGGTCCCCGTGGCCCTCCGCTCCGTCCTCCTCGACGACGGAGTGGCGAGGGTGAGGGCACCTTCGTTGGTCACGTTTAGCATCACCACCACTATCGTCTCGTCCTCCTCGTCGTACACGTCCCCTCTGATCGGAAAGACGATGCTCGCCGCAGTTGTCCCGGCTTTGAGGGTGACGCTATGGGTAGGTCGGGGTACGGCAAACGGATCAGAGCCCTTGTAGTCATGGCGCCAGTGCGCCGTCCCTGCCACGTCGTAGGTCACCGTCACGTCCTTCTCGACGGCCCGAGACAGGCTCACCGTGAAGATCATGTCCGTCGTCTTCGTTGGATCGTCACCCTCGGTCACCGCCGCCGGCGCACTCACCGACACATTGGCCGGCTCGATGATGGTGCCCACCGCCTCCGAGTCCGCCAGCGTCGCGTTGGTCGGGGAGGAGAGTTTCACCAGGAAGGTCTCATCCTCTTCCTCCCTAAGCCAGTTGTCTTCCCTGGTTCCCACCGATAGCGTTACGCTCTGCACCCCCGGAAAAATGAGCCTCGTCCTTGGGGTGGTCACCGCCGTGTAGTCCGAAGCCTCCGCCGGGTGGTCCCCGTCGGCGTCGGCCGCCGTCTGCCACTCGAAGGTCACAATCTTGGTCGAGGGCACCGACAGGCTCACCGTGAACTTGGCATTGCCGCCCTCCACCACGCTGGCGTCGGCCACCGACAGGGTGGGCGTCCCGTCGTCGTCGGTGATGGTCCCGGTGGCCGTCAGGTCCGCCGCGTCCTCGTCCAGCGCCGCGTTGGTGGCCCCGGTCAGGGTCACGATCACCGTCTCGTCGTCCTCGTCCAGCACGTCCCCCCTGACCGGGATGACGATGTTGGCCGTGGTGGAACCGGCCGGCACGCTCACGCTCAGCGGGTTGGGCGCCGTGTAGTCGCCCGGCGCCCGCGCCGTCCCGGTCAGCGTGTAGGTGACCGTCACCGCCTTGCCCGAGGCCGCTGAAAGCGCGACCGGGAACGACATGTTCGTCGTCTTCGTAGGGTCGTTCCCCTCGGTCACCGCCGTGGCGTCGCTGATGGACACGACGGCGGTCTGCGCATCGTCGTCCTTGATGGTCGCGGTGACGGTCACCCGGGGGTCCAGACCTCTTGTGGCGTAATCCGTGCCATCGTCTGTAATATGGAAGTGAACTTCGTCGGAATGAATGGAATTCCCGACACTGGCGTTAAGCTCAATGAGGAAGGTTTCGTCATGCTCGTCGATGGCGTCCTCGACCGTCTGCACGGTTATCGATTTGTCGATGTCAGGCCCGGCGTAGTCGGTTGCCCAGGTGATGGTCCCGGTTGTCACCGGGGTATAGTCGCTGGCGCCCGCCGGGTGGTCGCCGTCGGCGTCTACGGCCGTGTTCCATTCCAGGGTGACGTCGTCCCCTTCCACGGGGGAGCCAAAGTTAATATGTTGGATCTGCACCTTGAAGGTGACGGGATCCCCTTCATCGACCGGCTTGACCGGGTGAAGCACAATAGCGGCCCTGATTACGTCGATTACCGTTACCTTCACGTTCCGCCTGGCGGGCAAGCCCGATGCATCGGTCGCCACCAGCGTGACCTCGTAGACGTTGTCCCCGTCCTCGTCCTTGGGGTCTTCGTAGTCCTGGGCGGCCAGGGACAGTTGGGCCTTGGTCACGTCGGGGTTGGCGGTGGACGTGTCGGTCACCGCGAAGAGGTCGGCGTCGTCCCCGCTGAGCGTCCAGGCGATGGCGCCGGTCGGGCTGCCGGCGACCGTGAAATCGGCGCTCCACGCGATATTCTCCTGAACTCGGTAATTCGCCCTTCCATCCAGGGAAAATCTGTCGCTGATGGTGCCCACCGCCTCGGCGTCGGCCAGGGTGGCGTTGGTGGGGGAGGAGAGCTGCACCAGGAAGGTCTCGTCCGGCTCGGTGAGGTTGTCCGCGGTGGTTTGCACCTCGATCGTGGCGCTCCGCTCCCCCGCAGCGATGGTGACTGTCTGCAACGTGGACACTGCGGTGTAGTCCGTCGCCGCCGCGGGATTGGCCCCGTCGGCGTCGTCCGCCGTCTTCCACTTGAAGGTGACGTCCTTGCCGGAGACCGCCGAGAGGGTCACCGTGAACTCGGCCTTGCTCCCCTCGGCCACGCTGGCGTCCGCCACCGACAGGGTGGGACTGGCGTCGTCGTCAACGATGGTCGCGGTCACGCTCGCCGTGGCGTTCGGGCCCAGCTTCACGGCGTCGCGATTGTTTGAAATGGTGAATTCCACTTCGTGGGGATGGACGGGATGCTTGGCGATGGCGTCCAGCTCGATCAGGAAGGTCTCGTCGAACTCATCCAGTCTGTCCTGGGTGGTCTGCACGGTGATCGTTTCGACGACGTCTTCTAAGCCCCTGCTGCCTGGCCAGCCAATGGTCTGGACTGTCACCGGGGTATAGTCGGTGGCGTCCGCCGGATGGTCGCCGTCGGCGTCCGCGGCCGTGTTCCATTCCAGGGTGATTTTTTCCAGCGTCGAATCATCGATTAGCGAGAAGATCCGCACCGTGAATGAGACGGCGCTCCCTTCCTCGACCGCCGTGGGCGGTTCAAACACAACGCCGCCAATGGTTACGTTGGTGACCGTGACTTGCACATCAGTTGCAGCGGACAGGCCCTCCGTATCGGTGACCACCAGCGTAACCTCGTACACGTTGTCCCCATCCTTGTCCTTGGGGTCTTCGAAATCCTGGGCGGACAGGTTGATCTGCGCCCCTACCCGGTCGGATGATGAAGCATCGGCAACGATGAAGAGGTCGGCGTCGTCCCCGGTCAGCGTCCAGGTGACGGCGCCGTGCGGATTGCCGTGAATCACGAAATCGTCAGCGGGACTGTCCCACGCAACATTTTCGGTAGCTTCGAAACTGGTGTCTCCGGTGATCTGGAACCCGTCGGTGATGGTGCCTTCACCCTCGGCGTCCTCCAGCGTCGCGTTGGTGGGCGAGGACAGCCGCACCAGGAAGGTCTCGTCCGGCTCGTCCCGCGTGTCCTGGGTGGTCTGCACCTCCAGGGTGGCGCTGCGGTCTCCCGCCGGGATGGTCACCGTCTGCAAAGTGGTCACCGCCGTGTAGTCCGTTCCTGCCGTGGCCGGATTGGCCCCGCTGGCGTCGTCGGCCGTTTGCCACTGGAAGGTCACGTCCCGCTCCGAGGCCGCGCTCAGGCTCACCTCGAAGGCTGCCTTGCTCCCCTCGGGCGCTTTGGCGTCGTTCACCGACAGGGTGGGCGTGCCATCGTCGTCGGTGATGGTGCCCGTGGCCGTCAGGTCCGCCGCCGTGGTGGACAGCTCCGCGTTGACGGCCTCCGTCAGGGTAACGATCACCGTCTCGTCATCCTCGTCCACCACGTCGCCCTTGACCGGGATCACGATGTTGGCCGTCGTCGACCCCGCCGGGATGGTGACGCTCAGCGGGTCCGGGGTCGTGTAGTCGCTGACCTCCTCGGCCGTCCCGCCCGTGGCCGTCCCGCTCAGGGTGTAGGTCAGCGTCGCGTCGCTGTTACGGGCCTCCGACAGGCTCACCGGGAAGTTCAGGTCCGTGGTCACCGCGGGGTCGTCGCCCTCGGCCACCGCCGCCGCCGGGTCGGCTACCGATGCTATGGGAAAGCGGGTGACGGTTACCCCCACGTCCTGGGTATCGGTATTGCCGTCTTCGTCGGTGGCCCGGGCGGTGACCTGGTACACGTTGTCCGTGTTCTGGTCCGCCGGATCATCGAAATCCTGGGCCGGCAGGGAGATGACGCCGGTGTCCGCGTCAATGGTGAAGAGCGCGGCGTCGTCCCCTTCCAGGGTCCAGGTTACGTGGCCCACGGGGGCGCCGGAAACCGTTGGGACGGGCGATTCCCATTCCAGGCCCTCCAGTCGCACCGCGTCGCTGTAACCGCCCACGGCCACCGAACCCAGGTCATCGTCCCGGATGGCTATCCGGGGCATCCGGTACGCTTGGTTGTCACCGACGGGGAAATATCCCCGGTAGCGAGGCTGCGGAGAAGTGACGGAAGCTATAGAGAATAGAACCCCCAGGTCTTCATCGGCTTCAATGCGGCTGTCCTCGGTAGTGGCGACGGGCAGTTTCCAGGATTGAGTTCCCGACGGGATAAGAATGGTGCGAGACGGATAATTCCCGTATCCGGAAATTCCTCTGCTCCGGGGCCAGCCTGTGTAGTCGACGTCGTCGTCGGCTGCCGGATTGCTGACCCCGGAAGTTGTCAGGTACACAATACCCGTTACCAAACGCGTCAACGGGTTGGATGAATTGAACAAGATGTCAACCGTTTCGCCTTCGTCCACCACCCGGTCGGGGATGTTAAGATCCGGCCGGGTGGAGTCGTTGATCTCGACGGTGGCCTCGCCTTCCACGGGGTGGATGTTGAGCCCGGCGGACGCCTCTTCCAGGAAGACGGTGAAGGTCTCGGGCACGGGCTCTACCCGGCCCTCCTCGAATATGACGACATCGACCGTCTGCGCCGTTTCTCCGGGGGCGAAGGTGATCTTTTCACGGACGGGCTGGTAATCCTCGCCGGCGATTGCGGTGCCGTTCCTGACGTCGACGAAGACCTCCAGCGCCTGCGTGTGGGCCTTGGAAAGGCTGACGGTGAACCGGGCCCGCCCGGCGTCCTCGTTCACCGAGGCGGGGCCGCTCACGGACGCCTGGGGCCGCTCGTCGTCAACGATGGTGGTGGTGAGCACCAAACCAAGCCGGGCGTCAGGCGAGAACAGGCTCCACCCCCTCCCAACGAACGGATAGAGCCACAGGGACAGGGTTTCGTTGCCTTCTGCCAAACTGTCTCCGCGGGGCCGCACGCCAAACGTAATCTCGCGGAGTGTTCCCCCAAATTGTACGGTGTGAATCTGCGCCAGCTCGCCAATTCGAGTTCGCTCATGGCATTCCACTAAACTCGCCCGGAACTCGCCGTTGGCGATTCTGCCAACTGAGACATCCGTGCTGCCGGCGGCGCCCACAGTCAGGCCCCGAGGCGTCGCTCCTCCCGGGAGGTTCCCGGGGTTGGGACGCGTCAGGGCGCACACCTGAAACCCGAACTCGTCCCATGGAAAGTTCACTTCATCGGGATGCGCCTCCCGCCTGATCTTCACCTGATAGATCGTGTCGTCGTCCCAGTCGGCAGTCGTGCCCTCGGGAAGGGCCGCAGGGAGGACGCCGACGATCTCCCAGGTCAGGGCGTCGTCGTCCTCGATTTCGGCATAGCCGACGACGCCCTCGCTGAAGTCGATGCTGGCTTCGTCGCCGCTGATGGTCACCCGGAACTCTTCGGTGTTCTCGAGGAAATCGTCGTCATTGACCGTGACCGAAACCGTCTTCTCGGTTTCGCCGGCCGCGAAGGTGACGGAGCCGCTGGCGGCGGTGAAGTCATTCTCTCCCTGGTTGCCGTTGCCTCCGCTGCGGGCCGAATGGAGTGGGCCCGAGGCCCCGTCGCTCGTTGCCCACCGGACGGTCACGGCCGAGGTCTGGGCCGGCTTGAGGCTGATCACGAAATCGGCCGTGGCGCCGGGACCCTCGGTGACCGGGGCGGCGGCGGCGATGGCTACCTGCATGGTGTCGTCGTTCCTGATGGTGCCCACGGCGGTGGGGTCCCGGAACTTGGCATGGGGCGCGTGGGCCAGCTGGACCCGGAACTGCTCGTCGACCTCGGGCTCGATGTCGGTCTGGGAATCCACCACGATGGCCTTGCTCAGCTCGCCCGGCGCGAAGGTGACGGTCTGCCGCGCCGTAACGCCCACGTAGTCATTGTCCAGGACACTGGCGGTGTCGTCCTCCGTCACCCATATCACCGACACCGGCCTCTCCGAGGCGGCGTCTAGGGAGATGGTGAATTCGAGGCTGCCGCCTTCCACGGCCTCGGCGTCGCCAATGGACATCCAGGGACGGGAGTCGTCGTCCCGCACGGTCACCACTGCATCCACGTCGTCGGGCAGGGCGCCGGTGACGGAGTCCACCGTCACGGTGAAGTACTGGTCGCCCTCGTCTATCGTGTCTTGCAGCGTCTGCACCGCGGGCAAGTCGATGCTGGTCTCACCGGCGGGGATGGTGGCGGACTGCATGGTTCGCGCCGTGTAGTCCTTGCCTGCCTTGGCGGTGTGGGCGTCGTCGGCGCCGTTGCCGCCGTCCTGGGTCTTCCAGGTGAAGGTGACGTCGGTGGCCGACGGATCGCTGAGGGTGGCCCGCACGTGAGCCGGCTGCCCTTCGGTGACCTTGTCTTCCAGGGCCGTCAGCGACAGGCCGGGCCGGTCCACGATGATGATGGTGGGCATGGAGACGCTGGCCGCCAGGTCTGCATACTCGTAGTTGGCCCCGAACAGCTGCTTTCGGACACGTTCGTTTTCTGGCGCAACGCCCAGCAAGAAAAGGCTGGCCCCGGCTTCAAACTCCAGGGTGAAGGTTTCCAGATCCTCGCCGCTTATCCCGTCGTCATGAACTCCAATCGCCTTGCGACCAGTGGTTTGGCCTTTCGGGACATGGATCCAAAAGGCCGTGCCGCTCAGGTCTCGATAATCAACCCCTCCCGTCGCCGTAATGTCTTTGGTCTTGAAGTTGGCGGACAGATCGTAGGGCACGGGCCTGGAGAGGGTGAGACGAACAACGGCCGAGACTCCTTCCAGCACCGTGGCGTCATCCACGGTAACCGCCAGTTCCACCGGGTCGTCGTCGTTGAGGATGATGCCGCGAGAGATGAGGCCGCCGCCGCCGCAGGAAGGCACGCCGCGGAAGCAGGCGTTCACCGCGTTGGTAAAGCTAATCCACACGACTTCATCGGGTTCTTTCTCGTAATCGCCCTTGACGGTGACCTCGACCTTCTTTCGCGTTTCGCCGGGCAGGAAGGTGAGGGTGCCGGAACTCAGGGCCTCGTAGTCCGTGCCCGATGTGGCCTGGTCAGGCAGTCCGGCTCCGGTCCGGGAGATCCTTGCGTAGTTCATTTTGACCGTCCGGCCGCTGGACCGGTCCAGCCGGACAACGTAGGTGAGCTTGGCGGTTTCCCCTTCGTCGGGCTCCCTCACCGTCGAACTGGTCACGGACACGATTGGCGGGTCGTCGTCATCCGTGATGGTCAGTTCCTTCAGGAAATAGCGATGTTCAGTGCCGTCAGCGTCGGTCTCTACTATGGGCTGGCCGCCGTCGGCATCGACCGCCCGCAACCCTTCGGCATTGCCATAGAACACCAGGATGCATTCGTCGTTCTCATCCAGAACATCCCGGCGGGTATAGACCTCGAAATGCTTGGTCTGGTCTCCTGGCCCAAAGGTGAAGCGCTGTGAATTCACTGCCCGGTAATCCACGTGCTCCACCGCTCGTTTTTCGTCGCCGTCGCAATAGCTACCGGTTGGCTTGACGACTTCGGCGAGAATGCTGGCATGCTCGCCGGGCCGCAGTGCCCTCGCCAGGGTGACGGGCAGCCGGGCCGCCTCACCCTCCGCCACCGTGCCGCCCGTGACCGTGACGTCGACGGTGTCATCGCTCTCGATCAAGCCATACGCCTTGAGGGTCGTATCCGTAGTTCCGTCGCCGTCCGAGTCGGGAAACTCCAAGTTGCCGGATGGATTGCTGAGGGTCAGGGTAAAGGCTTCCCGTCCCTCAACTAGATTGTCGTCGACCGGGGTGACGACAATCTCCTGCACCTTGGTGTCCAGGAAGGAGAGTGTTCCCGATGCGCCGCCCGCCGGCGGCGTGTAGTCGGCGGCGCTGGCGGCATCGGCGAAACCGGGCGGGGCGGCGGGTGTGATGGCGTAGTCGACGGTTTGAGCGGCGCCCGTTGGCGCGGTCGGCAGCTCAACTTGAAAGACGACCTTGCCGTCCTTCTTGGCAGCTGCTGTGGCGCCGTCGCTCCAGTCCTCCTTGCCTCCGTCGTCTGCCACGGTGACGGGGAGCGGCCGGTTGGTGATGTCGATCTTCAACCAGAAATTGCGGCCGGCGCAAATACTTGGGAAAGATGCGTCGGGGCAAGGGGGAAGAGTGAGTCCCGAATTCGAATCGGCTATGAGTACGAGGTAGAACTGTTCCGGCCTCTCTGCGATACCATCCCAGACTGCCTCTATGGACATCGTTACGGTGCGAGCCTCTTCCGAACCGCCGCCAATCTCTATACTAGTACTCCGCTGGACGTTTATGGGGTTGGAACTGTCCGTCCCCAAATACGCCACGTAGTCTTCTCCCCGTTCCGCGCTGTCGGGGTCGGAAGGGGTAGTAGGGTTCGAGTTAAGAAAACCGGCTTCAAAGGTGCGCGTCCGGGTTCCGGAATTTGCCGGTATAGTGAAGGTGATGACCTGGGCCGGTCCGCCTTCGATAATCGTGGCGGTGGTCGGGGATACCGTCAATGGGACACGGTCTGGGCCCTGCTGGGCCGAGACGTCGCTGGCGAGCAAGGCGCCCAGGAGCGCCCCCGCCAGGCAGAGGAGCAAGGCCAGGCTCAGCCAGAGCGCGCACCGACCGGCCAGAGCCGACCGGCCGGGCCGGCGCGGGATACCGCCGGGCGCGGCGAACGGGCCGGCCCGACCCGGTAAGCGGAGCAGCGTATTTTGACGGAACCAGGGCAAAACATTCCTTAACAGGAGTGCCGGACCAACACCGCGACATCCACGTTGCGATGGGAGACCGGCCAGGAATTCATCGGTGTCGGGGTCGAGCGCCTGGGAAACGCGGAGCGGGACAGCTTGGCTCTGGGGCAGTTGCGGCCGGGGATCGTTTTCGCCGCGGCGCGCAGGGATACCGTGAGCCTCGGCCTCTTGCCCCGGCGTTTAACCCCCCAGAGTCGGGGCTGACAAGGGTATGTAAGACGTTTTTAGGTAGGCGCATGGTGAGTAATCTCCAGGTTGGACTTGGGTTCGGGCCAAGGCTCTGGCAACAGCCAGAGTTGGGTCCAGAGGCGGCCTTGGATGAGCAATCGCCGGAGGCGTTCCATGCCGTGGCGGATCACGCTGACGGTGCGGCCCGTCCGGCGCCAGGGGTTGCGATGTACGGGAACCGGCGTCTTGGGCGGCGTGCGCAGGTTGCCTGGGTCAATGTTGCGGTCGTAGGCGTCCTCGACCCTGGTGCCATAGGCCAGGGACAGCAGGGTGGCCACCGAGAGCACCAGCCAATGACGGGAGATACGCGCTGGGTCCGTCCGCCGGGTCTTGTCCCACTTCCAGCCCAGGCTCTTGATGGCTTTGAAACCCAGTTCGATCCAGAAACGCAAGGCGTACCAACTCACGCCAACCGCCTCCGGTGGTTGGTCGGTCAGTATGATCCACGGTTCCAGTTGATCAGCGTGCCAGACCACCAGCAGGGTGCAACGGCGTTTGCGGGCGCCACTGAAGGCGGTTCCACTACCTACCCACGCGGTATCGGGTCGGGAAACGAAGGCTTGGGCGGGCAGTCGCTGGCCGCCTTCGGCACAGAAGGTGATGTTTTTTTGGTACCTGACGTAAGGATGCCAGCCTTGTGCTCGGATCTGACGCCACAGTTTGGGACTGGTCAGGCCCCGGTCGCACAGCACGATTACGGTCAGTTCTCCAGGCACCGCTGGCGCCAGGGCTTGCAGCAACTCCACTATCGGGTCCATCCAGCCCCCGGGACGTTTGGCGGGCAGGATGCGCCAAGCCACGGGAATAGCGCACCCTCGGTAGAGCACGCTGATCACGACGGCGGCGGTGTCATCACCTTTCAGCGTCGGGTCAATGGCCAAGGCCAGGCGGTTGCCACACCACCAGGACAGCACCCACTTCAGCAACGGCGCGAAGCAGAGGCTTACGTCCAGTTCCGTCCGACAGGGCCGCGCCCGGTCCCTCCCGTCGTACAACCACTCTCGGAGATACTGCCGTTGGCGGTTCCAATTGCCCCAGATGGAAAGGGCGGCGGCCACCGCGTTCTGGCAGGCGCTGCCCGCCCAGATGGTTCCGCACACCCACCAAGTCAACCCGGTCAACTGCGACTGGGAGAGGTGAGGTAAATGCGTGCTAATCGTCTGCTGCATCTGATAGCATTCTCTGGGAAGGCCCATGGGGATCCTCCAGCATCCGGTTTCGTCAAAAACAAGATGACGGATCCCCCAGAGCCTTCCCAAGCTAAACTCACCCCTGATTTCGGCCCTTACATACCCCTGTCAGGAGTCGGGGGGGCCTTAGAGGGGTAGGTATGGCCGAAATCGGCCTTGCAAGCAACTTGGAAAGGCGCACCGGCATCCGGCATTCTGGTGTCATCACACCCCCAGATACCGGAGACCCTCGATGCGCCTTCCCAGGGAAACCTATCAGAATCAGCAGGCTATTGAAACGCATTTACCTCACCTATCTCAGCCGCAATTGACCGGCCTGGCGCTGTGGGTTTGTGGGGCCATCCTCGCCGGCAGCGCCTGCCAGAACGCCGTGGCCTCCGCCCTCTCTCCCTGGCGCAAGTGGAACAACCTCCGCCAGTATCTCCGGGAATGGCTCTACGACGGCAGCGACCGGACCAGCCCCTGCCGGACTCAACTGGACGTAACTCTCTGCTTCGCGCCGTTGCTCCGCTGGGTGCTCGCCTGGTGGCACTCCGACCGACTGGCTTTGGCCATCGACCCCACGCTCAAGGGCGACCAGACCACCGCCATCGTCATCAGCGTGGTGTACCGCAGTTGCGCCATACCCGTGGCCTGGCATATCCACCCCGCCACTCAGAAAGGCTCCTGGATGGACCCCACGGTGGAACTGCTCAAGGAACTGGCCCCGGCGGTTCCACCCGAAATGACCGTCATCGTGCTCTGCGACCGGGGCATCTCCAGTCCCAAGCTGTGGCAACAGATTCGCGCCCAGGGCTGGCATCCCGGTATGCGCTATAGGAGGAACATCACCTTCTGCGCCGACGGCGGCAAGCGCTTGCCCGCCCGCGCCTTTGTTTCCCGCCCCGACACCGCCTGGATCGGCCAGGGCACCGCCTTCGGTCCTCCAACCGCCCAGCGCCGTTGCACCCTGCTGGTGGTCTGGTACGTCGAGCAGGAGGAACCCTGGATCATCCTCACCGACCTGCCTCCGGAGGAGGTCGGGGTGAGCTGGTACGCGCTGCGCTTCTGGATCGAACTGGGCTTCAAGGCTCTCAAGAGCCTGGGCTGGAAATGGGACAAGACCCGGCGCACCGACCCAACCCGCGTCTCCCGCCACTGGCTGGTGCTCTCGGTGGCTACCCTGCTGGCCCTGGCCTACGGCACCCGGGTGGAGGATGCTAACGACCGTGGCATCGCCCCAGGCAACCTGCGGGCGCCGCCCAAGGCCCTGGCTCCCAATCATCGGGACCCCTGGACCCGTCCGGCGCGTACCGTCAGCGTGATCCGCCAGGGCATAGACTGGCTCCGGCGCTTGATGCTCAGGGGCAGGCTCTGGACCAAGGTCTGGCTGCTGCCCGAACCCTGGCCGGAACCCGAACCGGGACTGGAGATAGTTCATCATGACCTTACTCAAAACTGGCCGATATACCCTTGTCAGTGCATCAACAAAATCTCCTCCTATTTACGACCCCCGACAACTTGGCTTCTTGATCAAGCCAATGACCGCTTATCGAACACAACAATAGCATAAATAGCCTGCCGGCTAAACTGGACTTTGCGCAATTCAAGCGGCGTAAGCGAGGGAATCCACCATTCGGTGATACAGAGTGGTGGGGAGTTCCTGTACGTCTGGGGCGGCAGCCGACAGTGAGAAACCTTCTGACGCCCGCCACAGGTGGCGTCGCACCAGGGCGATGGCATCCACGAAGGTCGGCGACGGTTTGTCGTACCAGGCTGCGGTGCGCTGGGTGATGGGACACTCTTGTTGCAGGAGGTGGGCGGCCAATGTGGTCCAGGAGAAGAGACCCAGCAAGATGGGAGTGGTGCGGGCGATGGCGAGGTCAGACCACTGGCGCTGGGTCTCCAAACCCAGATGGGTTCGGACTTCCTGGAAGGTGACCTCCAGTTGCCAACGCAGGACAAACCACTCCAGGATCTGGGTCGGGTTTGCCGAGGGGTCGGTGCAGAGGAGAGCTTGAGGATCGAAGGCGCCCTGAGGATCTCGGATCAACACCCAGCGGATGGTGACAGGCGGCTTGCCCGAGCGGTACCAGACGGCGGTCTGGGAGGTGAGTTCCACGATGCGAGTGGTGCCGTCGTACCAGGAGATTTGTGCGACTGTCCAGGTCACCTGATCCTGTTCAAGGACGGCTTTCAGGGATGGCCGCCGTGCGCCTTTCAGAGCAGGCCGGCCGTTCTGACCCGGCTGACGGGGTGGCGCTGGTGCATACAGGGCGGCGTCCAGGCGCAGTCTGGCGATCAGGGTGACGGGCTCACGCAGGGACTGGCAGCAGCGGAGCAGATCCAGCACGGCATAGCCGTTGTCCCCCACCAGTACCAGGGGGCGATGGGGAAGCCAGCGACGCAGTTGCATGACCATCTGCCGGGCCCAGTCGGTGATCTTCTTGTGGCGACGGCCCTGCTGCTGGTGGTAGCGAGATGAAGGCGCCAACACCGTGAGCACCGGCAGGGCCCAGTGGCGTCCGGCCCAGGGCACCTGGCCCAACCACATCAGGGAGATCCAGCGCAGACCACTGGCCTTGACCAGTTGATGGCGACTGGAGCGCACCGCGTCTCGGTAGATGCCTCGGGCCTTGATCTTGGCGCCCCGCCGCCGCTCCAGGGTTTCATCTATGCCGAAGACCAACGGAGCGTTCCCGTGATCCAGATAGTGGAGCAGGAGCATCAGCAGGATGCGCGCCGCCTCTCGGGGCGACCACACGGCTCGGTTCAGCACCTCGTGGTAGCGGGCATAGTCGCTCTGATCGCTGCGTCCCATGACGCGGAGCGCCGCCGCCACGGTACGCTGGCCCGTGACCAGGATCGCGCCCACCAGCAGGAGTTGAGCCTTCCGCCACGTCGGGTTGGTGAACAGCATTGCGAAGGGAACGAGTATCGGTACAATGGCGGCGGGCAGGGTGAGCATGGCTGAGCCTTCCGTGAGAAGTGGGGTCAGCACAGATTACCCTGCTTTTATACATTTCTAAAAATGCGCAAAGTGCAGCTAAACCCTTGCCAACTTGCTGCGACCACCAGGGAATTTTTGTGGCGGCAGGTGGTCTACGCCTGATTTCTTGCGCAGACCTATTGCCCAGCCTCTGGATGTCTGGCCGCGTATTTTTTCGCATCGGTGATTCTGCGATAATGGTCTTCAAACAGCCGCCCAAAATCCAACGCTTTGAGGGAGCGCCAAACATGCAGGAAGCTTCACTCGTTACCGTGGTCCTCAAGCTGACACGGGAGACCAAGAACACCTACCGCTACGACGCATCGGAAGATGACGCGCCGGTGGGGAACATCTACATTCAAAAGAAGGCAATGCCCAGCGGAGCGCCGCCGGAGTTGGAGCTTCAGTTGAGGGCCAAAAGCCCCTGAAGCTGCCTGGCTTTTGGCAGTCACGACACCGTAGAGCAACCAAGTTGTTTTCAAGGGAGGGACGCCCGATGCCGACACGACGGATCAGCTTCAAGAGAAGGGTCTCCGCCTTTCCCAAAGACTTCCCGGA
This sequence comes from Dehalococcoidia bacterium, assembly GCA_965207585.1. Classification (GTDB taxonomy): domain Bacteria; phylum Chloroflexota; class Dehalococcoidia; order Lucifugimonadales; family UBA3495; genus Bin87. The sequence goes on along the minus strand of CBDBMT010000002.1, from coordinate 324,434 downwards.
GCGCCTGAAGCGATTCAAGAAAGAGTCTGGGCTGTCCTGGGCCGAACTCAGCCGGCGCCTGGGCGCCCATCCCGAAACCGTGCGGCGCTGGAAGGAGGGGCAGGCCAGGCCCAACGCGGAAAACATGCTGGCCCTTTGCCAATTGGCCGACGACCTGGTCCTGGGCCGGCTGATCCGGGACTGAACCGGGCAGGGCTGGAACACTAAAAGGGGTTCACAGGTGGCTGCCCCCGTGTTCCGGCCCGGGCCGGACAGCAAGGCCACGGGCAGGGGAAACCCCGTAGGCGCCGAACAGTGAAACAGGTTGCCTGCCGGCGGCTTTGCCCGAGTTCAAATCGGCGGGGTGGCGGCAGACAGTTTGCTGACAGTCGGGCATTGCGTTTCAGCAAGGGAATCACCATCTTTGACGTACATTCAGCGCTAATGCCTTTAGGGTAGCGTGCAAGACCCAGCCGTCCACGGGAGGCAGCCGGTTCCCGAGGAGTGGCCGGAGGAAAGGAGCAACAACGTGTCCGATGAACACGAGGAACTGGAGCCCGGCGAATTCCGCCGGATGATGGAGGGGGTGGGCCGGGAGGAAATGCTGCGGATGGTCGCGCGCCTGACCAGGGACATCGAGGAGAACCCGGAGGACGCCAGGGCCTTCTCCGCCCGGGGCTGGCTGTACGGCGAGTTGGGGGACTTCCGCCGGGCGGTGGAGGACAACGGCCGGGTCATGGAATTGGACCCGGGAGACGTCAGCGCCTACCTGAACCGGGCCCACGCCCACTCCGAACTGGAGGACTACCGGGCCGCCATCGAGGACTACGACGCCGCCATCCGGCTGGCGCCCGGCGACGCGGTGGCCCACTACTGCCGTGGCGCGTGTTACGCCGAGCTGGGCAACCTGGGCGGGGCGGTGAGCGACTTTGACGTGGCCATCCTACTGGACCCGGATGACGCCGCCGCCTACTACAATCGGGGACTGAGCTACGGCGAGCTCGGCAACCATCTCCAATCTGTGGAGGACATGAGCCGGGCCATCGAGTTGGAGCCGGACCTGCCGGAGGCCCACTACTTCCGGGGGATGGCCTACCGCGACCTGGGAGAGACAGAGCGGGCCATCCTGGATTTTGACGCGGCCCTGGAGTTGGAGGAGAACTACGGGCTGGCCCGCTACGCCCGGGGCATCAGCAAGCTGAACCTGGAGAGGTTCCAGGAAGCGCTCATCGACTTTGACGCCGCGCTCGACCTGAACCCGGGCAACGTCGGGGCGCTGCGGGGCAAGGGAGTGGCCCTGGGCAGCCTGGGACGTTACGACGAGGCAATGGAGCCATTGAACCGCTCCCTGGAGCTGGAACCGGACAGCGCGGAGACTTTGGCGGCCAGGGGCCTGAACCGCGCCAGCCTGGAGGAGTACGAACTGGCCATCGAGGACTACACGCGCGTGATCGCCCTGGACTCCGGCGACCTGCGGGTACTGTACAGCCGGGGCACGTCCCTGATGCGGCTGGGCCGGTACGAGGAGGCCATCGAGGACTTCGACGCCATCATCGAGTTGGACCCGGACAACGTGGGGGCATTTCTGGCCCGGGGCTTTGCCCACGCGGAGTTGGGAGATTACCGGGAGGCCATCCGGGACTGCGACCGGCTGGTGGAGCTGTCGCCGGACGATCCGGCGGCGTACCACGCCCGGGGATACGCCTACGCGGAGATGGGGGCGCGTCATCCGGCGGTGGAGGACTTCGGGAGGGCGGTGGCCCTGAACCCGGAGGACGTTGATTCGCGGCGCAATCGGGCGACCCTATACCGGGAGATGGGCCAGCCGGGGAAGGCCATCGCGGACTACGACGAAATTATCCGGCTCCGTCCTGGCGATTCATGGGCCCTCCGGGAACGACGCCGGGCCATGGAGGAGGCGGAGATACGCTGAGCCGGCAGCGGGAAGTTGCGCCCGTCCATAGCCGGCTTCAAGTGAGTTGAAGAGGGCATTTTTACGCTATCCCACGGTTACCCCAATTTGGCAGGACGCCCACAAACTCCGCTCCTGACGGAACCGGCCACAATTGGCAGGCAAGGGTATCTGGGTCATGGCTCCTGTGCGTGATGAGGAGGTATTGATGGACTTGCTGTTGTTCGGGGTTTGGCCGATTATGCTCACCCTGCTGGTCTGCTCTTTCGCGGCCTGGTTGTTGCCCAGAGTGCATATCTTGGTGGGTGCTGGCGTGGGCCTGCTGATGGGAATGGTGAACATGTGGGCCGGGATGTTGGGAGTTATGATGGCGGTCAAATGGAACCCCACGGGACAAGAACTGGGAGCCGCCGTCGTTGGTTCCACGGTTGCGGTTTTCCTCGGTTGTTGCATTCCGGTAGCAGGCATGTGGCTCTATGGCTGGCTCAAGCTGAACAGAGGCAGGATTGGCCAATAGTTTATTTCGTAAACACGCCCAAGTTGGGACTGGAGAGTCCAAACCCGGGAAGAAAAGGGGAAAGCCGCCGTCGACTCAGCGGCGGCTTTCCCTCTTGTGTGTTGGCGCGCCAGGTGGGTCGCGCCCAGGGTCAGCTAATCGGAGCCCCCTTGGGGCTGCTTGAGCATGGCGGAGCAGCCCCGCTCGTCCACGACATGGTTCACGGAGACCCGCCCGTGGCTGTCGTAGCCGGTGGTGTAGGCGAATTCGACCTCGGCGCCCCAGGGAACCCGGCCGCCGACCCGGATGGTCCCGTCGCCGGGCTTGCCGTTACTCCGTGGCCCTCCGGCGCCCTTGATCACCACGCCGTTGCGCCCGTCCTTCTTCCACGCCATGACCTTCAGCTCCACCGGGGCCACCAGTTCCGCCGGCGAGGGCGCGAACAATACCTGGTGCAGCCGCCGGAGCACGTCCCCCGAGGGAGTGCGCTTGCCGTTCATGACCTGGGAGAGCATCCCATTGCTGATGCCCGCCCGGCGGGCCGTCTCGTTCTGGCTCCACCCGTGGGCGTCCATCCGTTCCCACAGGGCGTTGGGGTCAATGGCGGGGCACTGAGCGGCCTCGATCTTCACCGGAGCGTCCAGGACCGACTCCATCCGGGCCTGGGCTGCTGGGCTGAGATTGCGCTGCCCCCGGCTGACCTGCACCACGTAGCCGTAGGTCAGTCCCGTACGGTCCGCCACCTGTCGCAGCGTCATCCCACGTTCCCGGGCTCGCTCACGTAGGTAGGTGCTTTCACCGCCGCGGACCACGCCACCCTGCCGGTGGACGACGCCCTGGGGAGGCACCTCGCCCAAGACGGCCTGGATCTTGCCGCGCATGTAGGGTGTTAGGGCCTTCTTGCCCCTGGCGACCTGGGACAGGTGGGAGGGACCGACACCCATCAGGGCGGCCAGTTCCTTGATGTTGAGGCCGCGCTCCCTGGCGGCGACGGTCAGGTGGGACTCGGCCCGGGCGGCGACGGCGCTGGCGTCGTTGGCGCCGGAGTCGAGAATCTGCCCTTGTGTCTTGGGATTGTCCTTAACGTTGGCGTTGTAGTGGATATCGGCGTTGGCATCGATGGTGATACTGGCGCTGTTGGCGATCATGTTCATTCCTCCGAAACGCAGCGAGCGGGGCCGCCCTCTTTCCCGTCGGAAAGGGGCGGCCCCGCTCGTGTGCAAACTTGAATTTGTCGTGGGTTGGTTTGTCAGCGGCGGTTCACTTAGCCGCCGCCCGCCGAGGCGGGCCGCCGTCCCCCACGGGGAGGGCGACGGGCTTCGGGTTGCCGAGACCTCCCTGAATCAGGTCATGCCGAATGCCGCTGGCGCACGGCGCGGCGTGGACGCAATGCTCCCCAGGGTCTGACGAAGCCCGGCGCTTCGCCGTGCTGACGCCCCGCGAGAGGCGCAGTCCGGCCAGGGATTCGAATGGCGGAAACGGGTAGTTGGGGGATGGAGGGCGCGCACGGGCCGGCCGGCTGTCGCGTCATTGGCGAGCCGCCCGGGGGAAGCCGCGTGGCAGCAACGAGCGCCCGGCACGTCGCCGGGGAGTGACCGGCCGGGACAAGTGGCAGCGGCGGTGGCTGCCGTGGTTGGGCAGCTACGCCGCAGCGTTGCAGAGCGCGCCGGAGCCGTTCGGTCGCTCCGGCGGCAGTGTGAGATTCAGGCGAAGGGCGTCAGCCGCTCCGCCAGTGAAACCGTGTGATTAGGAAAATCCGGGATGCCGTGATGTTTCGGTATGCCACCTCCTTGACGATGTGGGTGTTGAAGTTGGCCAGGACAACTCTGCCCCGGCTGGGTTAGATTTCCGGCTGGGGCGCTGCGAGCGGTACCCGCAGACGCCACAGCCTGGGTTGGGAACGAAGCGGGATCAATCGCTCCGTCCCCTCCGGCCAGCCGCAGGAGGGACTAGCTCCTGCCGCCGGACGGGTGTCCAATGACCGGGGGAGTCACCTCCGAGCCACTGAACGGCGCCCTGCGACTGGAGGACTTAAACACTCCAGCCGCCGGACTGCCCAACGGGAGAAGGACTTGAACACTCCAACCCGTTGGGCCGGACCGGGGAAGAAGGGATTGAGCACTCCAACCACCGGCCCGCGCTGCTTGCAGAGAGCTACGTCAAATCCGCAGCGGCAGCGCATTCCCTCTTGAGCGACATTGCGTCCAGCCCCGGCTTGAGGGAGAAGCCCCAGGTTTCTACGGCGGGAAACGCTGGAAAAGCCTGACAACGCAGCTATTGTCGGCCTTCCGGACGCCCCTGGGTAGGCCGTGCGCGCCCCACCGGGCAAGTGTTAACCGGACTGGAACCGGCCCTTTCAGGGCAGCTATCTACCTGTGCAACAGCCGTAGTGCCAGCGCCAGCACCCGGAGCGGCCACCGCAGCCGTTCCCGGCGCCTCAAGGCCCGGCGGGTTTCCGCCAGGGTGGTCCTTCGCCAGTTGGTCTGGTTGTTGCGGTTCAGGCCCGTGAGGGGATAGTCCTGCGGGGGTAGGGTCAGGCCGTGGTCATCCAAAAGCGCCAGTTCCACGGTCATGAGTCGTTCCTCCTCCCGCAGCCAGTCCAGGCCCTTCCCCCGGTCGGGATGGCTTTCCCGCAGTTCCCGCCACTCCCGGATCAGGGGCCAGGCGTCGCCGAAGACCGCCTCGTCGTCAGCGGCGGGTTCCAGGGTGGCCAGTTCGGGGAACTCGCGGCGCGGCGGACGCGGCGGACGCGGCGGGGAAGGCGGCTGGGCCGGACTGACGAAAGACGTTGACTCCGGAGTCCCCTTCCCGCCGTCCCCTTGCGCCAGCTTTCCCTCGATGCTCCGCAATGCCTGGCCGTGTTCATTCCTGAGATCCTCAACCTCCCCGTGGACGGTTGCCAGGCCCCTGGTGGACGCCTCGGCCAGTTCCTCCACTCTCTCCAGCCGCCCGGTCAACAGGTCGTTGCGTTCCAGTTGTTCCTTGGCCGGCGACCCGGCGCCTTCCAGGAGGGCCTTCTCCAGCGCGCCCCGCATCCTGCGGGACAACCGCCCGGTCTCCAAAGCCGCCGAAAGCGTGCGGTAGTTCACGCCCAGGTCTTTGGCAACCCGCATCACGCCCCTGCTCCGGACCATCTCGGTCATGAGGACCGTCAGTTGCAGGTGCTGCAGGTCCTCCACGCTGCGGCTTTCTTCGAAGATCGGTTCCCGGTCGCTCATGTTTTCCTCCTCGCCGATGCCGACTTGTAAAAGTGCAACTTTCCAACGGGGCCAATGCAACCGGCGGGCGGCTTCGACGCTTGCAGAAGTGCAAGTTTCACCCAGGGAGTATGCAACGGCCCGTTGGAAGGGGTCCTTACGAAAACCGTTAACAGGAAAGGTCCGATAGGAGGCCGATTTCCCCAGGTTCCAGGTTCAAAACGTCCCGACTTGCATTTCTGCAACCGGAAGCGACTCCTGTACACCCCAATGACACCACGAGAGGGGCCGCTTGCGTAAGGCCCTGCGCGCCCCCGCAGGAAGGTGGGGGCGTGGGAGAGGTTATGCGGCGGGCTTTGATTGTTCACACTCTCTGGCGGCGCCGGCGAAGAGACCGGCGACCCCGACACCAGGGAGGTGAACGAATTGACCCAGGCAAGCAGACCCAGGCTCGTCCGGCGGGCGATGATGGCGGCGGCGGCGCTGCTGTCAGCCGCCGTCGTCGCCCTTCCCGCCAGCGGCGCGGCCCTGGCCCAATCCCCGCCCCAGGACCAGGACGACCTGCAACTGGTCAACCGGGACCGCCAGATGGTGGAAAGGAAGAAGGACGGCGACTTCGTGGCCCGGCCCATGTTCAGCCGCCAACTCAGCGTCCTCCACTACTCCATCCGCCACCCGGACACCGGGGACTGGCTCACCAACACCTACCGGGTGCAGGGCGGGGAGAAAAAGCTGGCCGAGGGCTGGGAGTACACCTTCGAGTACCCGGCCCTCGCCGAACACCCCGACCTCCACCCGGAGCAAGCCTTCCTGCTGGTGCTGGCCGTCCCCCGCCAGGGCGGCGGCGACCACCACGTCTTTCACGCGTTGATTCCCGTCCACCAGCCGAGGGGTCTGTGGGACAAGGTTCTGGGCGCCCTGGACCCGGACCGCTGGGCCCGGGCCGCCGCCCGCTGGGTGATCCAGGGCGTCCACGGGACGTTGTGTGGCGTGGTGGAGGGAATCACCCAGACCCAGATCGCCGAGTGCGAGGGGTAGCGGCATGAGCGACATCCTCACCGGCACGCCCCCGGAACTCACCTACCTGCATCCCGTGGTGAGGCTGGCCTGGATGACCGTCTGGGCCGTCACCTCGGCGGCGTTGGCGGCCATCCTGGGCTGGATGGGGCTGAGCTTCATCGTCCAGGAGCACCTGGGCCGCCACCAGTCGGGCTGGCGGGAGATGGTGCCCCGCCTGGTGCTGGGCCTGACCGCCGCCGCGGCGTCCCTGTGGTGGTGCGCCCTGGTCATCGACGTGGCCCACGCGGTATCGCAATTCGTCGCCGCCTCCCTGAACGTCACTCCAGGCGATCTGCTGCGGGCGCCCCTGTTCGCATTGCTGGCGGCGGCGGAGACCGCCGCGCCCGGCCTGGCGATGTTCATCGCCCTGCTCTACCTGGTCTTCGGCCTCTTCGTCCTCTACCTGCTGGTGCAGATGATCCTGCGGTTGGCCCTGATCGACATCCTGCTGGCCCTGGCCCCCATCGCGTTGGGGCTGTGGATCCTGCCCCACACCGCCGGTTGGGGCCGCCACTGGCTGCGGATGTTCCTGGTGACGGTGTTCCAGCAGGCGGTGCAACTGATAGCGCTGGCCATGGGGTTCGCCTTCCTGGGGGAGTTCGCCCTGATCGGCGAGTTCGAGCCGGCCCAGGACCTGGTGTGGAAGCTGCTGATGGCCATCGCCTTTATGTATCTGGCCGGGCGGGTGCCGTCCATGCTGGGGCAGCACGGGACCTTCGACGCCTGGCTGCACACCCTGTACTTCGGCATGTCCCTGCCCGGCCAGATGGTGCGCTCGGCCCGGGCCGTCGGCCTGCTGGCCGGGGGCGCGTCCGGCGGACCGGCGGGGGTTGCCGCCGCCGCCGCGACGACCACTGCCAACACGGCGGCCAACACCGGGGCCAACGCGGTGAACTCGGCGGCCCAGAACTCCACCCCCGCCGGCCAGGGCGGTCCCACGCCCCGCAGCCAGGGGCCGTAGCCAACCAAGGAACGACAACTACCGGCGCGGCTGAACGTTCGCGCCGCCGCACAACGGGGAGGTGCGCCGATGTGCCAGTAGCAGTGCGCCAATGCGCCGATGAATTGAGACGCAAACCACGAGAAAACGACTGAGGAGAAAAACTCTATGGACAACCTTACCCAGACCGTATCGAACCTGGTGGGCATCCTGCTGGGACTGGTGGGCGTGGTGGGGGTGGGCTATTTCATCTACGGGGCCTACCTCTACCTCACCGCCTCGGGCGCGCCCAACCAGATGGAGCGGGGCAAGACGGCCATGATGACCGCGTTGGCGGGGATCGTGCTGGCCCTCGTCGCCTATGGCGTCGTCGAACTGGTGATGAACGCCGTGGTGGGCAACACCGTGGACCCGAAGATCCCCGATCCCAAGAAGATCAAGTAGGGGGTGGAGCATGAGAGAGCACGAAGTGCCGACCCACGTGCAGGCCGAGGACAAGGCGCTCCTGTGGTTCACCTTTCCCCAGGTGGTGGCGGTGGTGGCGGTGTGCGCCGTGAGCTACGGGGTGTACCGCTACTTCCCCTTCGGCCCCTCGGGGCTGAAGTTGGCCGTGGCCGTGCTGCTGGGCGCGGCGGGCGTGGCCCTGACCGTGGTCAAGGTGGGCGGCCGGGGATTGCCCCTGGTGGCCGCCGACCTGCTGAAGTTCCGGCTGAGGGCCAGGGGCTACGCCGGGTCTCCGGCGGGACTGGCGGTCAACGAGCCGCCCCCGCAGCCCGAGGCCAAACCCGACCCGCTGCGGCTCCTGGCGAATACAGCGGCCAGCAGGCTGGAGAAGTTCCGCGAGAGGCGCCGGAAGCGCAGGAGCCGCCGCACGTTCCGGCCCCACCGCTGGCTGGGACGCCGCCGGAAGTCCGGCAACGGGGCCAACCAGACGCAGGCGGAGACCGGCGGTGGGAAACGCCGGGGCCGGTTCCTGGCGGCGGCCGGACTGCTGGCGCTGGCCGTCGTGGCGATGCCCGGCAGCGCCCTGGCCGACGACCCGGACGACAACCCCTACGGCGACGCCTGGCGGCTGGGCGAAATCTACTTCGAGCCGTCGGACCCGGCGCCGGGCCGCCGCGTCTACGTGGAACGGCTGGCCGTCTCCGGCGACACCGCCGCCGTCACCCTGCGGGCCGCCCACGACCTGGACCTGAAGGGCCGGGTCTTCGGAGGCAGGACCGGCAGGACCCTGGAGATGGGCTTCAACACCGGCCTCGCCGCCGGAGAGAGCAAGAGCCACAACCTGATCCTGGACGGCCCGACGCCCTCCTTCACCTTCTCGTGGCAGGACACCTTGGGGTTCTCCGGCGCGGCGTCGCTGAAGAGCCAGCAAATTCCCTACCCCCTGCCCACCGCCGAGGGTGAGCTGTGCGACCTGGCGGTCACCTCCCTGGAGTGGACGCCGGGGCGCATCAGCGGCGTCATCGCCTCGGAGTGCATCGCCGAGACCCGGCACGAGGAGGACCTGCCGGTGTACGGCGGCCACTTCAGCCAGTCGGTTCCGGCAATGCTGGACGCCACCGTGACCGCCGTCGCCGGAACGGTCAGCGTCACCTGGGGCGGCCACTCGACAACGGCCACCTTCGTCCCGGACGGCGAGACTTCCTTCACCCTGCCCGTCGCCAACGCGAGGGCGGTCAACGAGCTGGAGATCGCGGCGGACCTGACGGCGACGCTGAACGTCCCCCGCCCGCCCATGTTGCAGACCACGCACCACCCGGCCCGCACCGACGTGCACACCCGCCGGGTGACCTGCGCCTGCGGTGAAAGCTCAACGGTCAAGACGGTGCGCGTCTACGTCCACCACCCGGAGCACGTGCGCGCCGTGGAGGTGCAGCGTTCCGACGTAACCCGCACCCGGACGGCGAGCATTCCCCTGGCACCCGCCCCCATATCCGGAGTGAGTCGGGCGGTGGGCCTGGGCGCCGACGCCCCCTACCAGGCCCTCTACGTTCCCCCGCCCCAGCCCGAGCCGCCCAGGGCGGAGCAGACCCCGGTGGGCGGTTCCAACTGGTGGAGCCGGCTATGGCCCGGAAACTGACCGCCCTGCTGGTGGCTTTTCCAGTAGTCCTGTCGTCGGTGGCCGCCGGCCCCGACGACGAGATGAAGGCGATGGCCGACGCCTTCGACGCGGCGCTTACCGGCATGGCCTACGCCGGGGCGGGCCTGTGCCTGTTCTCCATGGTCTGGGCGGGATTCGTGCTGATGGCCGAGGGAGCGGAGGGAGAGGGAAGGGGCAGGGCGCGCAACGCCGTGTTCATGGCGGTGGTGGGCCTGGTGGTGGCGCTGCTGGCCAAGGCCATCGCCCTGGCCGTCAGCGGCGGCGTCATCCCCAGCCTGTAATGGAGGAGAGAGAGTTGCAAGCATTGAAACCGAAGTTGACCAGGATCAAAAGGCTGCCGTTGCCCTTCGTAGGAAACAAGTCAGCCGCGACTGAGGCCGGCCAACCGGCGGAAGTGGCAGGGAAGGACCCGGAAGCAGTGGAACTCAAGCCGCCGCCCCCGCTGTCCCTGTTCTTCATGGTGTCCCACCTGGAGGACGACGGCCCGGTGCGCCTGGACGGGGTGAAGCTGGCGGTGCTGGAGGTGATGGGGCTGGAGCTGGACGAGCCCAAGATGGGCGCCTTCGCCGGTTCCCTGAACGCCTTGGACTTTCCGGTGCAACTGCTGGTCAGGCAGCACCCGCCGGTGTTGCATGGCTTGAGGGACCGGCTGGCCGAGGCACAGCCCGAAGACCTGCCAGCCCAAACAAAGGAAGCATCGGAATCCCTGGGACGGTTGCTGACCACGCTGGAAACCCGGGAGGGCATCCTGGACCGAAGGTTCTACGCCGTGTGCGAGCACAGCCGTGCCGGCGAGCTCCACGGCCTGCTGGCCCGGGCAGGGCTGGGCGTCTTTCCGCTGAAGGGCAACGCCCTGCGCCAGTTGCTGCTGGCGTCGGCTCTGGGCGGCTCGCCCCAGGAACGGGACGAGGACGCCGAAATGGAGGTCGAGGTGAACCGTCGCGACATCCGCATCGGCGACCATCTCACCCGCTCCCTGCACCTGGGCAAGTGGCCCCGGAGTCTCGCCCCCGGTTTCCTGCAAGGGTTGATGGCCGCCGGCGCGCCCATGGACCTGTCGGTGCACCTGGGCGCCATTCCCACGGAGCAGGCGGCGCGCACCCTGGAGTGGCAGAAGGTCCGCTTCGAGTCGGCGCAGAGCCTGTCCTTCAAGCGGGGCCGCAGTATGTCCCCCGAGGCGGAGATCGCCCTGGAGGACGTGAGCCGCCTGCGCAACGAAGTGCAGCGGGGAAGGGAGCGGCTGTTCCACGCCTCCCTGTCCGTCACCCTCCACGCCGGCGACCAGGATACGTTGAAGGACCTGACCCAAAAGGCCCGGGCCCACTTCGCCGCCACGTTGGGCAAGCTGGACAACCTGGCCTTTAGGCAACGGGAGGGATTGTTGTCCACATTGCCCCTGGGCCTGAACGCCGTGGCCGTTTGGCGGACGCTGGACACGTCGTCATTGGCCCGGCTGTTCCCCTTCTCGCCGCCGGACCTGGACACCAGGAGCGGCACCCTCTACGGCATTGACCTGCGGGCCTGCGCCCCCATCGTCTACGACCCCTTCGACGGAACGCACCTGAACGCCAACACCGCCGTCCTGGCGCGATCGGGTTCGGGAAAATCCTTTGCCACCAAGCTGGGGGTGTTGCGGGGCCTGTGTCGCGGAGTGCGGGCCTACATCATCGACCCGGAGGGTGAGTACACCGACATGGCGCGGGCCGCCGGTGGACGGGTCCTTTCCCCCGGCGTCCCCGGCCAGGGCATGAACCCCTTCGTCATCGACCGGGGCGACAGCGAGGAACTCTTGCAGCGCATCGGCAGCCTGCGCCGGCTGATTGAAGTCATGGTGGGGGAGCGTCTCAGTGCCGAGCGGCGTTCCAGCCTTGACCACGCCCTGGCGGGCTACTACTCCGAAAGGCGGGAGCGCACCGGCTTCCGGGACTTCTACGCCTACCTGCAGGGGGAGACGCCGGAAATTGCCCACCTGCTGCGCCCCTTCGCCACCGGCAGCCTGCGGGACCTGCTCTCCGACGAGGGCGACGACCTGCTGGCCCGGGAGGCCCTGGTAACCGTCTTCGACCTGCACCTGCTGGAGCCGGAGCTAAGGCCCGCCGCCGCGATGGTCTGCACTGAGACGGTGTGGGCAGCAGCAGCCCAGGACCCCCGGCCCCGCCTGCTGGTGGTGGACGAGGTGTGGAGCATCATGCAGCACCCCGAGGGCGCCGCCTTCATGGTCTCGATGGCAAAGCGGGCCAGGAAGCACCGGCTGGGTTTGCAGTTCATCACCCAGGACGTGCAGGACCTCCTCTCCGAGGACTCCTCCCGCGCCATCACCGGACACTCTGGTCGTGCCCTGCTCCAGAACGCCGCCTTCAAGCTGCTCTTGCAGCAGGACGCCGCCGCGATTTCCACCGTGGGCGAAGCCTTCGACCTGCCCGAGGAGCTGCAACGCTGGCTGCTGTCCTGTCCCCGGGGCGACGGGCTGCTGCTGGCGAGAGGCAACCGCTTTCCCGTGCGCATCGAGGCCACGCCGGAGGAGACGGAAGTAATCGAGTGGCGGCCTAGGCCAAGACATTGAACCCGGAACTCTGAACCCAAGACTCTGAAACCGGAACCTAATCCAATAGAAAGGAAATTTGCATGAATAAGAAAGCCAGAAATATCCTGCTGGGCAAGCGGGAGGCGGAGAAGCCGCCGGTCCTGCTGGCGGTCACGCCGCCGCGCACCGGCGAGCGCACCCTGCTGGGCGTGGAGAACCTGCTCCAGTCCATCGCCGTCCCCGAACCCTTCTCCCTGGAGCTGGCCGCCGACGTGGACGGCGTGAACCTGCTGGTCCGCTGCCAGGACGATAGGGTGGTCCGCCAGCAGCTATCCGCCCACTACCCCCAGGCCCGCGTCCGCCAGCTGCCCGCCGACGCCGACCCCATGATACTTGGCGACGGCGAGCGGGCCGGCGTCATCTCCCTGCGGGCGGAGGGGCCGGAGTACGTGCCGCTCCGCACCTTCCGGGACGACGACCTGCTGGACCCGGGCTCCGACCCCCTGCTGGCGGTCATCGGCGCCCTGTCCAACCTGAACCGGGGCGAAAGGGTGGTGGCCCGGCTGCTGCTGCGCTCCCTGGGCCCCGACTGGTCCCAGCAGCACCAGGCAAGAGCCCACCGGCGGGCCGTCCCGGACAACCGGGAACCCTCCTACACCTACCAGACCGGCCCCCTGAAGCTGGACGGCGTGACCATGGCGGTGCTGGGCGCGGTTGCCCTGGCATCCCTGCGGGGCTACCTGTGGGTACAGGACGGCGAGTATCTCAAGGCAGTCCTGCTGGGCGCGGGCGCCGCCGCCGGCCTGGCTTTGGCCGGCTGGGGCTGGTGGCGCTGGCGGCAGGGCCGAAGGCGGGTCTACGATCCGTTGCTGATCCGGGAGAAGGTCTCCCGCGTCGCCTTCGACGCCGAGTTGCAGCTCACCGCCGTCATCCCCGAGGGGGAAAGGCTGCCCCGCATCGGCGAACTCCTCACCCCGGTGGTGGCCGCCTACCATCACTTCGACCACCCCGCCGGGGCGGGGTTCAAGGTGGGCGACCTGCGGGAGGCGACCTCCCCGTCCGTCGGCCTGCACCCGTCGGGGCCGGGGCTCTTCGGCGAGCGCAGCGTCCTGGGGGTGCGGGAGGTTGCCGCCCTGTGGCACCCGCCCGGCGAGCGGGACGAGACGCCCCTGGTGGAACGCTCCGGCTCCCGGGCCCTGCTGCCCTCGGCCCGCAGGGTCGGCGAAGGGGCGCTGGTGGGCCACGCCACCACCGGCGAGAACCGGCCCATCCGCTTCCCCGAGGACCTGCTGCGCCGCCACCACCTCTACGTGGCCCGCACCCGCATGGGCAAGTCCACCCTGATGGGCCACGTGGTCGCCCGCAAGCTGGAGGAGAAGGCGGCGGGCCGCGACCACGACGCCATCATCGTCGTGGACCCTCACGCCGACCTGGTGGCCGCCATCCTGGAGCAGGTCCCCGAGTCCCTCATCGACCGGGTGAAGCTCATCGACCTGGCCAACGAGACACGCGCCCCCGGCATCAACCTGCTGGACACCCGCGTCTTCGCCGATAGGGACCGCACCGCCGACTCGGTGGTCAGGGTGGCCAAGGGACTGTGGGAGCAGTGGGGGCCGAGGATGCAGTCCATCCTGGAGCACACGGTGAAGAGCCTCCACGAGGCCAACGCCCACCCGTCCACCGCCGACGACCAGCAGCACACCATCCTGGACGGGCTGAAACTCCTCTCCGACGAAGTCTTCCGCGCCTCAGTCCTGGCCAGGGTCTCCGATCCCTACATCCTGGAGTGGTGGGGCCGGGACTTCGGCAACTGGCACCGCCAGTACCGGGCCGAGGCCCTGGCCCCGGTGCAGACCCGCCTCTCCTACTACGCCTCGTCGAAACGGGCCCGGGCCGTCCTGGGCCAGCCCCGCTCCACCATCGACCTGCGGCAGACCATCCGCGAGGGCGGCGTGCTGCTGGTGTCCACCGCCCAGGGGGTGGTGGGAAGGGACGTGGCCGCCCTGGTGGGCGCATCGCTCCTCAACCTGGTGGACGCGGTGATCCGGGAGCAGGGCGGCGTGGCGCCGGAGGAAAGGCGTGGGGCATTGGTGGTGGTGGACGAGATGCAGTCCATGCCCGGCGTCGATTACGAGTCCATGCTCAGCGAACTGGGCAAGTTCGGGGCCAGCTTCATTCTGGCCACCCAGAGCCTCGCCAAGCTGAACGATCTCTCGCTGACCATGCGGGACACGATCCTGGCCAACGTGGGCTGCCTGGCGGTGTTCCAGGTGTCGGGCAGCGACGCCCGGCAACTGGTGTGGGAGTTGGGCAAGGACCGGGTGTCCGAGGACGACGTCGTGTCCCTGGACGTGCACCACTGCTACGTGCGGGCCACCGTGGGCACGGAACGGCTGCCCGCCTTCTCCATGATGGTGCGGAGGCCCGACGACGGCAACCCGGCGGCGGCGGAGCGCATCCGGGCCGCCAGCGCCGCCTACACCCGCGCCGTGGGCGGATTGGCGGGTCTGACCGCCGCCGAGATGATGGGAGAGGAGAAGGTCGGCGAGTACCGCCGCCTGCTGGCGGAGGGGCAAAACGAGGGGGCCAACGACGACGGGCACACCGGGCGCGAGCCGCACCACGGAAATCCCCCATCCCCGGCCCGGGAGCCGCGCAATCCCGTCAGCCGTCGCAAGGACGCCGCTGGCGAGGGAGGTTCAAGGTGAGCCGCGCCTCCTCATGTGAAAGGGAACTGCTGGGCGCAATGGCGGAGATGCCCTTCCTGGACCGGCTGGAACTGGCCGCCGTAACCGGCTGGTCCAAGGGTACCGTGTACCGGAACGCGGCCAGGCTGGAGCAACGGGGACTCGTCGCCTCGGTGCCCCACGCCACTCCCATCATCCCCCGCACCCGCCGCTACCATCTCACCGCCGACGGACTGCGTTGCCTGGCCGAGGCCACCGGCGATTCCATGGACCGTCTGCTGAGAACTCGTCCGGTCTCCCATTCCTGGCTGCGCCTGCTGCTGGAGCGGCTGGACGGCGCGGCGGTCATATACCGCCTGGCCTCGGCGGTGTCCGAGCCGGCATTTCCCGTCCGCTTCCGCTGGTACCGGGCTGCCCCGCTGGACGCCGCCGTCACCCTGCCCGATGGCCGCACCCTGGGCGTACTTCGCCAGGGACGGACCGCCGGCCGTACCGGCTTCGGCAAGCGGCTCCGGCGGCTGGCCGACGGCCCCCGGCCCGGCCTGGTCCTGGTGATCGTTCCCGACGAGACTCGCCTCCGGCACGCCGGGCGCCTGCTGGCCCAAACTCCGCTCAACGTCCTGCTGGCCCTGGAAGAAGACGTGGCCCTGGCCGGCCCGGACCGCCGAATCTGGCGACCGCCGGCTGCCAACGCCTTCCTGGGCTTGCGCCATGCCCTGGGGAGGTTGCCCGCCGGAGGCGCGCTGTTCGAGGAGACGCCGCCGTCGCGCCTCGCCCTGCCCGGCGACAACTACCACAGCGCCTTCACCCCGCTGCTGGCGCCCGCCGAAAAGCGGGCCCTGGACCTGGCCGCCGACTGGCCCTGGCTGTCGCGCCGGGAGCTGGCCGCCCTGCTGGGCGTGTCGGAACCCCGCGCCTCCCAGGTCGTCGTCTCCCTGGAAACTCGCGGCCTGCTGGCCAGGCCGCCGGAGGCCGGAGGGCGGATGGCGCTCACCGACCCGGGGCTGGCGGCGCTGGCCCGCCGCGACCGGGCATCGGTGGCCGCCGCCTGGAAGGGGTCCAGCGTCGCTCCCGTGGACGAAGGCAGGCCCCTCCATTGGCGCAACGTCTCCGGCGGCAGGAGCCGGCAGTTGCTGCGCAACCTGGATCACACCGCCGCCGTCCACGGCTTCGTCGCCAGCCTGGCGGCGCAGGCCCGCTGCCTGGACTGGGAGGTCCTGCAACTGGACCCGCCCCACCGGGCCTCCCGCCACTTCCGGCACCGCGACGGCCCGCGCTCGGTGCATCCCGACGCCTTCGGCCTGCTGCGGCGGGGCCCGGACTACTCCGAACCATGGGCCTTCTTCCTGGAGTGGGAGCGCCGCGCCGTGCGGCCCGGGACCATGGCAGACCGCCTGGCTCCCTACCTGCGCTACTACTCCACCCAGAGGCCTGCCGATGACCACGGCGTCCCGCCCGCCGTCCTGGTGGTCTTCGACGACGACCTGGCTGCCGGCCACTTCCTGCGGCTGGCGGAGGAACTGATGGACCGCGCCGGCGTCAGCCTGCCCCTGTGGGTCTCGGATAGGGCCGCCGTACAGTCCCGGGGACCGCTGGGCCCGGCCTGGCGGACGCCGGGCCGGTGGGAGCCGGTCAGCCTGTTGTCCGCGCCGGCGGAGGGCCACGTAAAGGAACGCGGGGCAGGGCAACTGGAAGGACCCCGTTCTTTTCCCGATAGGAGGGGAACCGCCACGCCCTTGCAACATAGGAGCCGGCCGAGAGGCGCCCGGGGGCGTGGGGGGCGGACCGTGGTCCGGCTCGACGCGGCGGCCCTCTGGGAGCGGCTGTCCCAGCTGGACCGCTCCCAGAACTGGCTCGCCAGGGAAATGGGAGTCAGTTCCGCCCACGTCTCCCTGCTGGTCAACGGAGGTCGGGCGCCTTCGGGACGCATCCAGAAACGGATGCTGAAGGCCCTCGGCGTCAGCGACTTCAACCAGCTTTTCACACTGGAGGTGACCGATGACCAACCCTAACGACGACCCGGAGTTCGACGGGCTCCGGCCCGAGGACCGGGACGACGACCCCGACCTGCCCCAGGACGTCGACCGGCTGCTCCGGTACTTCCCGGGACGGCTGAACCGCGTCAAGGAGGCCAGCGGCCTCAGCTGGAGCGGCCTGGCCGTGGCCCTGGGGGTGGACCGCAAGCGGGTCCGCCTCTGGGGCAAGGGCGCGGAGCCCCGAGGGGGTTCCATCCTCTCCCTGTTCCACTTCGCCAGCGGGATTCCCGGCGGCATCGACATCCTCCTGGGCCTGTTCCCTGAACCGGACGTAACCGGCGACGAGGACCAGGACACGGAGGACGAGGAGCGGGATGACCAGGAGCAGGAGGAAGGCGAAGCCTAAATCCTGACCCAACCCAGGCCGGCGCCCGCCTCCCTCGACCGCGCCGGCAACCCAAGCGCCAGACCCTATTGCAAGCTATGAGCGACGCCAAGAAATACAGCGGAAAGAGCAAGACAGCCGGTGGAGAATCGGAACTGCGCTTCGTGGGCGTGGAGTTCAAGCCCGCCCCCGACGCCCAGGACCGCCTGCGCCGCCTGTTCACCATCCTGGCCGCCCACTTCGCCCAACGGGACCAGGTTGAGGAGAAACAGGACCGTCTTGCCGGCGGTCAGTCAGCCGATGACGAGGACCGGGGAGCGGAGTGACCGGTCTAACAGACCCTGCCCGTCAACGCTGCGGAGACCGGACCATTGGGTTGATTTATCATCGTCAGGGAGAGGACAATGTGGGAGAAACGAGAGACACATGAACCCAGCGGCGTCCTACGGAGAGTTGGAGGGAAGAGATGGAACTCTATCAGTTTGAATTCATTCTTCACGAACCCGAGGAGAGCCACGGTTGGATGTATCGGGCCGAAATTCCGGCCCTGCAAGGCTGCCGGGCCTGGGGTGACACCCCCGAGGAAACCCTTGAGGCACTGTGGGGAAACGCCAGAATCCTCCTCCAACTCCAGAAGGAAAGAGCGGAACCCTTACCGCCCGCTACGACTCGGAGCAAGAGGACCAAGGGGATCTTCACGGTAACCGCATGACCTACCGTGAACTGCGCCGGAAACTGGAGCGGCTGGAGTGCGTCTTTATGCGGCAAGGGCAAGGTTCCCATGAAGTATGGCGCAACCCGGCAAACGGCCGTCAGACCATCATCCCCAGGCACGGCAACCGGGACCTGGCAACCGGCACCCTGCACGAGATCCGCAGGGACCTGGGAATCTCCAGGCGGGATTTCGACCAGGCATAGACCCGCTGAACACCCTGAGCCCCAGCGGCCGCCGCACGGCCCGCCTGCTCGCAAACCGGGAACGCTTAAGGAACGCGAGCATCAAGAGCGAGTTTCCAATTTCCCAATCCCGCTGGCCTTTGACGCCGGTCCGCCGCAGGAGTATCATCAGCCCTAGAGGTTGGCCCGGCGGTGGTGGAACACCCCGGGCCGTGGCCCCACCTGCGGGAACAGGTGACGCGGCGGCATTGTACTACTTGCGGACCCGCTCCCGGCAGGGGCGGGTCTGTTCCATTTTCAGCCGATGCGAACCAACAGGAGGCGACCATGCCGGGAACCAAAGTGAAGAAGCAGAAGTCCGAGGGCAACCGGGCCGCCATCTACGCCCGGGTCTCCGACAAGAGCCAGGACGGAGAGGACAAGACCTCCATAGCCGAACAGATCAGCGAGATGGAAGCCTACTGCGAACAGCGGGGCCTGACCATCGTCGCCCGCTACCAGGAGGTGGGCCAGGGCTGGTCCAAAAAGCGCAGCCAGTTCCAGAAGATGCTCAACGACGCCAAACGGGGCCGCTTCGACGTCATCGTCTGCTGGAAGTCCGACCGGCTCAGCCGGGGGATGTACCCCGCCGCCGCCCTGATGGAGGTCATCGAAGCCAGCCATATCAAGCTGGAGGCGGTGATGGACTCCATCGACATGAAGACCTTCGGCCTGATGGCCGCCATCGGCAAGCTGGAACTGGACAGCTTCCGCGAACGGGCATCCATGGGCAAGCGGGGCGCCGCCAAGGCGGGGCGCATTCCGGTCAGCAACGTCCCCTACGGCTACCGCGTCGGCGAGGACGGCCGGCCGGAGATCGTGGAGGAGGAGGCCGAGGTGGTACGCCGCATTTACCAATGGTGCGTTGAAGAGGGATTAGGAGCCACGGTCATTCGCCACCGGCTGACCGCCGAGGACGCGCCCCTGGGCCGGGCGGGCAAGCGGTGGTGGGACGGCCAGATTCACCGCATCCTGACCAACGAGACCTACAAGGGCACCTGGTGGTACGGCAGAGCCCGCTACGTCTCCACCGAGGACGGCGTCAAGGTCTACGACCAGGACCCCGAGAACTGGATCGCCGTTCCCTTCCCGCCCATCATCGACGCGGAGACCTGGGATAGGTGCCAGGAGATGCGGACCAAGCGCAAGACCTACTCGGGACGCAACACCAAGATATTCTACCTGTTGCAACACCTGGTGCGCTGCACCGAGTGCGGGATGCTGATGGGCTGCATGGCCACCAGGAAACGGACGGTGAAGCACGGGGACAAGGTGTACAAGTACGACCTGGAAGTTCCCCGCCGATACTACAAGTGCTACGGCGTGCAGCACTTCCAGACCGGCTGCCGGGAGCACACCATGATCCGGGCGGAGCGGCTGGAGGAGTTGGTGTGGACGGAGGTCAAGAACGTGCTGGCCAACCCCGCCCTGATCGTGGCCGGCCTAGAGTCGTTGGGAGAGAAGGAGGAGGATGGACTGAGTGAAGAAATCCGCAATGCGGAGAAAGAGCTGGAGAAGGTTCAGCTGGAGGAGGACCGGGCCATCCGGCTCTACGTGTCAGGGAAGATCACCGAGGCCCAGTTGGACCACCAGAGGAGGTTCATCACGGAGAGGTTGGAGAGCGCCCGCCGGAAGCTGGACGACTGCCGGGCCAGGGAGTCGGCTCAGGCGGGGCAGGTGGAACTGGCGGAGCGGGTGTTGCAGTGGGCGGAGTTGATGGGCAATGAGTTGGACGATTTGCCTCAAGAGAAGCGGCGGGAGGTGCTGCGGCTGCTGCTGGACGAGGTGACCATCAACCGCGAAAACAACCTCACGTTCACGCTGGCGATACCAACGGACGATTTGGAGTCGATTGCGCCTCCGGTATCAGGGTGCCGGTGTAGGCTTCGTTGACGAGGATCTTGTGGATGACGGTCTTGGTCCACCGGTTTCCGTGAGAGGAGGGAATGCCCTCGGCGTTGAGGGTCTTGAGGATGTCCAGGGTGGTCTTGCCCTGGAGGGTGAGGTCGAAGATACGGCGTACCACGGCGTCGTGGGGCGGGTTGAGTTCCAGGCGGGGGCGCTTCTTGGCGCCGTCCTGGACGTAGAGCCGCCGGTAGCCGTAGGGGGCGTAGGTGGTCATCCAAAAGCCCCTAGAGGCGGCCTCGCGCATTCCCCGCGTCACTTCCTGCGCTAAATTCTCCGAGTAGAACTCATCCACGGACTCGATGATGGCCTCCATGAGCTTGCCGGTGGGGGTGTCGTCGGCGTGCTCGGTGATGGAGACGACGCGGACGCCTTTCCTGCGGAGCATGGACTTGAAGGCCACGGCGTGCTCGCGCTTGCGGGTGAACCTCGAAAATTTCCAGACCAGAATCTCGTGAAAAGGGGCTTCGGGCTTGGCTGCCTCGTCCAGCATCCTGCGGAACTGGGGGCGGTCGGCGATCCGTCCGCTCTCGGCCTCGTCGATGTACTCGCGGACCACCAGGTAGCCGTTCTTGTCGGCGTAGTCGTGGAGCGCCCGAAGCTGGGCGGCCACGGACAGGTCAACGTCCTGGCGGTCGCTGGAAACGCGGGCGTAGAGTGCTGCCGGGGTCAGGTCGGTATTCTTACTCATTGCTCTGTCCTCCATCATTATCGTCTGACTGGTCAGCCTGACGGGAGCGCAGCCGTTCCAGGCGCGCCTGTCGTCGCAACTCCCGTTCTTCCATGTACAACCGCAGGGCTTCGCGCACCAGTTCGCTCATGTCGCGGCCCTCCTCCCGCCTCACGGCATCCACCTGCTCGAACATCTCCGGGGGCAGGGAGAAGGTGATGGTCTTTCTGCGTGGCGGCATGGTGTCTCTTTTTTTGTCGGTTGCTGTAATGACTTGTCTTACACTTGATTATCGGACATCCGGCCCGCCCCGTCAAGGCGCGGCGGCCACCGCCCTCTGGCTGAACCCGGGATAGGGCCGTCTTTGACATTGACGGCCCAACTGCGGTTCCAGTACGCCGTAGTGTTCCCAGGGAACGGCGACAACTATCACCTTCGCCAGGCGCCTCTTCCAGAAGACGGGCCTGGCAGCCACTGCCAGCCCGTCCGCCTCGGCAAACTCCATCTCGCCGCTGTGGGCCGCTCGCTCCGCCAGGGAACCGGCGGGCAGGGCCTTGTCCTTGTGGGGCATCCCTCCCCGCCGTCCGTTCAACAGCCAGGACCGGCGCGCCGCGAAACCCGCTGTCCGCTTCACCACCCTGGCCCGCAGTACGGCGGGCCCGGTCCAGCCCGCCGGGTCGCCCCGCTCCTCTCGCTCGTACAGGACCACCAGTAGGGGCGGGTCCCGCACCACCTCGGCCAGCCGCAGGGCCGCCGACGCGTAGGCGCAGCCGAAGACATCGTGGAGGGTCGTCACGTCCAGCCCGCTGGCCTGAGCGTAGGGCAGGAAGATGTCCGGCTGCATCAGCGCCGCCGCCGCGAAGCGTTCCGCCTGCTGGCAGATCACGGGGTTGGGCCAGGAGGGGACCGGCATTCCCGGCGAGTGGATTTCGTCCATCCGCTCCAGGGTGATCTCGTACATTTCATGGAGCACCGTGTGGGCCTTGGAACCCTCCCACAGGTCATCCCGGTGATAGATGTGGTACTCGCCCCCGGGTTGGCCGATGTGAGCGCCCTTCAGCCCGTCCATCTTCCCGTCCTGTACCGTGCCGAACCCGGCCCGCTCCGCCAGGGCGGTCAATTCCTCCAGGGTGGGGCGGGCCGACAACTGGAAGTACTCCACGAAACGGGCGGCCAATTGCTCCAGGTCCAGGGCTTGGGGGCATGGGTCGTCGTCCAGCAGGATGCGGCAGAAGCCGCCCAGGGTGTTCTCCATCATTCCAGCAACCTCTTGCCGGTGAACTTCTCGTACATCTCCACGATGAACCGCTTGGCGTTGACCGTCATAGGGCCGTCGGGCCGGGTGCCCACCCGGAAGGCCGGGTCGTCCAGCACGAAGCGGTAGGCCCGCTCCACGTCCATCGCCTCGTCGGTGTAGGGACCGGGTTGCGGCCCGTGGCCGGCTCGCTTCAGCAACTCCTGGGCGTCCACGTTGTAAAGCTCGGCCAGCTTGCGGACCACGTTGGCGCCGGGCTGGCTCACTCCCCTCTCGATCTGGGACAGGTAGGAAGCGGACACGCCCGTGCGCCGGGTCACCTCCCGCAGGCTGACCCGGCCCCGCAGCCGCTTGAGCAGGGCGCCGATGTCCTCGTAGCCTTCATAGCCCTGAGCGTCTTCCCGCAGGTCTTCCGGTTCCATGCTGTCGTCGTATTGGTTCATGCTCGCCACCCCGCTTGCCGGCTTCCCGACCCGAACAGTAGTTGTCTTTCTGCGGGTTGATTGTTACATCATAGTGAACACTTTGTCAAAAAGGCAGTGGAAAGACGTTTCATCCATTGCCCACGCCGATATGCGGTTGCTACACTCACCAGTACAGAACGAATTTTCTAATATCCAGGCCGAGTATAACCCACCGGCCCCTTCCGGGCTACCCCCGGAAGTCACGCCGGTGCCCATAGAGAGAATGAACCTTGACCAGAAAGCGAAGACTCACCGAGGACCAGGAGCGCCAGCGCATCGAAGGTCTGCGCATCCTGGCCCGCATCATCGCCCGCCACTACCAGGCCCACCCCGAACTCTACCCCCAGCCCGTTGACGCCGCCGGCGGCGGCGAAGGGGTTGGAAACGCCAGGGGACCGGAGGACGCGGCGTGAAGAGCAGGAAATTCGCCTTTCGCGCCCGCCTGGACCCGGACAAGGCCTGGGAGCGGCTCAACGTGCTCAACATGAGCCAGAACGACCTGGCCCGGCTCATCGGGCGGTCCCCCGGCTTCGTCTCCGACCTGTTCAACGGCCGGCGCTACGCCTCCGGCGAGACCCGCCGCCGCCTGATGGAAGTGCTGGGCGTCAACCAATTCGAGGACTTGTTCATTCTGGAGGAAACCGATGAGTAGAGATCAGGATTGCTCCGGCTGTCGGCTGTTCCCGCCGGGCTTCGCCATGATGCCCGAGGACTTCCCCCGGAAGCTGGTGGCCCTCAAGGAACTGACCGGCCTCAACTGGGAGGGAATGGCCGACGCCCTGGGGGTGGACCCCCGCCAGCTGTTCCGCTGGCGCAAGGAGGACGGTGAACCCAATGCCGGGGCCATGCTGTCCCTGGTGCGCCTCGCGGTCCGGGTCCCGGGCGGCCTGGCCCTGCTGATAGACGAAGACGTGACCGTAATCTACCGACCGAGGAGGTAACTGGATGACATTGGCAGAGCGAAACCTGTTGGAGGACTTCCGCATTCCTCCCTGGCCCGAGGACTTCGGGCGGCGGCTGGAGGGCCTGAAGGCGCTGTCCGGACTGAAATGGCAGGAGATAGCGCAGTTGCTGGGGGTGAGCGGGCGGGCCATCCTGCTGTGGCGGAAGGGCGAGCGCAAGCCCTCCGGGGCCAACATCCTGGCCATCACCGAGTTCGCCCGCAGCATCCCCGGCGGCATCGAGCTCTTGTGCCAGGGCGACGCTGGCGCCTTGACTCTATGGGCCGGGGTTGGCGACGCCGGGGTTGATGGTGGTGAGTAGCGCCCTGAACGGCGCGGAGCGGGATCGTTCCCTGCGGTTTCCCGCTCCGTCCCTGCCCCAGGATTTCCCGGTACGGTTGGGCCGGCTGGAAGACCGGTCAGGGACCTCCCTCGAAGAGATGGCCCTGGCCGCCGGCCTGCCCGCCCGCCGGGGGCGGCTGTGGCGCATCGGGCGGCCTCCCAATGACGACGAGCTGCGGGCCATCGTGGAGTTCGCCTGCGCCGTTCCCGGCGGTATCGCCGTGCTGCTGCTGGACGCATCCCAGCCCTGGCCGGTGCGGGAGTAGATAGTCCCATGAGCCGCCGCCAGCAGTGGGTCTATCACATCGAGCCGGAGGAGTTCCCGCCGGACTTCCCGGAGCGGCTGGACGCCTTCCGGCAGGCCGCCGGTTTCAGTTGGCGGGGCCTGGCCCGGCGGCTGAAAGTAAGCGCACGCCTGGTGTTCCGCTGGAAGGCCGGGGCCGCCCCAGGCTCCGGTCACCTGGTGTCCCTGTTCGGCCTGGCCGCCGCTATGGGGCTGCTCCACCTGCTGTTGCCGGAGGCGCGGGAGCCGGAGGGTGGTAGCGACCTGCTGGGTGATTGACGCGAGTCTTCGGGACCCACCGCAATTGCAAGGCCGGACTGAGGAAACAGTCCGGCCTTTCGCTCAGCATAACCCATCCTTTCCTCGCTGGCCTTCTGAGTGGTTGCATGGGTTCTGGGACAGGTTTCCCCATTCCAGCAGGAACCGTCTCAATGGGTCCCGCGATTACCGCGCTCAACAGGACTCCCATGGCGGTGAGAGACACCGCCGACCACACCTGGCTCAGTTCCAGCTCCCCAGGAACGACCACCGCCACCAATATCACTGGAAAGAACAGTCTGCAAGACGGGGATGGGCCGCCGCACCTGGGGGGTAACATGAGGGGTTTCATGGGGGGCGACATGGAGGGTAGCGGCCTTTACCGGACGTTGAAAAGTCCTCGCCATCCAGTCTGGGAATACCTCAGTAGCCGATTGTCCGGCGTCACGCGCCAGTCAAATCGGCCCCGCGCAACTCCGGGCATTCCGGGTGTTCACCGCGTCCTGGTCAGGGTGAGTATGGCGATTGCGGCACGTTCGCTTCGGCTGACCTGAAGGAAGTCCACGATGGCGGCTTCTGCTTTGTTCAGCCAGGTGGCCGCCGTCCGAGCGGTCGGACTTGCCCGAGGATTGTAGTCCGCGTTGTGGCGTTCGTTCTGGAGGTCCCGGAACAGGTCGGCGAAGACCTGGGCGTCGGCTGGCAGGTAGGCGCGGTTCTGTTGCAGTTGAGATTTGGCATGGTTGTGGTCTAGACCCCGGTAGATGCGAAACCAGGCCTCGGCGGTCAGTTGGTCATGGGCGGGACCGATGAGCGCGTCGGCGTTGCTGGCGGCCAGGGCGTGGAACGCCGCGTAGTAGGCGGTGCTGATGGCCCGCCGGATGGCTCCGGTCGTGGGTTGAGCGGCCGGAGGTTGGGGGATGAGGGTTCCCCGTCCAACGGCGATGAGTTCCGCCCAGTTGATTGGAGCTGGGGGTTGAAAGGCCGGCTGGGTCGCCCCGGTGGTCATGCCGGAATTTCGCTCCGGTCCGCGTAGGCGATGGTCGGTCGGTCGAGGCCCCGTTCCGCGCACAGCGGGTCAATGCGCAGGGAGAATTTGTTGAGCGCCCGCGCGTCAAGTTCGGGATGGTCGTCCTCGAAGATTACGGTGGTCCTGATGTAATCGTCGCCGTCAGGACCGGGCAGGGATTCCGAGGTTACCTCGGCGATGACGAAATCAGCGGGCAGGTAGGCGGCCAGCTCCATGCGAACCAAGTCGGAAATGTGGGCCAGGGTTGCTTGAGATGCGTTCAATGCTTGGACCTCCGCGCCGGATTATGTAGTGAGATCTTATTGGCGCCTGGGCCGGAAGGTCAACCGGCACCGGTGGGTAGTGACTCAGTTTGAAATGGGGTATCAGAGAATCGAATAGTAGCCTGGTCAAGCCGCCCAGCCAAGTCACGTCTCAGCCAGCTTACCCACCGAACGATAACCGCAGTCCCGACAACGGTAACGCTGTCGTCCCGAAGTGTCCCTGCCATCCTTGGGCATCCAGTGGGAACCGCAATTCGCACACACTACGTCCTCGCGCATCGCACGGCTACGCCCCCAATGCCGGACCAGCGAAAATTCCAAACCGCCCGACGAATTATCACACTGGTACGGCCCTCTCGTACTGCCAGGGCAACTGTTCTCGATAATCATCCGAGCCAACTCACGTCGGTCCCAGACGTGATCCGCCAAGCCGGCAGCCACCGCGGGCGTCGTTTTCAAAGCGCCGTGCACCCTGCAGAAGTTGTAGTAGGTCACCAACACCCGCATCATCGCGTCGTGTCGCCTGACCCGTTTGGAAAAACCGTTGGTTCGTCTGATCAGTCGTCGGTTGCTCATCCGCATCGTGAGGTTCAGACGCTCAACAAGACTGGTTGAAATCAACAATTCCTTCGGGGAACCGCTGATCACATTCTTGAAGACTTCCACCAGCTCGTTGCCATCGTCGTCAGTCCGGTGCGACTTGACCAGCTGGACGAAATCAATCTCGGCGCTGAAGGCCGACTCCACAGCGTTCACGTACGGAGCATGACCGTCGGTGCTCAACTGGACGCGAGCGTCCAGACGCCAAGCGATGTCCGCAATGAAACACGCCGCGTCCTCCGCGCCGCGGGAGCCCACGTGGCAGGCGACGATCAACTTCGTCACCGGGTCCAGAGCCAACCAAGTCCAAACGTCCCCGGCGAATGCCGGCGGCGACTTGGCGGCATCAGCCCGCTTGGCCTTGACGTACACGAATCCCCACAGTTCGTCAGCCTGTAGAGACACCGGGCTCAAATTCCGAACGCGCCGGTCGTGGAAATCGGCGCAGGCCGCAGCGGCTCGGTCCAACCAATCGTACACCGTGTTCACCGAGACCTCGGAGAGCCGGGCCGCTCCTCGGCACGAGTTACCCTCCACCAGGCAGTGCAACAGCAGCCCCAGGCGTTCGGCGTCCAGCCGGTTGACCAACGCCGCCCCCTCAAGAGTCGACGCCACCACCGGACAACTGAAAACCGAAGCAATGCACCGCCACCGGCCCCCCGCACGTGAGCGCGGAAGCCTGCGACGGTTGCAAATGACCCACCAAGGGTCTAATATCGGTAACGAGCATCTTCGGGTCTGGTCCGGGGTGCGTCGTTTGAGGCCGTTGGAGCTTGGTCCCTCCTCCGGCCTCGTATGTTTTGCGCCTGACGCAAGGCACCAGACGGCTGCTGAAACTATACTAAAACGGTAGCGCATGGGCAACCGCACGGCCGTCATGTTTTCGTTGACACGTCAAGTTCACTGTGATAATTTTCACCTACCAAATTGGTAAATATCCGGAGCGCGTTGACAGAGCAGAGCTCAACCCAAGGAGGAACATCAGCATGGCCTACGTGATGATTCCGGGATTCCTGTGCGAGCGGTGCGCGCACCGTTGGATTCGCAAGCAGCCGCAACTTCCCGAACCCAAGGTCTGCCCCAAGTGCAAGTCACCTTACTGGAATACCCAGCGCCAGCGTCCGCTGCGCCCCGATGTGGACCCATTGCGCAACAACTGGACCACGAGCCGGGAGGCGGTGTAGCGCCTCGTAGCAATGCCCGCTGCGACCTGACCAACCCAACCATGCCAAAGCCATGCAGAGGCACCAAATGAACCCGCAACCCCACCGCAAACAGGCGCCTGACCCAACCGGCCTTGCCGTAGCTCGCGTTGCTCAGCAAGCAGCCGAACCCAACACCGTCATACTATTCGGCTCCCGCGCCAGAGGCGACCACCGACCATCTTCAGACGTAGACCTGCTCGTGATCTTTCACAAGGAAACCGCAACCCCCGCGTCCCGCATCAAGCAGGCAATCAGGGAATACTTCGCCGAACACCCGCCCCAACTCGGCGTCGACATCATTCCTATGGACGAGGAAAGGTTCAATTACGCACGACGGGCCAAAAACCACGTTGCAGCGCAGGCACTGCGGGACGGCATCATTATGAGCGGCGAAAGGCTCGATTTCGCAAACAACTTCCAAGACGATTATCCAGAAAGCTGGCCTGACGTAAAAGAGAAATTGCAAGCCGCGCACCGACAGCTCAACACCTTCGACCGGATGATGGAAACAGGCGACTTTCCACAAGAAGACTACGGGTTTCACGCACAACAGGCCGTGGAAAACGCAATGAAAGCCTGGATGTCAGCCGCTGGCATCAACTACCGCCGCATTCATGATCTCGAGGACGCCGCTGAAAGCATCCTCAACCATCTTGGAGAAACCAACACACTTGCCGCCGAACAACTGCGCCTCCTGATGGACTACACCACGGTTGAGGTTCCGAACCATCCCGGCGAGTACGAAAACTGGCTCACCAAATACGCGGTAACCTACCGCTACGAAGGGACCGGTTTCCACATGGACGACCTTGAAACGACCAAGTTCAGGCAGGAAATCATGGCTGCCGCACTCACATTCGCGAACCGAGCCCATGAGCTCTGCGGAACGGATGACTCCGACCTACGGTAACCTGCAACAACCAATCACGGCAGTGGTCAGCATCACGCTGACCAAGTCAGGAGGATTACCGTGGCCACGGTAAACGTAGATTGGGGCACGCTGGCAACCCTCGGCACCTTGGTACTCGCCATAGTGGCCGGAGTTTTCTGGGCCGGCAAACTCAGCAGCCGAATGGACCGCCTGAAACAGGACGTGAAGGAAATCAAAGCCGACATCAATCGCATCTTCGAACTACTGTACCGCCAGATGGGACCAGTCGGAGCGGAAAGCCAGCCCGATGCGACCGACGACTGAAGCAACGAATGCCGCCCGCCGTCACGGCACACAGTTTGAGTTGACCTAAGGGCGATGACGCACAAGGCGCCGCACCTCCCAACAGAACATGAGCACCCGCTCAAGAAAGCCACCACAGAACACGCAAATACTACCAAACGAGGGCATCTCCCATGTCGAACCCGACACCGGACCACAAAGCGATAGAAGCCGCGGAGCGCCTGCGGCAAGCAATTGATGCAAACTGTGTACTACTTTTCGGGTCCCGGGCAAGAGCCGACTGGACCGATAAATCTGATCTCGACCTAGTCGTGCTCAGTGATGCAATGCCAGACCAGGAGACAATTTTAGACACCCAAGACCAAGCGGCCCGCATTGCAACCGATACGTTTGGCCAGCACATGACGGTAGATGTCCTGTTCATGACACACCAGGATTTCAGACTCCTAAGCAAGCAGACGATCAACCACGTGGCGGCACGCGCACGAAGGCAGGGAATACTCATGCCGCGTAACACCGAAGATTACGGCTCGACGTACGATGACTACGAAGACAACGAACAACTGGAGTACCTAGAGCGAGAAAGACGCATCGCCGATGCCAACGTGCACTACCGCAATATGCACGGCCTGCTGGACCTTGGCTTCGAAGACAAGGACACCGCATTCTTGGCCCAGCAGGCAATCGAAAATGCAATGAAGGCGCTGATCTCGGCATTCGGAGAGGAGTACAACACCCACCACTCGACCAGAGCGTTCGCTCGGGACATCAGGCGGTTGGACCCAAGAGGAGACGAATGGCATTTCGATAGCAACCTCGGGCAGCTCGACAACTTTGCAGGCGGAACACGATACGGACCGACGATAACCCCGATAACGGACTACCGCGAAATGGCGAACAATGTTACCGAGGACCTGGATCGCATCTACGAGCGCATCAGCGAACTCACAGGAACAGACCCATGGGACATCCCACCGGAAGGTACATCAGACCATGTCCAACCGCGTTGGAGAGCACAAACATAGATAAAAGCAGGGCAACCAGTTCCCACCGAGGTAGGGTCCATACCCGACAGCGGAACGTGGCATCCGCAACGGCACGCCAAGAAACCCGCCCAGCAAGGAAGAAATCGACATGAGACGGATTGCACACGCCACACTGCCGATAGCGACTGCCGCCGTCTACATGGGCATCGGTGCGGTAGTCACGCTGATTGTCCAAGGCAATCACCAAGCCGCGTCCGACCTGCTGTGGACGATAACCGCAACAGGCGGAGCTGCCACAGCCATCTGCTGTCTCACCTGGGCAACCATCAGATGGGCGAAACGCCACCGTTCGGACCACGCCCCATAAACGGCAACCGCCTCACGGCGCCATCGACTACCATGACCACCCCGGCCAAATCCGCCGGGGCTTCCATTTTCACCACCCAAGGAAAGCAAGATGGCCAGTTTACCTCTGCTCACGCGCATCCTGCTCAGCGCCGCTCTCGGCGTCATGGCTATTGCCTGCTATGCCGACCCGCCGGTTCCGACAGCGGATGTTCCCGAAAAGCCGCCATCATCGCCCGGCTATTACCGAGCCGCCGGACTGCCGCACTTGTTCGGTTCCTGCGAACATCCCGCCGGTCTCGCCATTGGCGTCATCCGCATTGAGTACACACACTCAATCATCCCCGGCCCAGACTGGCGAAGCGGCATCGCTGCCCAGTATTCCAACTCCGGCCGCCCCACCGGCCACTACGGCGAACCGATGAACATCCAAGGGGATTCCGACGCCATGCGCGTCTACGGCTTCGACAACTACGCCAAAGGGCGCCCTGGCGACACCGTTGTCCTCGGCAAATCCGGCTCCTCCTCTGAAGACAGCTGTATGGTCGGTGTCCTCACGGAAGAAGGTCTACCTGGACCATCTTCCAGCGCCTCCGAAACCGCCGATACTCAAACTCCCGTGGCGTCCGCCGCCGACATTCTCAAGTCGGTCGCTGACGCTCTCACCGCCAACGACTGCCACGCCGATCTAGTACTTGGTCCAGATGCACTATGGTTATACCCCGACGGCTACGACGGCAATCCCCACGCGACGCGTACCCGCGTTGCAGAATATCCGCTGGCAGAACAACGCATCAACGATGCACTCACGCAGCGCAACGCCGCTTGCCAATGAACCACCGAGTCGGCCCCATGGACCACCAAGCAATACAACAGATGGCCGATTACCGCGAAAATCGCCCATGTCAGACGCCAACTTATTGAAAACCCTGAACCACCGGATCCAGCCCCAGCGGACGACACCGCCGCCCAGCCCACAAGTCAGCACCCGACATGAGAGAGACCACATACTGAACCTCGCCGACGCCGTCAGCAGATTCATCGCCGCCGAGCCGGAGAAGTCCTTTGCCAAGCGAATTATCGTGGTTTTCACGCCGCGAACGACCCTGACCACCAGCGGCGACCTGCCGGCACCAGCGGCCATTGCCAACGCGGTGACCGCCGGTGCGGAGTTTGCTAAAATCAGCCCCGGAACCAGCACCAGCGCAGCCACTTTGATCCACGCAGGAGTAATGATCACCATGCCGATACTGGAACGCATCATGCAGCCACTGATCAGAGCCAGCGAAGCCCGCGGAGAAGCCCGCGGCCGCGACGAAGCCACCGCAGAGCTTGAAGAACAATTCATGCAATGGAAGCAAGACCAAGTCCGCAGAGGCGTCATCTTCGTCGAAGATGAACCACCAAATGCGGTGGGCAGCACCGATGAAGACTCCACTGCCGAACGACGCTGAACGCCACTACACAGAACCCCAACGCACGCACGCCCCACGAAACGGCGCAACGGAAACAACACGGGAGACGTGGTTCAATTGAACCACGTCTCTTTTGCTGCACAGCCCACCAAAACCACAACCCTCACCAGCCTAGGAACCCTGCCAATGCAAGTCCGGACCACCCCCTTACCAGACAACCACAGGTATCAACTCGTGCAGAACGACGTCTGGCACACGCCCCTTCCCAACGGCTCGCCGCGCTGGTTCGACTTCGAACGCGTGGAACTGCCTGACGAACCAGTCCTGCGCGGCGAAGTGCCACCCCAATGGGTTGCCAACGGCCCAAGGCTAATTTGCCGTAGCAGCGTCACAGACGCCAAGATCACCATCGAAATCGACGAGTTCGACGAAACCGAACTGCAAAACGACGTAGAGAGCGTGGAGGCCACGCCCAGCTACTTCCGCGTCAGCATCAACGCCCACGGAATGCGCGAATCTGAAATCTTCACCTGCTGGACCTGGCAGGAAGTGCAGGCAAGATGCGCCCATGCGCTGGAAGCTCTGGACGAGAATTACCTGCAACTGCACGGTCCCTGCCGCGACGCATACGACAACCCCACCGCCGAAGCATACCGAAGTTACGAGTGCCCTGACGCCGTAAGACACCACAGGCGCTGCCCTACCGGCACAACATCCACGGGAATCGCTCCGCCGTGCTATCATGCAATCACACGTGAGGCCCCATGACGCTGAACCAACAGGAAAAGGAACGCTTTCTCCAAGCGCTCGACACCGACCCGCAGTTCCTGGCGGAAGTCAGGAACCGGCTGCTGTCCCCCGAACTGGCGCAACTACCGGAACGCTTCGCCGAGCTCGTGCAGGTAGTCGCCGAACTCAGCGCGAACTTCGAGGCATTCGCCAAGGAGACCCACCGCCGGCTGACCGTACTGGAAGAACAAGCCATCGAGACCAACCGCCGGTTGAACAACCTCGAGACCGACGTAGCGGCACTGAAAGGCAGCGACCTGGAACGACGGGCCAGAGACAGCATCCTGAACATCGCCAAGGACGAACTCGACCTCACCAGGGGGCGGATACTGCTGGCCCGCGGCCGCGACACCGCGCCGCAATTCACGGAGTACATCGAGACCGCCGAGGAACAGGGACTCATCACCGAGGAACAGGCCGACAACGTGCTGGTCGCCGACATCATCATCCGAACCCGCCGGACCGGTGACCGAAAGTACGTGCACGGTGTGTTTGAGGTTTCCCAGACCGTCAACCTAAGCGACATCTCCAGCGTGCACACGAACGCGCCGCCACCGTGGCCGCCGCCACCGGCGAGAATGCCATCGCCGCCGTCATCGGCGTGAACGTCCATCCCACCCAGCAACGACAGGCAAGGGAGATGAACGTACGCGTCCTGACGCCAGCAATGCTGCGCTCCGAGCGCGACGGCCAACCAAGCTGAGCACTTGCAACAAACCCGTCGGCCACCACCGACCCAGACCTCAGCACAGCGGCGCCACAGGGCGCCGTTTTCGCATTTCAGTACCTCTTGGCACGAGGTCGAGCAGCTCATCGCCCAAGCCGTGCGGCACGACATCAGGGAAAACCTGAGCCAGGACGACCTGAAGCCAATCGACCTGTACCTCAGTGCCTTCGGCCCCGCCCTGCGTGTCATCAGCGAAAACTGGGGCACCCAGCACAAGAGCGCCAACCCAGACCGCCCGGAGGCTCCATTCATCGTTAAGCCCACCGACGCGCCCCAAGTGGCTCACCGCGAGGTTAGCCGACACCGCGCCCAAGCAATCAATCGGGAATGGACCGACAACCCCACGGACCCAGCCACGAAGTTCTACGTGCTGGCCAAGGACGCCACCGAAGGCGACATGCTGCTGTTCGACGAGGCCAACCTGCTGGCTCGCGCCATCGGAGTCAGCCTCGTGAAGAACGATCCAGACACCCGCCGCGTCCTCAACTTCAACGCCGACAAAGTGACGATGCTCAGCGCCCACGACCGCATGGCCGCCCGCAGCATCCGCGACGACATCGCCGCGTCAACGACGCTGGACGCCGTCCAAACCGCCGTCGCTATCGCCGACCGCCGCAACACCATCGACGCCAAGGACTGGCTGACGCGACATCTGTACAACCCCGAGGACAGTCAGTTCCGTGCTACGCTGGAAGCACTGGTGAGAACCACCAAGCCCGGTCACGACCACCATCAGGCCCAACGCAACCTTTGGCAGGCACTGTACAGCGCGGAACCGCCGGTTACAGCGGTACAAATGGCGTTCCTCTAATGCACCGCCGCCAAACGAAATTAATCCAGACCTCAACGCGACACACGGGGCAACTTCTCCTTCTGGAGAAGGACCGAAGAATTCAACGCAATGGACATCCTCAACCTCTCAAGGTCACACTCCCGCGAACGTTGGCGGCGCAGAAACATCCACGGAACACGATTATTGTCCGCCAAAAATCCACAACACTGCCCAGCACCAACGTCCAACCGGAAATGGTGGTTCTACTACATCGCACAGTGCCTAAAATTGGCGATGGGTGCAGCCAGCCTGATCCCCACACTGATGCTGGCTTTGCACATGGCGTTGACTCAATACAACCCACCGCAGGGGCACGAACAAGTCCAGATGTCCGTAGAACAAACCAAAGACTCCCAACATGCCGAATTCCGCACGCTGGATGATGACCACCCGGATGTTCCAAGTCCCACAGAACCGACTACCGATAGCGATTGGAGCGAGCTAGTAGATATCACTCGTCAGAACCCTGAGGAACCTCCACCAATGTCCGACACCGAGCAAACGTAGGAAATTCCCAAGAGACCCATGCCCCTAACCGAACTCAACCTCCAGCCAGTCTACGACCACAGCAACTGCCCGGACTTGGTCAAAGGACTCTACGAGCCCTTGCTGGAACAAGCCATCCGATACGACCGCACCCTACGTCTGGAGAAATTCCGCAAACAGCCGGCCGGCATCCTGCTCTGCACCAAGACGGCGTCGGAATCGCTGAACCTGCAATTCTGCTCCGCCGTCGTCAATTACGACATCACGTGGAACCCGATGACACTGGAACAGCACGCCGGCCGCATCAACCGCATCGGACAACTGCGCCAGGCAATATACGATCAAGCCAGTCCCTGATCATTCAATCTGAGGCAACTTGACCAAGCAGAATCTGCCGCAGATGGGTTAAATTCCGAGCAGGGAGATTTTCAAACCCGTTCCAGGAGCAACGACATGAAGCATCCCCACGACCACAGCAACTACATCGGTGGTTTCCAAATCGTGACTGGACCGCCAGACGACGGGGCCGACCCCACAAGAGGCCAAGAGACTACCGTCGGAGGTCACCACGGGCGTGTCATCGACAACGACCCGTACGGCGTAAAGAAGGCCCTACGAGAAGGAATGCACATCAACCCACCAGGGAACCCAAGCAGACCACGCACACCTTCGCCAAACGACGTCGTGATCCAAACGAACATCCTCAACAGACGGCCCAACCTCCGCCGGTAGCAGAGGCTACGTTTCCAAACCACCACCAGAACGGTACCCTGCGCCACCGTTCTCGCGTTTTCAGGCACCCCAACATGGGAAAGGACCTGTTAGAGCTACGAGTTGAAGTGAATGTTTCTCATGTAGTAGTCGGACTCTTCTTTCATGTCGTTGAGTGCTTCCGTACTGCGGTCGAGTTCAATCTCGAAGTCGCTGACTTCTTCATCGAGCACGTTTGCTTGATGTCGCAGTACAGCGGCGGTCAGGGCGGCCAGTAGTGGCGTTAGCACGTATTCTTCAGCGTTATTGTGGATCTGCTCCGCCAGTTCGCGGGCATCACGCGCGACTTGGCGGGCATTGGCCGAGATGTATGCCGGGCAGCTGCCCGGTGTGTTGGCGACGAGGCCAGCTCTTTCGCTGTTCTGGTTAATCGTTGCCATCTCGATGGCTGCAATTGCTTTATCGGCTTCCCGCATCCGCTGCGTTGGATACTGTGACGTGGTCATGGTCGATTCTCTCCTGATCGATTGGTGCGGGGACATTATTTGATCCAGCCTTACCAGTTAGACCTCTGTGAATGCGGAGAAACTGACAATCGGCTGTCGAGCATCATAGCATAAAGCAAACTACCCTCACGGTGACAGGGGATGCACAACAGCCAGCAGACTGACCTATGCAACAAGGCCATCCTCAGCCCCACAAGGCCACATCGCCTACAGAGCACAACCCACTCTCGGCATCCAACAAGGCAATCGACGTCACCAATGGATCTACCACCCCACCGACGCGGTGTGGGCGGGGCAGTGTTCTAAAAAGCAAGGCAGCCGGAAGGGCAGTTCAGCAACGTTTCTACGCCGTCAAGATAGTGTCGCGATACCTGCCAATGCGGCACCGGTGATGAGCATAGCACCAAAGGCCACGACAAAGATGATGCTGCCGAGCAATGTGATCAGCACGCTCACCGGACAAGTTGAGCTTGCTGACCACGGCAAAGGTAAATGGAGCCTTCTCACCGACAGCGGTATGAAAACCGGCAAGACTGCCCCAAGTGGTCCCAGTTTGGACGGCCTACAGGTCGGCAAGCGTTACCGCTTCCACTGTGCGGAAGTTACTGAGCAAGACCCGCTTTGGCGGAACCAAAGGGTTCTCTACCTGCAAAGAGTAGAAGCCGCCTAAGCCGCCAGAACACCTGATGCACTTCTCCGCGATCTGGTCAGCCATTACTGACCGACCCTAGACGCGATTGACTTAATGACCTCGACCACAACGCTGTTCGCGGCAACAAGGCCAAACTCCGTCACGACATCGCGCACCCGCTGCAACAGGCTTTCATCCTGAACCACGTCCAGCCACAGCTGACCGCCATACGTCAGTCGAGCCTGAAAATCACCCGCGATATTGTACGTACCTACATCCGTTACCCAACCTGCGTCTTCCATCATCCTGAGGTGACCCAGCAAAAGCTGGCGCTTGGTGCGGACATCGTCCAAAGAGTCAATGACCGAGTAGTTGACGACTCCAACCACCCGCTCCTGCCCACGCAGCACCTCGCCAATACGAACCGCGGTATCGATGTCGAAAATCATCATGCCTCCACGTCATGTTGACTGCCTTCGCCGCCTCTGCGGGGTCAGATCCGCAGCTACCGCAGTTGCGGGTCCCACGTCAGCCACCGGCTGACGACCCAACTTGCAAGTACACGGCGTCAGCACCGACGCCGCAGTGCGCGAGCAACTGGCGAGCTCTACTTCGCAAATGGACGGAAGTGCCGTGGATGTTGACAACCAAGCGGCCGCCATCAACCGTACGGTGCTGGAAAAACGCTTTCCCAGTGGGATGCACCGGTTGATTGTGGACGATGTAAGTCCCAGGACGACTAGCCACGACTGGCGTGTTGGAAACCGTGAGCTGGCCGGTGGCACTGAGCCACTCAGCAACTGAAACCAAGACGTCGCACCAGCGATTGAGACCTTGCGTCTCCTCATTGGGAAAACGGATCAGCGACGGTGGAACGCTGCCGCTAGGCGGGTCATACTCCGCCAGAGAAACCCAACTTCCCGACACGGGCGGCACGTCGGATTTCGCTCCGCCCGCAACTGGCGTGGAACCCAGAGCGCGCGCCACCCGCCCCTTGCTCACGCCGAGGGCTCCGCAGATCTGCCGGTGAGTGCGACCAGCAACCCGCAGAGAGCGGATCTTGGCGTCAAGATCAGCAGGCAGTTCCTCCGGAGTTTCAGACCTGAACTCAGCCCACACACCACCGCCGAACGCCGGCTCATTCGCAACCACCGGCTTGCCGGATTCGAGGTTAGGCCGCCACAGCAGCAACAGCCGCAACGCGCACTCGTGGGCCGCCATTTCGGACAGTGACACATCGAGGATGCGGCGCTCCTCGAGCTGGCCCCGCTTGAAGACCTCGTACAGCTCCCAACGGTCGCCGTCCGTCAGACCAGCGTACTCCACGCCCGAAGCGTTCGAGTAGTTGAGCATCTGCATCCGGTGCGCCTCCAAGGACGCGCCCAGTTTCTTCGCCTCTACGGTGGCGACCGGCTGGCCGTCGGGCCACAACAGAGCGTAGTCCGCGCGACGACCGGAGACGTTGTACTCAGGCATCACGAGGCCAGGATCAGAGACATCCCAGCCCAGCACGCGCAACAGCGGGTCGCACAGCGCCATGCGTGTGCGGGTCTCATTCTCCCGCAGCGCGGGCCCGTGGGCGCAGATACGGCTCTGCAGCGTCCCGATGACGCCAACCAAGTCGTCAAGCGGCATGATGTCCGTTCCTCCACATGCTCAGGCCCCCAGAACCGTTCTCCACTACGATGCGACAACCAACGGAACCACGAAACCGACCAAACTAACCAGAAAGGTTACAATGGCTACCGACAACGGGAACCAGTTACGAAACATCCAAACACGGACAGGGTGTTTCAACTCGTGAAGATGCTCCACTCCCGCCCACGTGATGCCGTCCCAACCGCCGCCGCCGTCAGGAACACCGCCATCCAGCCACGCCTTGGGCGTAACGTAGCCCTTGACCATCATCTCAGACATAAGGGAAGTAAGCCAGTAGCCATCATCCGCTGGAAAAGTCCCACGCCACTCTGCCTTGCACAAATCAACCGTCAGGTCAACGCCTGAACTGGAAGTGTCGAATACCATCTCGAGCATGGCAATCCGCACCTTACGGATTTCGCAGGGCGTGAGCACAGACTTCCCTTTCGTCATAGAACGCATCCTACGTTCCGCCGCCGGAACGCCGCCGCCCACCGGGCCGCACCAAGTGCGATCGCCCTTGCAAGTCAACTTGGGGCGGGAACTTCATGCGTTCCTGGGCCCAGAAGTCCATCACCTGATCCCTGGCCCAGGCCAGGTGGACCAAGTCGTCAACACCGTCCACCAGCAGTTCGCCAGCAGCGGCAATCTCCCGACGGTAGTCATCAAGGTGAACGCGACGCACGTTCTTGTGAACGTTGTGATGCGGGCACAACGGGGCCCGGTTAAAGATCTCGTCGGAACCGTCTTTGGACTTGGGGTCCAGGTGGTCAAGGTGAAAATTGTTCGCCGTACGCACGACTTCACCACTGGGCTTACGGTTGGCGAAGCCACAACACCAAGCGGTGTAGTCCGACAAATCCAAGAGGAACTCCAGCATCCGCTGCGGCGAAATGATGCTAGTTCGCCGCTTGTAGGTAACAGGTTTGGGCGGCGGCAATGGCCGCGGCACGTTCTCAGTACGAATCGTATCCTTCGGCAACTCGCACGGCCCGTGCACGGTGACAGAGTTCGCCTGTAGCGGTCGCTGCTGACCAAGAGCCGGCATGGGCTCGGCACACGTCAGCAGGGCAAGTTTGGGCTTGCTGAACTGCCGCTTGAAGACCGTCCAAGCGCGGGGATTGATGTCGCAGTCGACCCAGTTGCGGCCCAAGCGCTCAGCAGCGATGGCCACGTAAGCGCAGCCGGCGAAGCAGTCGAGTACGACGCCGTCCTCGGGACAGGATGCCCTGATGATGCGCTCTGCTAGGGCGACGGGCTTCTGCGTAGGGTAGCCAGTGCGTTCAATGCCCTTGGTGGCTGGAATGCCCAACCACAAGTCGCCAACGGGTCTGCCTGCGTATTCGTCGAGGTACTTGCGCCGCTCAAGTTTTCCGTTTGCCCGAATGACTACGTTGCCGCGTTGATACTCTTCTTCCAATCGTTCTTTGGAAAGTCGACAGCCGCTTGGATGCGGATTAGCGTAACCCCGCCACTCAAAGCATAGATTTGGTCTGGCGCCCATGGACTTCGAGCAGAAGACGGGAATCCCTGTCTTGTACCGGCGACCCGCTGCGTCGACGCGTGGGAAATCTCTTTCAGCGTCGTCCGCATTGATTGCGATGTTTGGATTCAGCGCGGCTCGGTCAGATTTGGCGTAGTAGAGAATGGTGTCAGTCTGAACCCCCCATGTTTTGGGAGCGTGCTGACTACCTTTGCCACGTCCGTCATTGCGTTCCCACGAAATCGCACTGCGGAAATTCCGTCGGCCGAAAACGCCGTCCAGCAATTGTCGCAAGTAGGCACCAGCCGTGTGGTCGCAGTGCAGGTACAGGCTGCCGGTGTCCTTCAGTACGCGCTTGATCTCAAAAAGCCTGACGGCCATGTAGCACAGGTAGGCCGCGGTGCCGTCGCCGTGAATGTCTCTGGTCACGTCAATCAGCTTGGCAATGGACGGATGGTCGTCCTCGATGTCCCGCAGCCAAGACTCGTGGACATCCCCCTCCCAAGACCAGAAGTCCTTGTAGCGAGTATCCGGCCAGTCAATGCCGGCCTTCTCGGCATCCGCCTCGTTGCGAATGCCCCAACGCCCCAGCAGCGCCAACTCCGTCATGCGCTCTTCGTTCGTCAGCGGCGGCTTCAGCGGATCCGGCGACCTGTCGTTCTTTCGCCCGAAGGTTTCGTTCTTGGCGAACGGCGGGTCAATGCACACCAGGTCGACGCACCCGTCACTCAACGACTTGAGGAAATCAAGGTTGTCGGCGATGTAGACGCCGCGATTGACGGCATTCAGCGGATTGTCGGCCATGGTTTCCAGAACGCTCGCGCAGCCCTTCCTTGCGGAAGGCTCCCAACATTCTGGATTGTAGTGACCAGCCCCCGTTTTGCCCCGGGAGCGCAACCGCGCCACCCGCTGATCACAGTCAACACCACGTCGTCCCAACCGCCGTTCCCTCACCTCACCGGAGCCGTGAACCGCTTCAGACGCCCCGTCACCCGAGCGTCGCCCGCTCCCCGCCTACACCCCGCCGGTCCCCGCAAACCGCGTCCCCATGCCCGGGAGAGCGCCCAAAAACGGCGTCGCGCCCTGCCGATGCCGTAACGTTATGTCAGCGCCTCCCGTCACCACCGACGGAGGCAGCCAGTGAAATACCAGCCGGGGCCGACCACATTGACGCCACTGGCGCGACGACGAACATGAATGAAATCAAAGGCCGTCACAACCGGAGACACGAGCTGACGGCAGATTCCGCCGCCATCCGATACCGGACATAACCGCAAAACCGCAAACGTCGCGTTTCGCTACATTTACTCCCAAGACCAACAGGAGGTGCGCAAAATACAACATGCCATTGGCAACTCCGCTCCACACAGTTTCAACAAGGAGACGAAGCCGGACGCCGCCAACCAATGCCGGCCACCACCGGCGCAGAGGAGAAATCATGAAGACACGGATCAAGAAACTCAGCGCGCTCGTCATCGTCGCCGCTCTGGCGGCAGCCGTCAGCGTCGGCGCATACCTGACCCTGACGCCACAGGCGACTCAGGCCACAGGCGGCGGACAACCCGGCGGTCATTGGGGCATCCCCGACATCAGGTATCGCTTTCACAAGCCGCCGGAAATCTCCGCAAACGACGTCAAAACCCAATCTGGGAAGTTTGCATGGCATGCCGGGAATTGGCAAGCTGCCTCGCACTGCCCAACCAAAGTGGGTTTCCTGGGAACTTACCGCACCATCGCCGAGGCCGAGATCAGAGTTGACGGACCGCCGGGCAAGCGACTCCTCCAGGTGCCCATCCGTATTGGCGACAACCGATCATGTGGTCAACACACAGTGTACTTCTCCACCGTTGACAACGAAACGCAGGAACGCGCCGAACATGGCAAGGACTACGAGCCCGTCACCAACGGTCGGGTGGTCTTCGAACAAGGACAAAACGTTGGTTTGGCCGAAGTCTGGATCAAGGGCGACAAGGTCATCGAGGATAAGGAGTCCTTCGACCTGGTCATCACCGGCATGACCTGGGACGACACCGGATACAAGGACGTCAATATCACTCCAGAACGAACCAAGCCACCCTACCAGATCGTGACCACAGAACAGGCAAAGAAAAATGCACGGAGAAGCGCCGGGTCGCCCAGTCGCAAAATCAGCGTGTACCCCGACCTCCAGATCGCGCGCGTCACGATCAACAGCCTGCACGGCAGCGGCGACGGATGGACCGAACAAGGCGAAAAACGGCCGCTTCCCTCCGAAGTGTTCATCTTCGGCAGTGGCGACCGGGCACAAACCCGCATCTATGAGGGCCAATCTGCTAAGTTCTACATCACCGGCATATTCCAGCGCTGGCCCAACGACGCCGCGTGCCAAGAGAACGTCACCGTTGATTGGACTACCAAGGAAACACCGCACGAAGCCAGCGCTTACTACAAGCTGGACTTTCTGCAAAATTTAGAAAAAGTAAAAAGACAGGGTAAGCTGGCCTGACCCCACTTTCGACGGAAAGGCCCGACCATGCTCACCCTGCCCGACGCCATTGTAGCCCTTCTCTTCCCCTTCGCAACTTTGTTCACCACCCCAACCTGGCGGAAAGCCCAACTACTGCTGGTCGGCGCGATCCTGACCCCGGGCCAACGCACCGTGGCCGCGGCGCTCCGCGTCATGGGACTGAGCGACGACCGGAATTACGCCCGCTACCACGCGGTGCTCAACCGAGCGGTGTGGTCGTCCCGTGGGGTAGCCCACGTCCTGCTGGTGCTCCTACTCCAGCATCTGGATCGCGGCGACGGCCCGTTGATCTTCGGCATCGACGAAACCTTGGAACGACGTCGTGGAGCCAAGATCAAGGCGCGGGCCATCTACCGCGACCCAGTGCGTTCCAGCCGCCATCAGCTGGTCAAGGCCAGCGGGCTGCGCTGGATCTCCCTGATGTGGCTGGGCCACGTGCCGTGGGCGGGACGCCATTGGGCGTTGCCGGTGCTCACGGTGCTGGCGCCCTCGTCTCGCTACCACCAGCAGCAGGGACGCCGGCACAAGAAGGTGACCGACTGGGCCCGCCAGATGGTCATGCAACTGCGCCGCTGGCTGCCCCAGCGTAAGCTGGTCCTGGTGGGCGACAACGGCTACGCCGTACTGGACCTGCTGCGCTGCTGCCAGTCGCTCCGTGAACCCGTAACCCTCATCGCCAGACTGCGCCTGGACGCCGCTCTGTACGCGCCAGCGCCGCCTCGTCAGCCGGGTCAGAACGGCCGGCCGCCGCTGAAAGGCGAGCGGCGACCCTCGCTCAAAACGCTCCTTGAGCGAGCCGACGTGGCGTGGACCGTCGCCGCGGTGTCCTGGTACGACGGCACCACCCGCACCGTGGAACTCACCTCCCAGACCGCTGTCTGGTACCGCTCGGGCAAACCGGCCGTCACCATCCGCTGGGTGCTGATCCGCGATCCCCAGGGCGCCTTCGACCCCCAGGCCCTGCTCTGCACCGACCCGTCGGCGAACCCGACCCAGATCCTCCAGTGGTTTGTCCTGCGCTGGCAACTGGAAGTGACCTTTCAGGAGGTGCGCACCCACCTGGGAGTGGAGACCCAGCGCCAATGGTCCGACCTGGCCATCGCCCGCACTACCCCCGTCCTGCTGGGTCTCTTCTCCTGGACCACCCTGGCCGCCCACGCCCTGCAGAAACAGCACCCCATGACCCAGCGCAGGGCCGCCTGGTACGACAAACCGTCGCCGACCTTCGTGGACGCCATCGCCCTGGTGCGACGCCACCTGTGGCTGGCGTCAGAGGGTTTCGAACTGTCGACTGGCGACCCCGATGTACGGGAACTCCCTGCCACTCTGTACCACCGAATGGTGGATTCCCTCGCCTACGCCGCTTGAAAATGCGGAAAGCCTAGACAAGGACTACGTTCCCAGCAGCGGAACCGTCACGCTCAAACCAAGTGAGACACCTTTCGAGACCAACACCATCGAAGTCATCAAGGTAAAAACCCTCCACGACCACGTGCGCGAAGACACCGAGAAGTTCGAAGTTGAACTTTCCAACCTCCACGGAGGATGCGGAGCCAGATTCAAGTCACCTGGAAGCCACGTTACCCTGGCGCACATCCAAGACGCTTCGCCGGCCGACGCGCCCCTGGAACAGGCCCTGCAGGACGGCGTCATCACCCCCTACGGCACCTACACCACCGACGGACATAACCTGGAGTTCCGCATTGAGCTCTCTCACCAGGTCGACGAAGCAGTCGTCGTCGGCTACGAGACTGTTGAGCAGTACAACAGAGACCGGAAGTGGGAAGCTAAGAAAAATCGGAATTACCATCATCGCTCCGGCAAGGTAACGTTCCCCGCCCGCGATGAGAGCCTGTACCGCGTTGTCAAGGTACCAACCACGCATCGGGGAATCTCGCAACCACAGCTCATTCAGAGCGTGCAGTTGAAAGTCAACGTGCGCCGGGGGCCTGGCAAAGTGTCCAGCAGCAGGGTGACCGGCCTGATCTACGACCAGCATCACACCGGTCCCAAGAGCGTGACCCAAGCCCCGCAGCAATACGATCCCACGCCGAGCCAGCCCACTCCGACACCGGTTGTACCCACACCCACACCAATTGTGCCCACAACAGAAAACACCCCCAAACCGGAACCTGGCGGCGAGCATATCGAATGGGGAGT
Source organism: Dehalococcoidia bacterium (assembly GCA_965207585.1). Lineage (GTDB taxonomy): Bacteria > Chloroflexota > Dehalococcoidia > Lucifugimonadales > UBA3495 > Bin87. The sequence goes on along the minus strand of CBDBMT010000002.1, from coordinate 280,637 downwards.
GAGCGAAGTTGTGGTAACTGAGGGCGCATTAGATGGCGATCACACGCACGTGGATGTTCCGTTTAATATTCCTCAGGCTTTGGCACGGCATGGCTGGCTAGAGATCGGACTCTCTCATACTGAGGATGGGAATATTCCAACATCCACGATCCGGGATCTGCGACTTATGTCCACGGGTTCCACCTATCATCCGCCCGACCGCCCCACCCATGTTGTCCGCTTACCCTTTGAAAGGGGTCAAGAGCACGGGATGAAGATAAAACTCTATGCGCCACAAGATGGCAAGGTGGAAAGCGACGAAGTCATGTGGCTCACCGTTACCCACGTTGAGAATACTGACAAGCGCGCTGGTCAGGTGTATTGGCGAGGCAAGAAGAGCGTAAAAGTAACCATCAAGGACCAAGATACCGTCCCCGGGGTGGTTCCAAGAATTGACTTCCTACCCCACCCAAACATATTCCCCAGCCACGGGGGGTTCGGGTACGAAGTCTTGGAAAGGGACGACAAGTGGACGATGACAGGCACCGTCACCTTTGACTCACCCCTGCCAGCCCCGGCGACGGTTCACGCCATAGTACGGTGCAAGATTTGCGCTAACAAAGTGAACAGGGACGGTGATGGTGACAGCCACAAGACGAAGAATTACACCCCGATACCCATCTCATTGCCGGCTGGGGCAACCCAGGCGACCTTCAGTTGGCCCATGCTGGGCAACACCCGGGTCAACCACGGTTGGACCATGCTGGATCGAATCCTCATCTTCGGCTTGAACAAGATAGACGGCGACGTCTTTGTGATGGACCCTGAAAAACTTTCAGCAGACAACCCAAGTTATGACTACGAATTATTGCCCAAGGGAAACAACGACCGCCCCTTCGGAGCAAACGTCCCAATACTGGAATACACCAGTATAACCATCCGGGAAGATGATCACGAAAGTTCGTTGTCCTTGCAGGGAGCCGATCCCCAAGTGGAGGGTCTGCCCCTGAAATTCACCGTGCAGCGAAACGGCGACACCAGCCAAGCGGTCACCCTGAACTACGAAACCGTGGTCGGCACCGCAACCGAAGGCATTGACTACGTGGCAAGCACCGGCTCCCTGACCATCGCCGCCAACGAAAGCAATGCCGTGATCGAAGTGGAAACCTTCCGGGACCTCTTCACCGAGGCCGCGGAGACCGTGGGACTGCGGATTTCCAGCGAGACCCCGGTGCAGAAGGCCACCGCCCAGGGAACCATCATTGACCTCGGCAACCTTGCTGACGCGGTCCAGATGTCGCTGGGTAAGCCGGAAGCAAGCCAGGACGGAACCGCCGTGTTCGTGCCGGTGTGCATCGACTTCGAGCGAGTCGTGCAGGGCAAGCTGCAGGACATGCACTTCCAGTGGGGCGTCTCCGACGACAAGAGCGTCAAGAACGCGCAAACCGCCGTGGCCGCGCCACCCAGGAAGACCTGCCTGGGCTACATCACGCTCAGCTCCAAGTAATCTCGGTAAGGCGCGCTGCTCCCACCATAATCGGGAGCAGCGCGCCAAACCAACGATGACGAAAACCCGACAACGGCTACAGCAGCCAGCGAGGGAAACGCATGAATACGACAACCCGATCAAGAACGCACTACCGCCTCCTGCTCCTCGCGCTGGCAGCCATCGCCATCGCCGCCATGGCGATCACGCTCGGACCGGAATCCGCGTCTGCGGCCCCAGCGCAACAGAGCGGCACAAACCATGCCCCGTCCAAGGCCAACCTGAAGCAGGTGCCATGTCAGACCGACCCCACCAGAGGCGTCTGCATATCCTGGACCAGCAACAAGAGATGGCTACGGACCATGGTCCGGGTATACGCCGTGACGGAAGCCGGAATCCCCGGAAACCCGTTCTCCCACCCCAACGCCTGGAGCGGAAAACGGATCCGGGAAATCCCCGTTGACCGGATAAACCATCACCAGTACGCCATCACGGGACTCGAACCCGGAGCCTGGTACCTGGTCACGGTCGAGGGACGGAACGGCAACGACCTGGAGGGCAAGGGACCATATCTCAAATTCAACACCACGCTGCTGCCGAAACTCATTGGAGCAAAAGCCTCCGTAACGCGGGGAAACCCCCAAGAACAGATCCGTCTGTCATGGCACATCGGACCACGCTCCGACCAGAGGTTCAACATAGTGGCCCTTGAGAGCCGCAACCGCTCCGACATCGAGGGCACAAGCATCGACATATACGAACACACCCATTCGACAACGACGGTCGCCGACCCCGCAAAAAGGGAATACACCTTCTCCGGATTGAATCCGGACCACTGGTATCGCTTCGAACTCGAGGTCACTTCAGGCGGAACGACCAGAAGACTGTGGACCGAGCCGGTGCGCACGGCAAAAGACCCGGACGACACCCCGGCGCCACAGTGCGTCTCCCGTTTTGACGTCAACGTACCCGGCATCCAGGGCAGCCTGAACCAGGCCGGCCTCCTGGCTATCTGCCTGCAGGGAGACAACCTGAAGGACAACCGGACCCACACGCAGAACGTGATCAGCGTTCGTTCGCTGGACGGGAACGAAACCTACCGACAGACGTTCAACGCTGCGCCCAGCCTGATGTTCGTCCCAATGACCGGAATCCGGGAAGGACAGAGGTACCGCGTCGAGGCCACGGCAGTCTACCAGTCCACGGAGCACGGCGCGGAGCGGAGCGCCCCGGCCGTCGAGCTGCTCACCCACTCGCAAAACCACCGGCCCTGCCGGACCTGCCCGGACCTGCCCGCCGGAACACCGGTCACGATCAGCATCGAGTCCGAATGGTCATCCGTGTGGCAGCGCGACGGAGAGGTAAAGTTCGTCATCTCGCTCAGCCGCCCACTGCAGGGAACCGAAGAGATCGAACTGCCAATCTCGATCTCGGGAGGGGAACCCCACCGGCACTGGAACGTGGAATTTCGCCAGGGAGAAAACGGCCCTGGCGTCAAGCGCACCACCTCGGGCAAACACTCCGGGATGATATTCAGGAAAGGCGGACAGTTCGCCACCTTCACGCTCATCGGGCGCGACCAGGACCCTGACGACGACCAGGACCGGAGGATCCGCATCGAGATCGGCGCGAAGGACCGCACCACCATCATGACGAGCCTGCGCGGCAACGGCAGTTTCGGCAACAAGGTCATCGAAGTGGACATTGTCAGGCCGGAAGCCCCCGAACCACCAGCAGTCAAGCCGGTGGTGAGCATAACCGCCGGCAGCGACGTCACCGAGGGCCAGGGCGCCACCTTCACCATCACGGCAACCCCACCGCCTTCGGCAGACCTGGACGTGACAGTCAGGTTGACCTCCAGCGGCAGCTACGGCGTCGGATGGGGCGGGCACACGGTGACCGTTCCCACCAGCGGCAGCATCAGCCTCACCATCGCCACCACCGACGACAGCGCCGACGAGGCCGACGGCTCGGTGACCGCCACGGTGCAAGCGACCAGCTCCTACAAGGTATCAACCACCCATGGACAAGCCACCGTCAACATAGCCGACAACGACGTGCCTGAGATCAGCATCACGGGAAGTCAAGCCATCACCGAGGGCGATAACGTCAGCTTTACCGTCAACGCCAGCCCGACGCCGGCGGCAAACCTAGAAGTAACCGTCGCGATAGCGCAGAGCGGGGACTTTGGCGTCCCCGTCGGCCAGCGCACGGTGACGGTTCCCACCACGGGCAGCGTCGCCTTCACCGTGAGCACCACCGACGACGACGCGAACGAGACCGACGGTTTGGTAACAGCCACGGTGCACTCGGGCAGCGGATACACGGTTTCAGCCACGCAGTGGGTGGCCGTGGCGGACGTGTCGGACAACGACACCGGGCCGGACTACACCGACTACCAGACGGTGGTCAATTACCTCATCGAGGTGCGGGACAACCCCGAGAACGCGGCCATGAAGGGCAACCCCGCGCACATCAGGAAGTGGAACCGGGTGCTGGCCGCCATCGGCTACGACAGCGGCGAACCGGCGATGTCGAAATTGGAAATTCACCTCAACGCACAGCGGTGGCCAGACAGCCCCTTCAAGGCGGCATCCATATACCTGCTCAGCCAGGAGAATTAGCAAAGACGGCAGAAGCTTGAAGGCACGACCACAGACAGCGCCGCCGGAACTCAACGCTTACTGCCCAAATCCAGTGGGCGGCGCTCGGGACGCCGCCCACTGCCATCTGGCTGCCGCACGACAAGGGGCAAAATCCGCCAGGAGTTCGGCAGCCCGATTGATGACGATCCCGGAACACCACCAAACTCGCATTGAACCCGTCGGCCAACTACGCTGAGCTGATGATCTCTAGCGCTGTGAAATCATCAGCTTACGTTGCGTGAAATAAACAGGGACGAATACAATAGCTACCATCCACCGTATCGGAAATCAAAACACAGGATTCCGACCCGCCAATGGCACGACCCAAGGGTGTATCGGAAAGCCGGCCTTGCAGAACCGAACAGCGCGAAATCACACAAAGGAGGTCGCCAAAAATATGTCATCGAACACTCACATACTATCCCGGCTCAACAGAAAAATCCTGACGGCGGGCATCGTCATCTTCGCCTTGGCCGCCGTCACGGCCCTGGCCCTGCCGGCGATCCCGACGGAGGGACGATCAAACGCGCCCACCGACGAGGCGGCGCCGCCGCCGCAGATCACGCAAAACCCCGAGCTGAGCGTCGCCGCCGAATTCGACACTGTCGTCGAGGGCGGCTGGGCACAGTTCACCATCTCGGCCAACCCCGCGCCCACCGGCAGCCTGACGGTCCACTACACCGTGTCGCAGACCGGCGAATTCGAGCACTATGCCAAGCAACTCTGGATCGACAAGAATCTGGGTAACAAGACCCTGACCCTCACCGGCTCCAGCGCCACCATCGCCGTGCCCACCGTGGACGACAACCGGTTCGAGCGCGACGGCAGCGTGACCGTAACCCTGGGCGCCAGCTCCGCCTACACGCTGAGCGCGTCCAGCTCAGCTACCATCACGCGCCTGGAGAACGAGGCCATTCCAACCCTGTCCATCTCGGGAGAGACCCAAGAGATCAACGAAGGCGATACCGCGCGCTTCACCCTTTCGACCAAGCCAAAAGTGGGCGTGGACGTAACCGTCAACTACCGGGTGATGCAGAACGGCGATTACGTCTACAGCGGCAACCTGGGAGAAAAGCAGGCGACAATCGCCGGATCCGGCGGCGCCGTCACGGTAACCACCATCAGCGAAGACGGCGCTCCCGAACCCGACGGCGCGGTGATCGTGATGCTGCTGCCCAGCGACGACTACCGGCTGGGCAATCCCAACGTCGCGTACACCATCATGCGCAACACCAGCGTCACGCCGCAGCTGAGCGTCTCCGCCGCAGCCCAACGGTACACGGAGGGCAACACCGCCCAATTCACCGTATCCGCCGACCCCGCGCCCAGTCGGAACCTGGAGGTCAACTACCGGGTGACGCAGAACGGAGATTACGTCTCCGCCAGCCACACCGGCAGCAGGTTCCTGGTCCTCACCGGCGCCAGCGCCGACATCAGCGCGCCCACGGTGGACGACGGCGAGCACGAAGGCGCCGGCTCCGTGCTGGTCACGCTGCTCCCCGGCAACGGCTACACCCTGTCGAAGCAGAACACGGCGCGGGCCACCATCACAAACAATGACCCGCTGCTTCCGGCCATCACCGTCTCCGGCGGCGCGGGAATTGACGAAGGCGGAACCGCCAACTACGTCATCTCGGCGAGTCCCGCCCCAGCGGGCAGCCTGACCGTCCGCTACACCGTGTCCCAGAACGGCGACGTGGTCGAGACCGGACACGCCGGCCCCAGGAGCGTCACACTCACCGGCTCCAGCGCCGCCGTCACCGTACCCACGGTGGACGACCAGACCGCCGAACCCAACGACAACGTCGCAACCACCCTCAACGACGGCAGCGGCTACCGCGTCGGCGCGCCGGCGTCGGCGTCGGTCCCCGTGCGTGACGACGAGGGGTATCCGACCGTCACCCTGTCGGGGGCGCCGCATAGCGTCAACGAGGGCAACTCGTTCAGCCTGACCTTCCTCGCCAGCGAACCCCGCATGACACTCTACTACCCACTACAGGTCCGGTATCAGGTAAACGACCGCGGCCACGTCACCGAACGGACGGTGAATTTCCCGAAGCGCGGAACCATCGTCACCAAATCCATCAGCCCCCGGGATGACAACGTGGTCAATCCCGACGGGCCCTTGACAGTCACCATCATCTCCGGCACTGGCCTCAACGGTCAGGACTACCAAGTGGGCACGCCCAACTCGGTGACCGTGAACGTGAAGGAAACCGATACTGGAACGCCCACCATCAGCCTGTCCGGGCCCGCGTCCGTAACCGAGGGCGACCCGATGGTGTACACCGTCACCGCCAGCAGGACCCCTCAGGGCGGGAGCGCGTCGTTGCAGTACCGGGCCAGTCAGAACTACGATTACGCCCACCGCGTGGACTCCAGTCAATTGGGTCTCAAGGCCGTGACGCTCACCGGAACCACGGCCACCATCACCATCCCCACCACCGGCGACGACATCTACGACGGACCGGCGTCGTTCAGCGTCGAACTCATCGGTGACGGCAAACATCGCGTCTTGAACCGGCTCGTCACCACCAAGGTGATTGACGACGATCCCAATCCGACGATCACCGTCGCGACGATTCCCGACTCCAGTCGCCCCGCGGTCACCGAGGGCAACCCGGCCCCGTTCACCATCACCGCCAACCCAGCGCCTGCCGGAAACATGACGATCAACTACCGGGTCTATGAAGAGGGCGGCTTCGTGGACGGCAGCCAACTGGGATTCCATACCGTGGTCCTCACCAACTCCGCGCCCAGCGCCACCGTCAGCGTCCCGACGCTCGATGACGACGTGGAGGAACGGAGCGGAAGAGTCGAGGTCTACATTACTCACGGGCGCGGCTACACGTACCAAATCTACCCCGACGGATACGCCGTGTACTACGTTGACGACAACGACCAGCGGGGCAATCCCACCATCAGCGTGACCGGCCCGACGCAGGTGACCGAGGGCAGCGCCGCCGCCTTCACCATCACGTCCAGTCCGGCCCCGAAGGGGAGCCTGACCGTCAGCTACCGGGTCAGCCAGGAAGGCGGCTACGTGGACGGCAGCGAACTGGGCCTGCAATCCGTGACCGTCACCTCTGCCACGACCACCGTCAGCATCCCAACCCTCGGCGACGACGTGGACGAGGCCGACGGCAGCGTCTCCATAACCCTGGCCAGCGGGCAGGGATACCGGCTCGACCCCACGGACTACCACGCCACCACCACGGTGGAGGACGACGACGCGACCCTGCCGGAAATGAGAATAGTCCGCGCTCAGGGCAGCATCGACGAAGGCGACTCGGCCAAGTTCCATATCTTTGCCGAACCGCCGCCCGTCGGTGAATTGACGGTCAAGTACCGCGTCAGCCAGTCCGGCAGTTTCGTCGCCGACGACGACCGGGGCGACAAGACGCTGACCCTGAACGGCCCCCACGCCGCCATCTCCATACCCACGGTCGACGACGACGCCGACGAGGCGGACGGCTCCGTAACGGTCGCGCTCCTCACCAGCACGGAGTACACCATCATCCCAAGCTCATCCTCGGCTGCGACAACGGTGAACGACGACGACTAGCCAAACCGTGGCGGAACGCTCATCGCGTTCCGCCACGGCCCCAAGCCGCCATCCACCACACGACGACGCCGAAGCGCCAGGGTACGCCGGCCCAACTCAGCGCACGGACCCTACAGCGCACCCGACAACCGGGCACAGCCACTTGGCAACGCCCAAGTCCCGTGAACGGACCACGGCCAGCATGCCCACAGTCATCGGGCTGCAGACGGATGCAGACCTGCCTACGATGTCAGGGACATGCGCACCAGCGCTGTGGTAACCTTACCCACGAAAACAAGGAGAATACTCGGCCCGCCGGCGCTCGCCGCCCAGCTGAAAGCCCCCGGTTTCCAGCACGCCAACCGCCAAGAGGCAGCCGAAGCGGCCGCAAAGATCGAAGCAACCCAACCGACGGCGCACCGCCGGCGGAGGTAAAGCGCACGAAGAACAGAACGCTATCCAGTCGAAATTGAACCGGATTGGAACAAAATCAACAAAGGAAAGGAAACACCATGAGCGTCGGTCGGTGGTCGAAAGCGTTGCTGCGTCCCATTGCAGCCATACCTACCCCTCTAAGCCCCCCCCCCCCCGACCTCTGGGGGCGTCATGCTGACCCGGCGGCGCGCCCTCTGGGCGCTGCCCCTGCTGCTTCTGGCGCTGGTGGCGGCGGCGCTGTTCGCGCTGACGCCGGCACAGCCGGCCGACGCGCAGACGGCGCAGACCTTCGTCAGCAACCTCGGCCAGGCGGACAGTGGTACTGAATTTCTGAGCCATGACCTCGCCCAGGCCTTCACCACCGGCAGCAACAGCGCGGGCTACAGCCTGCGCAGCGTCGGTGTCAATTTTAGCGTTATTTCCAGCGGCTTCAGCTCTTCGCACCTCACCGCCAGCATCCACACCGACTCCAGCGGGTCTCCGGGCACCTCCCTCGGGACCCTGACCAACCCCGCCAGCTTTCCCGTCTCCAGCTCGACCCAGACGCTGACCTTCACCAGCGCGGGCATCGACCTCGCGGCGAGTACCACGTACTTCCTCGTGATCGATATGAGCGTTGATAGGGGTAGCGACTCTGTGTCCCACACGGGATCGGACAGCGAGGACAGTGGACACCTGGCCGGCTGGAGCATCAGCGACGGCTATTTGGATCGAGCATTTTCCGGGACAGCCTCATGGGGCACCTCGTTGGATTCACTGAGAATCAGCCTCGGCGGCATCAGCAAGACGCCGCCGCCGGTGGTGAGCATCACGGGCGGCAGGGCCGTCACCGAGGGCGGCAGCGCCACCTTCACGCTGACGGCGACCCCCGCCCCGTCGGCCGACCTGCCGGTCAGCGTCACCGTGACCACCTCCGGCGACTTCGGCTTCGGCACGCTGCCCACCAGCGTCACGATCCCGACCAGCGGGTCGGCGACGCTGACGATCACCACGACCGACGACGACGTGAGCGAGCCGGACGGCTCGGTCACGGTGACCCTGGTGGATGGGGCGGCATACGACCTCAGCACGTTGACGACGGCGACCGTCAGGGTGGAGGACGATGAACCTACTCTCCTGGTGAGCAACTTCAGGCAGGCGAACACCGCCACCGGCTCATTCCAGTCGCATGACCACGCCCAGGCGTTCACGACGGGCAGCAACGCCGACGGGTACACCCTGACCGCCGTCGACTTCTCGTTCCCGTCGATCACCGCCGGGGATCTGGCTTCGAAGCTGAGTGCGGCCGTCCACAGCGACAGCAGCGGAGAACCGGGCGCGAAGGTCGCCGACCTGACGGTTCCCGGCACGATTGCCTCCGGCGTGAACAGCTTCACGCAGGCGGGTCTCCAGCTCGAGCCGGACACCACCTACTGGGTGGTGCTGGCCGGGATCGGAAACGCTCCTGCCGGCACGAACAACATCCAGAACACCGCGTCGGACGCCGAGGACGCCGGGAGCGCGGAGGGCTGGAGCATCTCCGACACCGCCCTGTACCGGAACCGCGGCGGCGGCTCATGGACCAGCTTAAGCCAGTCCCGGAAGATACATATCGTCGGCGAGGTTAACGCGCTGAGGCGCAACCAGGACGGTTCCTACACCGTGCCCTTCGACTGGCCGCTGAAGCCGCCCGGGGTGGCCAGCGGCGGCACGTTCCGGCTGCTGTTCATCACCGACGACTGGCGCGACGCCACTTCCGCCAGCATCGACGACTACGACGCCCACGTGCGGGACGCGGCCCGGGAGGGGCACGCCGCCATCCGGCCCTACGCCGACCAGTTCCTGGTGGTGGGCTCCACCGCGGCGGTGGACGCCCGGGACCACACCCGCACCAATCCCAACAACGCCGGGCACCCGGACGCGCCCATCTGGTGGCTGAACGGGCAGCGCGTCGCGGCCAACAACGCGGGCTTCTGGTCCAACACCTGGGAGAACTGGGAGCTGTCGGACCGCCGGTTCGAGACCGGCGAGCGGGACACGGATGCGGACTGGCCGTGGACCGGCACCATGACCGCCGGGACGAAGCACGGCACGGACCATCTGGGCAACAGCGGCAACGTCGGGCGGGGACGCTTCTGGGCCCAGTCCGGGGACACGGGCCCCATCGACTGGAACCGCGTGTCCAGCGCCCAGCAGCACGCGTTCTACGGCATCTCGCCGGTGTTCCGGGTGGCAACCACGCTGAACGCGCCGTCCCAGGAGCCGGCGGTGCTCAGCAACCTCGACATGCCGGACGGCGGCGCGCACGACCTCACGGGCAGTCAGAGGCCTGACCGCGCCCAGTCGTTCACGACGGGCAACAACGGCGGCCACTACCGCCTGACCAGCGTCGATCTGTCGTTTGTCCAGGTCAGCGCTTCCAACATCGGCAATGCTCTGCGCGTCAAAGTCATGGCCGACCGCAATGGAGCGCCGGACTGGAACACGGAACTGGCCACGCTGGCGACCCCCTCCATACAGGTGTCGAGCACGGAGCAGACCTACACCTTCACCTATGCGGGGGACGGCGCGGGCCTGGAGCTGGAGCCGAACACCACCTACTGGGTGGTGATTATGGACGCGTCGTCAATCCTCAGCGGCACGAACACGCTGCGCGCCACCGCGTCGAACTCCGAACGAATTCAAGGCCTGCCCTTGGCGGAGGGCTGGAGCATCGGCGACGGCCACCGTTACTGGCGGAACAACCCGCCCGCCACCAGCTGGAGCACCCATTCCGAGGCGCTCAAGATCGGCCTCAACCTGGGCGCAGCGGAGCCCTTCGTGCAGTTCCGCACCTGCGCGGGCACGGTGTCGGGCAACAGCTGCGACACCGGCTGGGTGGTCGCCAACTACACCAGGCACGACCCGCCGCCCACGATCACGCTGACGGAGGGCGGCCCGGTGGTCACCTACCAGTGGCGGGCGGTGGACCCCAAGCAGCGCCGGCACTTCTACGTCACCGACCAGGTGACGGAGCCGCTCAGCAACTTCGGCGGCTACATGGGGCCGGGCGGCCCGGACCGGGACCGGCTGATGTGCCACACCGGGAGTCGAGACCGTTTCAACCTCGGCGACCCCATCGTGTACGTGCCGCGCCAGAGCGGGATGAACATCGGTTACGGGAGCACCGCCGGCCCGCTGCTGGACCGCCACGACGGCTGCCCCTTCGCGGTCCAGTCCATCTACGAGCACGACCCCAACAAGTGGCGTCCGGTGAGCGTCGCCGCCGGCCAGGACAGCGACGCCTTCGACCACCTCACGCAGCTGATCCACACGGCCGAACAGCAGGACCACGGCGCCAACACGGGGCCGGACAACGGGTACGTCGCCTTCCCGGTGGTGGAGGTGCCGGTGGTGATCCGGGACGACGACGAGTGGGAGCAGGGCCTGGAGTTCTCCATCGACGACGGGGCCACCTGGACGTCCATCCAGGACGGCGGCCTGTCGCTGGCCTTCCCGCGGTCGCTGAACACGGGGCGCAAGGCGCACTACTTCTGGGTGCGCCTCACCAACGACCCGCCGGCGGACCAGAACAAGCGCATCCATATCACCGCCAACTTCGCCAACCAGGCGCCGTTGAATACCGGCACGACGGAGTACTTCCGGTCCTACCGGGTCTGGCTGACCAGCCCCGCCGCCGATCCCCTCCACACCTTCCGCGCCTACCCGGAAACCGGCGCCGCCGGCTCGGCCACCGTCAGCCGCACGCCGATCCAGATCGAGATCAACGTCGGCGACAACTTCGCCGGCAACGTGACCTTCGACTTCGAGGGCTTCGCGCTGTACGAACGCAGCGACAACCAGATCTCGACGGAGACGCCGCCTAAAGTGGTGCGCACCAAGAATTTCAGCTTCTACCGCACGCTGGGCGCCTGCGTGGGCTGCCAGCGGCTGCTGGGCGACCTGCCGGACCCGGTGGTGGAGCGCGTGGGCGACGTGTCCTACGCCAACCTCTCGGACACGGGCATCGACCTGAGCTGGCCGCGGGTGGTCGGGGCCGAGGGCTACGAGGTGCGCTACTGGTCGACCACCTCGCCCTTCCCGGGCGTCCCGGCCGAGGAGGCCTGGTTCGGGGCGGAGCCCAACGACCCGGCCTGGAACATCCGCCACCTGGAGCCGGACACCGAGTACCGGGCGGTGGTGTACTACGCCGACCACGGCGCGACGCAGTTGTCGACCGCCAGCCCCGTGATCCGCTTCACCACGCTGTCGGCGGGCTCGCCGGTGCAGGCCGAGCCCACCTCGGTCATCGTGGAGCGGGTGCCGGAGGTGTCGATCAGCGCGGCCAGCGGCACGATCACCGAGGGCGAGGACGCGGTCTTCACGGTCAGCGTGGAGCCCGCGCCCGACGCGCCGCTGGACGTGAGGGTGCGCGTGGCCGGCCCGTCCGCCGGCTCCGTGGTGGACGGCACGCACCTGGGCGCGCGCACGGTCAACGTGCCCACCGGCGGCAGCGCCTCGTTCACGATCCCCACCGTCGACGACGTCAGCTGGGCCTCCAACGGGATGCTCGGCGCGAGCGTGACCTTCGGCGAGGGCTACCGGCTGAACAAGTTCCGCAGCCACGCCAGCGTCTACATCGCCAACAACGACCTGCCGCCGCCGCCCAGGCTCCAGCTGAAGGAGGTCTCCGACACCACGATGACCGTCGCCTGGAAGCCCCAGGGGGATGGCACGCAGTACACGGTGGGCTGGCACGAGTCCTTCGCGGGCATCCCGGTGGTCCAGTGGGCCACCACCACGGAGACGGAGCACCAGATCACGGGCCTCGACCCCAAGTCGCACTACGCGGTCTTCGTGCTGGCCGGGAGCACCAATCTGGGCCAGCTCATCGTGAGGACCCTGGCCGCGGGCGCGACGGCGCAGACCTTCCCGGTGGACTTCGAGACGCCGACGCCCAACACGTCGCTCCCGGTGGTGAGCGTCACCTCCGACGGCGACGTGACCGAGGGCGGGGACGCCAGCTTCACGGTGACGGCAAACCCGGCGCCGGATGCGGACCTGGACGTGAGCGTCACGGTGTCGCAGAGCGGCGACTACGGGGCCGCCACGGGACAGCAGACGGTGACCATCCCGACCGCGGGCTACGCCACGCTGACGGTGGCCACCACCAACGACGAATTGGACGAGGAAGACGGCTCGGTGACGGTCACCATCGACACCGGCGAGGGCTACCTGGTGTCCACGACGCAGGGCGCGACCGCAGTGGCCGTGTCCGACCCCACCGGCGGCTCCGCGACCCTCAGTGTCGGCACCACCGACGACAACGTCCAATCCCAGGGCGGGACCATCACCGCGACGGTCCAGCCGGGCAGCGGCTACGGCGTGGGCAATCCGTCCTCGGACAGCGTCGACGTGGCCGACAACGACGGTCCCGTCATCACCATCACGGGCGGCGCCGCCGTTACGGAAGGCGGAGACGCGACCTTCACGCTCACGGCAAACCCGGCGCCGTCCAACAACTGGCTGTCGGTGTCCGTGACCATTGGAGCCAGCGGGGAGTTCGGCGTGAGCACCGGCGCTCGAACCGTCAGCGTCCCGCTGGTCAGCTCCCACGACTTCACCGTCGCCACGACCGACGACAACGTGGACGAGCCGGACGGCGCGGTCACCGCCACGGTCAAGGCCGGCTACGGCTACCGGGTGGGGGATCCGGCCGAGGCCAGCGTCGCGGTGAACGACGACGAGGCGACGCCCGTCAACAACCCGGTGATCACCATCACCGGCGGCCCGGACACCAACGAAGGCGAAGACGCGACCTTCACGCTCACCGCTACGCCGCCGCTGGCGGACGGCCAGTCGCTGGTGGTCACGTTGAAGAGCGAAGTCCCCGGACTTATCAACGTCGACCGGAAGGAAACCGTCACCGGGGGGAGCGCCACGTTCACCCAGCCCAGCGACGACAACAACTACGACGAAGCTGACTATTCCATGTCGTTCTCCATCAAGGCGAGCAACGGCTACCGGGTAGGCTCCCCCAGCAAGGCCAGCGTCACCATCATTGACGACGACCTGCCCAAGGTCAAGATTCGGGCCAGCAAGACTTCGGTCGAAGAAGATAGCTCGGTGATTTTCACCGTCAGCATCAATCCCCACGGGTACAAGGATGAGACGGTCTCCGTGCAGGTAACGGCGGCGGGCGACTTCGGGGTCCCGACCGGCACCAGGCAATTGACCGTTCCGGTCAGCCCGGCCCACGCTTCGTTCCGCATCTCGCCGGCGCCGGACCACGACGACGAGCCCGACGGGTCGATCACGGCCCGCATAGTCCCGAGCAGCGGTTACGAGATCGTCGGTCCGCCTTCGGTCACCGTGGTCGTCAAGGACGACGACGAGCCGTCCGGGCCGCGCCTCACCATCAGCGACGCCCCGGACAAGGCTCGGGCGGGAGAGAAGCTGGTATTCCCGGTCGTCCTGAGCCAGGCCGCGGCGGGAACGGTCACCGTGGACTACGAGCTGGGAACCTTCAGCCCGCACCTCTGGCCCGGCGAGGACTTCCAGGACGATGACGGCGGGACCAGCGGCACCATCACCTTCGCCGCCGGGGAAGTCTCGAAGGAGCTCGACGTGCACATCAGCCCGGACGCCTACTTCGAGCACAACGACCGGATCTACGTCGAACTCAGCAACCTGGTCGGGGACGCTACCCTTCCCTTGCAGGGAAGCTGGGCGGAGGGCCGGCTCAACGCCCGCTGATCGCGCCCATTCCATCCCCGACTGAAATCCAGCCGCAGCCCCCTCAAGGGGGCTGCGGTGTTTTGAGTAAATGCCTCCCCATCGGGCGCCGCTGCGATCCCTGGCCCGCCCGCCACAGATAACCAAAATGCGGAAAGCGAACCGAAAGCGCAACGGGGGGACATCTACCTGACGGACGCCGGGCACAGCAGGATTGCAGCTTAACAATGCGCCCGCTGCCAACAATCCACGGTGCACATGAGCCTGAGCAACGCCGAACCCCGCCAGCTGCGCCCGGCAGGTGTCACCCCCGACGCAGGACGCCCGAATTCAGCGCACAGAGCCGCGGAGACGGCTTCAAACGCCATCCACCGAAGAACTTGCCAATGAACGCGAAAACAGCCGCCGCGGGCGCGTGAGAGCGCCAAGCCCACATCCCAAGGCAGGACGCCGCCGCCGACCGCTGCGAAGACGACCGCCCGCGATTGCCCGTGAGGCGCGCAACACCGCGCAGATTACCGCCACAAAGCAGGCAGGCGCGCAACATCGACAACGGTTGCGCGCACCGGTTGCCAGTGTACAAAACCTGCCACTACCCATAGAATGAGGAACCGGAAAGCCACCATGACACAACCCAGCGAAACCATGCTGCGCAATCTGCTCGCCCTAGTGGACGAAGACCCTGCCCTACAGCAGGAACTGCGCCAGTGGATGCTCCAGTTCGTCCGCAGCAACGACGAATTGCGAGAGGACCTGCGCAAGGAGATCCTCACCGAGGAACTTCTCCAACTGCCGGAACGGTTTGCCGATCTGGTGCGCATCGTCACCGAACTCAGCGCCAAGTTTGAAGCCTTCGCCCAGGAAACCAACCGTCGGCTCGCCGTACTGGAAGAACACGCCGTCGAGACCAACCGCCGGCTGACCAACCTGGAAACCGACGTCGCCGAACTCAAGGGCGACGTAGCCGAGCTCAAGGGCGGCCAGCAACGGCTGGAACGGGACGTAGCAGACATCAAGCGCGACCTGTCGAGCCTCCGGGATGACGTCGGAGACCTCAAGGGCGACGCCGCTCTCCGAGCCACCAGAATCGTGACCTACGACATCGCCCGCGACATGGGACACCGCATCATTCGCGATCTCGCCCGCGCCGAGGTCCGCGCCATGTCCCGGGAACAATCCCTGCCGGACATGCCCCGCAACGACCTGCGCAGCTTCGCCCTCGCCGACGCCATCATCGAGGTGACGACCAGCAACGGCAGCGCCGGCTACGTGGCCGTGGAGGCGTCCTACACCGCCGACGAACGCGACACCTTCCGCGCCATCCGCAACGCGCACTACCTGCGACGTATGACCGGCCAGCCGGCTTGGGCCGCCATATCAGCGCTGCGCATCGACCAGCGCATCCAAGGCATGGTGGATTCCGGCATCGTGCACTGGCACCAACTTGAACCAGAGGATTTCACCCCGGAGTAACCGACCTCCCGTCGCACCACCGTTGCAGCTTCAGCAGCCCGGGGGCAACCCTCCCGGGCTGTTTTGCATTCGGGCGGCAGTTTCTGACGGCGACGGCGGGCCGGCGCGAAACCGAACCACGATTCCCGGGCTTCCCAAACCAGAGCCGTAGCCACCAACTGCTTATTGCGTTTACATTCCAGGAGAAAACCCGTCCCATGAGCATGAAAAAGACCCTCAATGCGGCAACCGCCGCGCTGATCATTACCCTGGCAAGCGCCTGCGCGTTGTTCGATGTAGACAAAAGGCCAGATGCCGAAACCAGACAGCGAACTCCGGCAGTCGAAAAGACCACCAACGATCCAGAAGACAACACCGTGATCCTGCTCACCGGCGAGGACAACGGCAGGCACATCACCAACGAGGACTTCGAACAGCTGCGACAGGACACCACCGACACCAAGTCGTCGGAAGAAGCCCCACAGACCGAACGAGGGTCCACAGACATCATGGCTGCAGGTTACTTACCCAATGGAATCGAGCCAGGCATCACGAAGAGCGGCAGTGAAGTCTACGTAGTCGACCCCGGCGAGTTCACAGAAATCGCCAAGCTCTACCGTGAAAACACGCTGCAACTGCACGCACGATTCGGTGAAGACCGCATCGTCGTTTCGAACTGGATCAAAGGCATCGCCGGCGTAAGCCGCCCGCAGATCATCTGGAAAGACCAAGCCAAGTGCGAACTGGAGATTACCGAGGCCAATGCCGCAGCGGTAGTAGCCACCTCTGCGAACCGGGAAGTGGTTGTCTCCGGGCACATCAACTACGAAAGGCCCGCCTTCACCATGACCGAATGCAGGATACACGGACACTACGGCGGCGGTTTTCACCACGCGCTGCCACCAGAACCGAACAAGGCGACAAGATAAAAGCCTGCCAACAGCCAACCTGACGGTGGTCACCCCTGGCAGGACGCGAATTCCCCCGAGACCCTCCTCACCACACCCGTTCTCAGCGCCTCGGTGCTGCATGCGTGGTACCGAACTCAGACCGCAACTGCTACAATCCGCGCGACCGATGGTCAACGGAGTGGTATTTCGACAACTGTCAACAGCGGTATGGAAACAGGAAAGTCAGGCAGCATGGCCGACATCTCCGCCTCCGCTACAATTGATTCAACGCACGCGCAGGCACCCGACGCCATCGTCCCTTCCGGCGACAGCGGACCTCTTCCAATGTCCTGGGCGACGTACAGCGTCGGGCGGCCAAGGCGCCTCAGAGCCACTTCGCAGTGAACACCGACACCGTGACTGCGCGAGACGCCCAACCCGTACTGGGCGGCCTGGCCAAATGCCAGAGTCGCCGCTCTCCCATGACAATCTTGGGCGGCGGCGTTGACCACGCTCCACACTACGTTTGCCCCAATTCCGAGGAAAGGGACGGCAACCGCTGCGACTTGCCGGAAATCGAAACTGGGCGACTGGACGAACTGGTGGTCGACCACCTGACCGCCTCGGTTCTCACCGACGACCTGCTCCAGGAAGTCATCACGGGCGTATCAGCGACAGAAACCATGGTCGGCACGACGGTAGGAACCCTCGCAGGCAGAATCAGATCCTCAACAACGGGCCCAGCGGCGGGGAACTCGGCCGCCGCAACGTCGGACACAGCTGCGAGCCTATCCCGGACAGAGCGAAACGATGATTGAATTTCACGCCCACTCCGCCAACGAGGACGGCATCTGCCATGGATTGGTCGACCACCTGACTGCGGTGGCGAAAATCGCCGGAGAGTTCTGCGAACCCTTCGACAGCCACGACGCCGGATACTACGCCGGCCTGTGGCACGACGTGGGCAAGTTCAACCCCGAGTTCCAACGGTACCTTGCCGGAGAGCGCCGACGCGGACCGGACCACAAAGGCGCAGGCGCCAAACTGGCGATTCAGCGTCATCTGGAACCATTGGCACTGCTGGTCCAAGGACATCACGGCGGCCTGCAAGCAATGAGGCATTGCAGAGAGTGGATCAACGAGAAAGACAGCAACCCCGCGACGGGACAAGCCATCGACTACGCACGCAAGACCATGCCCCAACTGGAACCGCAGACTCCAATAAAGCCACCACCGTGGGTCAACAACCAGCACCGTGCCGAGCTGTGGCTGAGGATGGTGTTTTCGGCACTGGTGGACGCCGACTACTTGGACACCGAGACGCACTTCAACCCGCAGCAAGCGGCACAACGCGGGCCAAGCGTCGGTTTGGCGGACCTGTGGCAGAGATTCAGCAGGCGACACCAGAACGTCCAAACCGGGGCGCCGGCAGGCAAGGTCAACGAGGTACGCTCTGAAGTGTACGAAGCCTGCTTGGCCGCCGCCCAAAATCCTCCCGGCATTTTTCGCCTGGCTGTCCCTACCGGCGGCGGCAAGACCCTGTCAGGGATGGGCTTCGCCCTACGCCACGCCGTAAGCCACGGCCTGGACCGGGTGATCGTCGCGGTCCCGTTCATTTCAATCACCCAGCAGACGGCCAGCGTGTACCGAGAATTCCTCGGGGACGAGGCCGTGCTGGAACATCACTCGTCAGCGGAGGGCGACGAGTCCGACGAGTACGACACGAAAGCGATCTGGGCCAGGCTGGCCAGTGAAAACTGGGACGCGCCCGTTGTGGTCACCACCACCGTCCAGCTTTTCAACAGCCTGTTCTCAAACCGCACCAGTTCCACCCGCAAGCTGCATAACCTGGCCAGAAGCGTCATCATCCTGGACGAAGCCCAGGCGCTGCCGCCTACGTTGCTGGGGCCCATCTTGGACGGGCTACGCGACCTTTCGGAAAACTACGGCACCACGGTGGTGCTGTCCACCGCCACCCAGCCGGCATTCCAGGCGATAAAGCCCTTTGCCGACGTGGACGCCCATGACATTGTGCCGTCGCCGGAAAGGCACTTTCAGAGTTTGAAAAGAGTCCACTACGAGTGGCGAACCGACCCGACACTGGCGTGGAACCAAGTTGCCGACATCATGCGCGAAACGCCGCAAGCATTGGCGGTAGTGAACACGAAAAAGGACGCCTTGGCGCTGCTGGAAGCGTTGAACGAACAAAACGCTCTGCACCTCTCAACGCTGTTGTGCGGAAGGCACCGCGAGGCGGTCATCGCAGAGATACGCCAGCGTCTGGACAACGGGGAGAGTTGTCGCGTAGTTTCGACGCAGGTGGTGGAAGCCGGCGTCGACATCGACTTCCCCATGGTACTGCGCGCTGTCGGTCCGATGGACAGCATCATCCAAGCCGCGGGTCGCTGCAACCGCAACGGAAGGCTGGACGAAGGACAGGTGATAGTATTCCAAGCAGAGAAGGCAACCTTGCCACGCGGCACCTACCGGACGGCCACGGGTAGAACCGTCGAGATGCGCAGCGACGGTCACAGCGACCTGGATGATCCCGACTTGGTAGCGGAGTATTTCCGCCGACTTTACCAAGACGTCGACACGGACGCCCAGCAGGTGCAGGAAGGGCGCAAAGCATTCGACTACCCCGAAGTTGCCAAGCGGTTCAAGATGATTGACGACGATACCGTCTCCGCGGTCGTCACCAGAGAAGAGGCATTCAAGGCCGCCAACAAACCCGAAGAATGGCCGAAAGTTCTCAAGGCCGTAGCCGTATTGCGCGAAGGCAACAAAAACGCCCGTCAACTGCTCCGGCAGGTACAACCGTGGTCAGTGTCACTTTACAGAGGGGAAGCACTCGAAAAGGAGCGAACTGGTTTGCTCGATGAAATCATGCCGGGACTCTACGAATGGAGAGGCACCTACAACGCGGTCACCGGCATCGGAGGCGTCAAAACGATAGACCCCGACCAGTTGATCGTATGAGCGGCCAGAACAGAGAGGTAAACATGGCTACCCAACAACCCGCAGGAGAGACCACAATCAGGTTCGACATCATGCCGGACGGAGAGGCGGACATGACTTTCATCTCCAAGTCGATAGCGGGTACGCTTGAGTACTACCGAGTCTGCACCACGGAGATCGGCACAGTAGGAAACGCCGCCACGACAGAGGACGAAGTCACAGTCGGGAAAGGGATCATCAACTGCACCATGCAGGCTTTTGCGCTTGAATGCGCACTCAAGGGGATCTACCAAGCGCTTGGAAGAAAGTTTCGCCATATCCACGACCTGGAAAGACTATATGAAGACCTACCACGCGACACCAAGCAAGAGATTGAAGAGTCATGGAAAAAGTGGACCATAGCACCGGAGACAGCGATGATGACCTTCAAGGAGTTCGTACTGGACCACAATCGAGACTTCGAGGATTGGCGATACCTCCAAGGCAAAAGGCTCGAAAGCGCTTACTTCGCCTATTTCGCCGGGACGAGAGCCGTCAACTACGTGGCAGATAAGGCACGAGGGAACCAGCAAGCATGAAACCAGATTACCCACCGCTGACGGTCAAAGTTGAGGGCGAATTCGCCTGCTTCACCAGACCGGAGATGAAAGTGGAGCGCGTCTCGTACCCGATGATGACGCCAACGGCGGCAAAAGGAGTGCTGGAAGCGATTTGCTGGAAGCCGGAGTTCACCTGGCAGATTGAGGAAATCCAAGTGCTGGAGCCCATCCGGTACGCGTCCGTCGTCCGCAACGAAATCCGCTCGCGCCAGACCGTTCAAACCGCGCGGCGGTGGCAACGAGAAGGCGGCGGTTTTGACGCTGCCGACAGCAGGAACCGAGCTCAAAGGCACACCCTTGCCCTCCGCGACGTCGCTTACATCATCAAGGCGCAAATCGTGGTTAAGAACGGATCCGAAGACCCTGCCAAGTACCGTGACCAATTCCGGCGCAGGGTGAACTCCGGGCGATGCTTCGCCATTCCCTACCTGGGCTGCCGCGAGTTCTGGGCCAGGTTTTCCGTACCGGACGGAACGGAAACCCCCATCGACGTTACCGAAGAATTGGGCAGCATGCTGCTGGACTTGACCTACGATCCCCAGAGCAACGGCGCCGCCACGCCGAGATTCTTCAACGCGCGGCTGGAGCAGGGCGTATTGCGTATACCCCACTCGTCGGAGCAGGAGGGGTGAAATGCTGGACAAACTGGTCGAATACGCCCAAAGGAACGAAACGGCAGCGCCCAAACTCTACGCCGAGGGCGCTCTGCGCTACGTTATTCCGCTGGATCCCAACGGCGAGTGCCGCAGCCGGCGGCTGATTGTGAGCGACCCTTCGACACCCCGCAACCGGCGAGGAAGGCGGAGGCTACTGCCACAGGTGCAGCGCACGTCGGGCATCCGGCCATTGCTGTTGGCCAGCCCGTCCGACTACACGCTGGGGCTTCCCAAGAGCGCAAAACAGCTTGACCGAGCCCAGAAAGCACACGCCGCCTACGTCGATTTGGTGGAGCGCTGCGGCACCGAAACCGAAGAACCGGACGTCTTGGCGGTTCTGCACTTCCTCAAGAACGAGCCCTTGCAAAATCTCGAACTCGAAGACGATTTTGACAACGGCGGTATCATCACGTTCCAGGTTGAAGGCCGGTACGTGATCGACAACCCGGCGGTGCAACGGTTCTGGGCCGCCATCAACGAACCGGACGGCGCGACGATGCAATGCCTGGTCTGCGGCGAAAATCGCCCTGTACTGGAGCGTCTGCAATCCAAGGTCAAGGGCATCCCGGGCGGGCAAACCTCCGGCACCAGCATCATCTCGGCGAACAGCGACGCCTTCGAGTCCTATGGCCTTCAAGCTTCGCAAGTAGCTCCGATCTGCCAGGAATGTGCGGAAGGCTTCACCCGGGGGCTCAACGACCTGCTGTCCGGCGACTCCACCCGGTTCAGAACCGGCAACGGCGCCTTCGTCTTCTGGACCCGAGAAACTCACGACTTCGACTTCCTCACGATGATGTCCACACCGGACCCGCAGCACGTCCAAGCCTTGCTCGAATCAGCGCGGCGCGGACGCTGGGCCGACCTTGACGAAGCCGACTTCTACGCGCTGTCGCTGTCCGCGGCCGGCGGACGAGCGGTGGTCCGCGACTGGCTCAACACCACCGTGAGGAATGTCAAAGAAAACCTAGCGCTGTGGTTCCAACGCCAGCAGGTCGCACCCGGCTATGACAACGAGAACCGATACTACGGGGTCACGTCGCTGGCCAACGCTACTGTCAGGGATCGCAAAGACCTCCCGGTTACGACGCCCCGTGCCCTCATCAAAACGGCGTTCGGCGGAGAGCCCGTGCCAAGCCAAATACTCCAGCAGGCGATCCGCCGCTGCCAAGCGGAACGCAGAGTAACCAGACCACGCGCCGCTCTGATCAAGCTGGCGCTGCTCAGCCAGAGGCAGCAATACGACCATCGGGAGGACCACATGGTGGAAGTCGACAGAGAGAACTCGGATCCAGGCTACCTCTGCGGGCGGCTCTTCAACGTGCTCGAGCGCGCCCAAACCACGGCGATACGCAACGTCAACGCAACCATTGCCGACCGGTACTACGGTACGGCGTCCACCGCGCCCGGAGCAGTGTTCCCACTTCTGCTCAAAGGAGTGCGGGCACATCTGCACACGCTGAACCGGGACCGGCGGAGCGCACGCGTAGCCATTGAGGCCGACATGGAAGAAATCATGTCCAGCCTGGACGGGTTCCCAAGGACGCTGAACCTGGAACAGCAGGGACTCTTCGCCCTCGGCTACTACCACCAACGTGCCGATAACAGCCGGCAGGCCCAAGAAGCCACCGCGCGGCGGAACGCGCAGCGGGATGATAATGGCAACGAACCCGACGCGGAATAAGCGTCCAAGGAGCGCAATCGCATGAGCACACAACCCCACTGTGACGTCAGCCGACGCCACGATTTCATCATCCTGTTCGACGTGCAGGACGGCAACCCCAACGGTGACCCGGACGCCGGCAACCAACCCCGGATGGATCCCGAAACCATGCAGGGCATCGTCACGGACGTGTCCCTCAAACGCAAGGTCAGGGACTACGTGCACGTCGCCCGCGGGGATGAATCCCGGTACAAGATTTACGTCCAACGGGAAACCTACCTCACCGAGACCCGGGGCCGTGTCTTCGATGAAAAGCGCGGCGACAACGACGCCCCCACGCCGCGGCAGGCCCAACCGTGGTTGTGCGAACAATTCTACGACATTCGGATGTTCGGCGCTGTGATGAGTATGCGCGAGCGCAACGCCGGTCAGGTGCGCGGCCCAGTGCAGCTAACGTTCTCCCGCTCGATAGACCCCATTCTCGCCATGGATTCGACCATCGCCAGGGTCGCTTTGGAAAACCGCGGAGAGCGCGGGGCCGCAAATGAGGAAAACGACCAAGAAGCGCCCACCCACGGCACACTGGGCCGCAAGTCCACCGTGCCCTATGGCCTTTACCAAGGCTACGGATTTTTCAACCCACACTTCGCCAAACAAACGGGTGTGGACTCCGACGACCTTGCCTTGCTCTGGACCGCGTTGACCAATATGTGGGACATTGACCGATCCTCGTCCCGGGGCCTGATGGCCTGTCGAGGGCTGTACATCTTTTCCCATGAGAGCCCGCTGGGCAACGCCCCGGTCCACCGACTTTTTGAGCGGCTGGCCGTGCAACGGAAAGATGAAACGACCGCGCCGCGCCGATTCACTGACTACACGATTTCCATTGACGCTGATGATCTGCCAAACGGCGTCAAACTCACCCAACTGGAATGCTAAACATCCCAATTTCCCTGAAACAGACAGGGAGACACGCAACCGCGAAGCGAAAAGAGAGTTGCCCATCAACTCGCCGATTCACAACACTTGCGCCCGGTCCGTTGACCGGGCGAGGATTGAAACGCCGACTACTCGGTGACGCTGGATGAAACCGACCTGCCAACGGGAGTCAGCGTCGCCAGGATTGACGCCTGACCCGTCGACATACTGCCAATGTGGAGGACAACGATGGAGGCACCGGTGTCGGACTTTGACGACTACATCCTGCTGTCGATGCTGGAGCATTACAGTTACTGCCCGCGACAGTGCGCACTGATTCACCGGGAGCAGACCTACGACGAGAACGTGTACACACTCCGCGGCAACGCAGTACACGAGAGGGTCGATCAATCCGGCGTTGCAACAATCGACGGCGTACGTACCGAATACGCCGTGCCGCTGTGGTCCGACTCACTGCGATTGCTGGGTAAAGCTGACGTCGTGGAGTTCCACGGCACCACTCCGTACCCCGTGGAATACAAGCACGGCCCGGCACGCCACGGCAACCACGCCGACCTCCAGCTCTGCGGCCAAGCCGTTTGCCTTGAAGAAATGCTCGCCGTCGAGGTTCCAACGGGCGCCGTGTATCACTTCTCCTCCCGGCAACGACGCGAGGTCGAATTCACATCCTCGCTGCGTGAGCAAGTAAAAAAGGCAGTGTCGGCAATCCGGCAGATGATGAATGCCTCCACGCTACCGCCAGCGGTAGCCGATGCTCGGTGCCGAAATTGCTCCCTGGTAGAATCCTGCTTGCCGTTCGTGGTGTCAGAACAGGAAAGAAACCGGCGGTACCAAGCTCAGTTGTTTGCAATCACAATGGAAGAGCCCATCTCGTAATCCGTGTCGGCAATGGGCCAAAAGACGCCCGCCTCCCACCGAGGAAAACACCGTGGCCCACGAACTACTCAACACCCTGTACGTCTCCACCCAAGGGGCCTACGTACACGTCGACCACCGCACTCTCAAAGTCGAAGCGGACGGCGCGACGCTCCTACAGGTCCCGGTGCACCACCTGGGAGCCGTGGTCTGCTTCGGCAGAGTAAGCGTGTCCCCGGCCGCCATGGCGCAATGCGCCGAAGACCAGCGCGATCTGGTCTTTCTCAGCCGCAGCGGTCGCTTTCGGGCTAAAGTAGTAGGTCCGACTTCGGGAAACGTACTGCTCCGGCTGGCGCAGCATGAAGCGTATCAGGACCACGAACGCTCCGCCGCCATCGCCCGAAACATCGTGGCTGCCAAGGTGCAGAACGGCCGCTCACTCCTGATGAGAGAGGCGCGTCAGACCCGGGAAACTGAATCAGAGGCCGAGCTGCGGCAAGCCGCAAAGTACATGGCGGACACCATCGGTGACTTGGAGAAGGCAGGCACCCTGAACGAGATCCGCGGCAACGAGGGTCGCGCCGGCGCGGTGTACTTCTCAGCTTTCGACCACCTGATACGCGCGCCGGATCCGGCTTTCAAATTCGACGGCAGAAACAGGCGCCCACCTCGGGACCCCATCAACGCCATGCTGTCGTTCCTTTACGCGCTGGTCCGGGCGGAATGCCAAGCCGCTTGCGAAGGTGTCGGCTTGGACCCCCAAATCGGTTTTCTCCATGCGGTCCGCCCTGGTCGCCCATCACTCGCGCTTGACCTGATGGAGGAGTTTCGGTCATTCTTGGCCGACCGCTTGGCGTTGACGCTGATCAACCGGCGCCAACTGAACTCCGAGCACTTCGAAACCAGCCTGGGCGGTGGTGTCTCTCTCACCGAGGAAGGTCGAAAGACATTGCTAACGAATTATCAGAAACGGAAGGCGGAAGAGATCACGCATCCAGTGGCGCAACGCAAGACGCCCATTGGGCTTTTGCCGCATCTGCAAGCCCGATTGCTGGCACGTCATCTGCGTGGAGACCTGCAACATTATCCCGCCTTCGTGTCCCGGTGAACGCAATGTGGGTTCTGGTTACATACGACGTCAGTACCGAAACTACCGAGGGCCGTGCGCGCCTGCGGCGGGTAGCGAAAACTTGTGAAGACTACGGCCAGCGGGTCCAGAAGTCAGTTTTTGAATGCACGGTCAGCGACACGACTTTCATCGAAATGAAGGCCAATCTGCTCGACATCATGGACGAGAACGAAGACAGCATCCGGTTCTACAAGATTCCCGGCGGGCGCAAGCACCGGGTCGAGGAATACGGAATCAGCAATGTGATCGACTTCAGCGGTCCGCTGCTGGTGTGACGCGAACCCGTTGCGATTGCCCTTTCAAGCAGGAGGTTCGCGTTCGTGCTTACGCCGTACTAAATCGACGCGACGAAAACCGTGAATTTTAACGCTCGCCCGGCGAGAAAACAGGAGGTTCGCGATGTTCAAGTAGAAAAACCCCGAATAGGAGTAGCACCCGCCCTTTCGGGCGGGTGAGGATTGAAACTGGCACAGGCACGGTTACGATCTCCAGCACCGGGTGTAGCACCCGCCCTTTCGGGCGGGTGAGGATTGAAACTGCCTGCAGTGCGGCCATAAGCCGCCGGTACCTGACGTAGCACCCGCCCTTTCGGGCGGGTGAGGATTGAAACAATCCTGCGGGTCAGGGGGTCGGTGCCGATTGGAACCCAGTAGCACCCGCCCTTTCGGGCGGGTGAGGATTGAAACTTCAAAATCGCGAGCGCGACGGCTTCCAATCCGCCGGTAGCACCCGCCCTGAAGGGCGGGTGGGGATTGAAACACGATTGCACGGGACACGCCGATTGACCTAATTCAGCAACAACACTCCGGGATGTTCTTCCAGTCCCGGATTTCCGAAAGGAATGAGTAAGTATGGACATACAAATTCTACCTCCCAACGTTGCCGCCCAAATAGCCGCCGGCGAAGTCGTCGAACGCCCCGCCTCCGTCGTAAAGGAACTGGTCGAAAACGCCATCGACGCCGGCGCCACCAAAATATCAGTCGCCATCGAAGAGGGCGGCACCAAGCTCATCAGAGTGCAGGACAACGGCACCGGCATACCGGCACATCAGGTCGAGACCGCATTCTCGAGACACGCCACCTCAAAGCTGCGCAACGTCGAAGACCTACTCAGCATAGACACCCTGGGATTCCGGGGCGAAGCCCTGCCGTCAATCGCCGCCGTTTCAAAGCTCACGTGCGTGACGTACAACGCCAACGACGCAGCCGCCACCCAGTACCGGATCACGTACGGCATACGCGAAGGACCACCACGGCCTGCCGGCAGCGCCGCAGGCGCCAACATCACCGTCGAGAACCTGTTCGGCAACCAGCCCGCCAGACTCAAGTTCCTGCGCACGAAACCCACCGAAGCCGCCCACGCCCAGCGCGTCGTGGCTCGCTACGCCATGGCCTACCCCCATGTGCGCTTCTCGTACTCCAACGACGGCAACGAGACCTTCCGCACCAACGGCACCGGCAAGCTCCAGGAAACCATACTCAGCATCATGGGCCACGACACGGCCACTCGAATGCTGCCAGTGCTGCTCGACGCCGACGACGCACATGTCTCCGGCTACGTCGGCAACACCGACATCCACCGCTCCAACCGCAACGACATCTCAGTAACCGTCAACGGCCGCTGGGTGCAAGACAGCAACCTTGCCTACGCCATCGAGCAGGGCTACGGCAACTCCCTGCCCATGGGCCGACGCCCCGTCGCCGTGCTCCACCTGACGGTGTCCGCCGATATGGTCGACGTGAACGCGCACCCAACCAAGCAGGAAGTTCGCTTCCGCCACGAGTCGAAGATTTTCGCCGCCATCCAGCGCGCCGTTCGCGAAGCGCTCTCCGCTCACGGCGTCATCCACCAAGCGACCAACCGGCCTTTCGCGAGCACGAGTCAACGAAACTACCGCCGCCCGGAGCCAGCGGACAACGCCCGATTTAGGCCGGAACCAGGTATCACCCGCCCCATCCTGGACTACGGCAACACCAGTCCGTCAGCAGCCCGACACGACAGCGAAAGGCGCAGTCAACAGCAACTAGACGACCCACTCGTCACCACTGACCTACAGGCCGGACACAACCTCAGAGACACCATCCCCCAGCTGCGGCTAATCGGCCAAGCACAGCGCACCTTCATCCTTGCAGAAGGCCCAGGCGGACTACATATCCTCGACCAGCACGCCGCTCACGAACGGGTCATCTTCGACCGCGTGTTCCGACAACGCACGAACCAACCAGACAACTCACAGAAATTGATGCTTCCCGAGCAAGCCACTCTCGACGCGTTTCAGCACGAGGCACTGGTGGAACACCTCACGCTCATCGAGCAACAGGGGTTCAGCCTACAGCATCTCGGGGAACTAACATGGCAGATCAACGCCATTCCCTTACCGCTGACAGCACCGCACTGCCCAGGACCGGAACGAGTCCTACAGCAACTGCTGGACGAATTCGCCGCAGAGCAAATAATCAGCTCACCGCAACAAGCCATCGCCGCCACCATCGCATGCCACTCGGCAACCCGCGCCGGCGACACGCTGAGCGTGGATGAGATGCAGGCCGTCATCGACCAGTTGGCCGAAACGCCCGAGCCCCACCACTGTCCCCACGGTCGGCCCACCATCGTCCAGATCTCAACACTGCGACTGGAGCAGGAGTTCCGACGCCGCTGAAGATAACTGAACCGAATGCAACCGATCATCGGCGGGTGTGATCACCTCTACGAAACGCGCTCCCGGGGCAAAACGGCGGCCACTCGACCGGCGTTGGCCGAAGCCAGCGCAGAGCCATCGAAGCCACCAGGCAAATCGGCGTCGAAAAGGCCGAACCAGCGCGCCGGCACCCGCGTCTACCTCAACGGCCCCCATTACGCCTTCTGATGACAGGAGCCGGCCGGCAACAGCATCAATCGCCGTCAAACGGGTCAAAGTCATCCCGGACATCGTCGTCGTACAGGTCATCATCGTCATAGGCCGCATTGACATGCTCATACATGTCGGGGCAGTTGCCCTGATGGTCAAGCGGTAAGCCACAGACGCTGCATCTACAGAATGACGGTCTCGTATTCACAGCTCCCAGCTCTCCAGTAGTCTCGAATCTCGCCGCATAGTACCGCTCTCCACCATCCAGGAAAACTTCGCTTCCCGGGCAGTACAACGCTCCCAGGAGGCGTTTCCAGTTGAAACCGGACCACCCAAAGAGCACTTGGAAGACCAACCGCGTAGCCTGTACCGGCAAACAAATATCGAACAGCGCGTCATTGGAAAAATCGGTAGCCACTACCGAGGAACAGCGGCGTTCAACCGCGCTCCCGGGGCAAAACGGGGAACGGTCATTACAATCCAGAATGTTGCAAGCCTTCCACCAGGAAGAGACTTTTCAAGGTTCTGGATACCATGACCAACACGACCAACCTCACGCCGCTGCTCACCGCGTGCCCGCCGCGTCCCATCCGGCAAGCCGGCGATCAGTACGCCGCCGACATCATCAACGGCCTGGCCCAGGAACTGGCAAGCCCCAACTCCACCACCGACTTCCTCGCCACCACCCACCTCACCAAGGCCACCGCCGACTTCCTGCACATGGCCACAGACCAGGTAGCCAAGGGACCAGACAGCACCGCCCCGGCCGTCTACCAGCTGTACAGCCGCTACGGCGGCGGCAAGACACACAGCCTGCTGCTGCTCGCCGCAACGGCGAGGTACCCATCCCTCTCCTACTGGAGCGAGCAAGCCGGACTTCAACCCATCTCCGCCAACATAGTCGCCTTCGACGGCCTCCAAGACGCGCTGGACGAGATGCAACGCAGCGCGCCAGCCAAGCGCCTGATGAGCCGGCATACCCGTGAACTGCGACGAAAGCCCAATCAGCGAATGCTACGCTTACTTCCTCTCCAGCGCACAACAGCCACCGCGCCGGGCAAGCGTCCCCAGGTGGCAACCGTCACGGTCAAAAAAATCTCAGGGACGACTGACAATCCCCTGAATGCCGCCAACCGCGGTGCCTACATCAACCACGTGCAAACATTGAGGAATTAAAATGGACTGCGGAATCAACGAACTTATCCACTGGGTGCTCCATGGGATGATGATGCTCGTCATGCTCCTGATGCTGATGGCTATTTACCTGCTCGTACGAGAAGTACGACGGTTACGGCGCATATCGCAGCCACCGCAAGACACAGCACTAGAAGCGCAACGCACTGCTCAGTCGTCAATTGAGTGAAGTCCGAGTTGCGACAATACAAAAAGATCACAATGCTTGCTGCAGTGAAAAACGCAGCGAGCGATCCAAAAACCGCTACCAAGATTCGGCACAAGTCATTCATCAGCACATTCCTCCTTCAACTCCCGTCGGGCCGTCGCCAAACTGACCGGCGGGAGTTTTTTGTAACATCGCAGGCCAAAAATGGGAAACCCAAGGACGAGCAGAAGCCAAAGCGTATGTCCTGCCCTCCAAGTCCTTTTCAAAGTTTTAGATGGGATGATGTTCCTCACATACCTAACTCGTCCAGTGTACGCACTGGCTACCCCACCCAGGAGCCCGTCGCCCTTGCCGAGCGCATCATCAAGGCGTCCTGCCCCGAGGACGGCATCGTACTGGACTGTTTCGCTGGCTGCGCCTATGTCGCCATCGCTGCCGAGCGACTCGGCCGCAAGCGGATTGCCTGTTGGATCTTGTTGCACCTCGGTGCAGTCGGAGTAGGGAAATCGCCTCGAGTCACTGCTGCTCTTCCCCAACGACGAAGCATCATGGTCCTCGTACCCCTCGGCACGCCGCCGCCCCACTCGGGAATCACGACGAGAAGCCGCCGGCAAAATCGGCAACATGACTACCATCATCAAGAGTCAACACAGCCGGAACATCGAAAATCTGGATTGGCAAATGAAAATGGCGGAGCTCCGCAACAGTTCAACCCGCATGAGCGCCGCCCTAACCGCAATCCCCAGAGAAAAGTGGGACGAGGACAACATCGCAGAACGCAATCAAGAGATGACGGAGCTGTTCATCAGAACCTACCCGCGAGCAAACAACGCCTCGACGGTCTGATCAACTGCAATCCAGGAAAACCCCACACCATGAGCCAAAACGCCCAAATCCATACGCCAGTGGAACACACCAGCACGCCAGCCGTCGGCAACCGCTTCAGCATACGCTGGCAGCCCCCAGAAAAGGCACTACCCTCCATCGAGTGCCCGCACCGGTACACCTCCGGTTACGGCAACGACACGTGCCTCTACTGCGGCCGAACTCATCCAGCCGTCACCGCGGCAGCACTCGAATTCATGGAAAGCCACCGACGCCCCGAAAAGCGCGCCACGCAGCCAAAGCAAGGAAAGGTCCCAACATGACCTACTGCGCCGTTTGCAACGGCGTCCACGACCCCAGCAACCACTTCAGTTGGAACAACCATAAGGAGGCCGGCATGCCATTCGGCATCGGAAAGAAGCAAAACACCACCTACGACGCACGCGGCCGCGTGGCCAGCCTCGGCAGCATCGAAACCCAGGACGAGGACCCATCACCCGTCGTCGTCGCCGGCATCGGCTCTGCCGCACTGAACCGCCTTGCCGCTACTGGAAAGCCAGCCAGGAATACGGCATCAGCCACCGCGTCAGCGCCATAATCGCCTATGACCTGAATTCCGCGAACCTGCGCCACTGGCTGCCCGCAATGCAACACGCCGGCGCTGACAAAATCACGGTCACGCAGGAGTTCCTTCCCTTCAGCGACGGGTTCCTGCGCCGCCCCGACGCCTGGATGCAACACCAAGCCGCCGTGGGCGCCGACCTCGAGCACATGCTCGAAGAAGCCCGCGCCATCGTCAGCCGCTCAGGATCACGCGCACAGCTGGTCATCGTCTTTCTCGGCTTTGGCGGACACGTGCGCCTGGGGCATGTCGTCTACCGCATGCTGGAGGAGACATTCCCTGCAGCCGCCATGCTGCCGGTAGTGGCAATACCTGCCGAACCGGCGCTCGAACGCAACCTCCGAGACTACGGCCTGTGGGAAGAGCTGCTGTCCAGCATCGGACCAGCAACCCCAGTACTGCTCAGCGACAACGCCTTTGGCGACCCGCCCACCATCGACGCTTTGGCTATTGAAGCCCTGACGGCCGCAGAACTCGCCGCCGTACGCGACGTCAGCGTACGCCGCCCCACTGAGCTGGTCGCCGGCCACGAACAGGCCGGAAACCGGTTCCTGGCCATCAGCCAGAACCGCATCCCGTTCCGCGAAAACGCAGAGCGCGGCCAACGCCAACGCCGCGCATTCTTCAACCGCAGCGCCAAGCCGCACGACGGAATGGAGGAACGCTCAAGCATCAACGAGACCGCAGCAGAATTGACCGAAGCAGTATGGAAACTCGCCGAGCCAGGCCCGCAATCCCGGACCTACACCGCCGAAATAGCACACACTGCAAACACCGAGCAGGAACAAGCCATCCTGCTCAGCCTGCCCTTCGACGAACCCACCACCGCAATACTGGACGAACAGGTGCAAGACCTCCTGCGCCGAGACGAGTTCCGCAGCGCCTTCCCGAACACGACGGTGGCCTTCGGGTCGGGAATAGCCCAGCAGCGCCGGCAAGCCGGCCAAGTCGAGGCCAAACTGAGCAAGATCTACGGCTCAGACGCCACCGAGCCCACCGCCGTGGGCCAAATCATGGCCGATACTCCGCGAACCGCGCCAACCACGGCCCGAGTCGTCACCCGCGGCCAAGCAAGCGCATGACAGGAAACAAATCATCGTCCTTCGAACGCATGGTGCCCAAGACACGAGACAATCGATGAATAGGCACGCCATCATGCCACTATCCAACCTACTGAAATCGGCAACCGGCACCTGTCGATATTGCCACCGGAAAGCCGGCGTAATCGCACGTTTCCACCACACCAGCGCGCCACCTTGTGTGGATGCAGGGAACCCGAGCCGCACCGTTTGACATGCCTCAGCCCAGCACCTGCTTCACCCGCGAGGCGCACATCGCCAGCCAATTCGCCGAGTCCGGCTCATATCAGCAGCCGTCAACACAGGACGGACCGCCGCGAGTCATCCGAGCAAAAATACACCTACCGGAAGGCGCCCCGCTGATGCCGCTGGCCCCAATGTTCGGCCAGTATCTCGATATGGTCGACGAACGCCGGCCCATGACCCAAGTAGAGGCCGACGAAGCAAACGGCTACCGCCGGAAGGCTCGCGCCGAGTACCACGAAGCCGCCACCAAGCTGGCGCACGACATGGGATACCGCGCCTACTGGGCCGACCTTTACGGCGGCCGGAAAAACACCTGCCTCGTCGTCCTCGACCCAGAAGCCGTCACCATCACAGACCAGGACGCAGCCTGCTCCATGGACAAAACGCCGAGGTAATCCCCATGCCCTTCTACACCGAAGCCACTATGCAGCTCCGCAGCCCAGCCACCGACGGCTACGCCAGCTGCGATCACCCACAGGCCAGCACGGCTCACCATGCCGCTACCCGTACATACTCTGCGACTGCGGCTGACCACAATGGACGCCCATCGCCTGCGCCGAGTGCCGACAGCCACCCGGACAATGCGTATGTCCATCATGGATGCTCGAGTAAACACAAGGCCCAAAGGAGCAACCAAGTGACGCTGCCACCATTCGCCATGGTCTAAAGAAGGCTCAGGCCCGATCCCATCACCCGGCCAGTGCTCGACCAGCTGCTGGCCAACACCGCCGACATACGCGCCAGCCACGCCGAAAAAAGGCGCCAGCTATACACCGCCCAGAACGTCGCCATGATCGCCCTGATGCGCGACGCCTACCTCACTCCACGAGACACCGACGACGTGCGCTGGAACGACTTCGAGTACCGGCCCGACGGCTCCGCCGAGCTCCACTTCCGGAGAGACGAAGGCAAGCCCCCAGCCCAAGTGTCGGCCGAAACCGTCCGGCTATTCTGGCAAGCCTGCCGCATCGAGTCCACGACCCGCAAGTTCACGGGCGAAGGCCGCGTCTACAACTACTTCGACGAAGACGTCATCACCCAAGAAATATCGTCCGTCATGAAAACCGCCGGTCTCCAAGGCAGGTACACCTGCATGTCCCCACTCGACGGCATGATCCTCGACCAACTGCTCGCCGGCCACGCCGCCGCCGAAGTCGCTGAAGCCGCACGACTAAAAGACACGGCACGCATCCCGGAACAGTTCCAAGAACAGCCGCACCAGCCGCCGCAATACCGACATGGACGAACTCGGCCTTGTTGACAACAACGGCGCGCGAATCAAGCCTGTCCGCAAAACCAGCCCAGCCTGGAAGGAAGCCGCCGTCAGCATCTGCCAAGCAGCCCGAGAACAGGCACGATGAAGCCCCGAACGCAACCACCGAATAAAGCCCACGCAGCCAGCCAGCAGAATCAAGTCAACCCAAATGGCCCTGTCAGTCATTGCGCTTCTCACCATCTCACTGCTCGCAGCCGTTCCGCACTGCGACGGAACACTCCCCGCGCCAACCCGGCACCAAGCCCAAGCCGAAGACATCGCAGAACGTTACCTGACAACCAATCACGCGGCCCTGGCTCACGACACCTTCCGGCACGCTCGCCGGCAAACCGACCTGCCCGCACCAGCGTGGGAACAAGTGCAACAAGCCATGCTGGACAACCCTGAACGCGCTCACTGCGTAGCTCCCGGCCACTGGCCCGAACAAGGAGTGGTCTGCTACCAAAGCTACCGGGCATACGAGCCCGTAGACGCCTTCATCCAAGCATCCATCTACGTGGAGATGCGCAACATCGCCACCGAGGGCGACAAAGCCAGCCCGGAAGTGGTTTCCGCCCACGTGAGGGCTCAGGGAATGTATGTAAGGTACGAAGAACCAGAACCTGGATGACACGCCTCGCGAATCGCAACCACCCGGCACCGCCGTTTCCAGCCACGCTTCGCCACCAAACGCACCGTGTGGCGCGTTTTCGCGTCAGCAAGATAGACATCAAAGACAGATGAGCACACCGACGCAACATCACCCGTTCAAGCATGGACCTATGCTGGCACCAGCATAGGTCTCGATGACAACTCGTCTGCCGCCCTCTTGATCGACCACGCCGTCTGGTCGATGCTGGGTTTGTTCTTGAAGTAGAACAGGTCATCTTTGGTCAGGCCCGTGATGTCCAACGCGAGACCGAGCATATGCGGCTGGAGGTGTCTGTTCAAGTACATCCCGAGGCCTGCTCCTGCCAGCCCGCCAGTGACCGCTCCCACCAAGTTCCCCACGCCCGGCAAAACGGTACCAATGGCTGCGCCACCCATTCCGCCTGCGGTCGCCAGCACTGTGCTGATGCCCATTCTTGCCATCAACGTCAGTGCCTGTACGACTTGAAGCTTGTTCCTGTCGGTCCGGTCAACAGCCTTGAACTGCTGCTCCGTACTGATGGCTCCCCGTATGAGCCGCGCCGCAGCGATGATCGCGCCAGCGTATGGCAGGATTTCCCCGAGACTGTCGGGCACGTCTATGCCTAGGTTGTCGCTCAGCAGATCCAAGCCCTCGGTGACGCCCTCTTCCAGTTCGATGGTGGAACCGATGTCCACCATCTGGTCAATGAGTTCTGGGGTAAGGTTGGCCATCTTTTCAAACGCTTCCGAGCTGACGGCAAAAAGTACGTCGGGATCGTCGAACATTGAGTTCATCACCTCAGCAGCCGCTTCGGCACCGACCGCTTTGACCTGCCACAGCTCGAGGTCCCCCATCGGGTTGAACGAAGAAATGTCCCAAATCTCTTGGGTTGGGTCGGCAGCGAAGGCGACGTTGGTGTAACCCTGCTCTTCGAGGCTCCGAGCGAAGTTGAGCTCTGCTACCTTCCCTTTCACGCCATTGACAAAGCCCTGCGCCGATGCGGGTCCCTGCTCGTTCATCAACGACCAATGTTCGTGCAGCGAGCGGTCGGCAGCCAAGCTTGGGTACTGGGCGTTGTAAGCACGCACCAACGTGTCGTCTACGTTGACCTGGTCCCAAATGCCCCACATCGCAAACGATACCGACGCCGTGAACTCGGCCGCCTGCAAAGCCGTGTCTGTCCAAGCGAAGTCTTCTATTACCTGCCGGACGGAGCGACGACTGTCGTCCGTTACAGGTAGTTCCTGTAAAGCTGGTAGCAACTGGAGCGAGTGCATACTCATGGCTGCGGACCTCAGACCAAGATTGCGACAACAACCGCCGCCACCGCTACCACAACCGCACTGGACGCCAGGACGACGAGACGTCTGCGGAACTGCCGGGCTTGGTCCGAGACTCTGCAGACGGCCTTTTCGTAGTCTTGATCCAGCCGCTCTTTGGCTTTCGCCAGCGCGTCATCGTAGGCTGTTTTCATCTCCATGCGAGCATTTCCAAGCGCAGCTTCATAATGCGCTGCCTGTTCAGCGAGGGCATCGGAAATCACCCCGCCCAACAGTCGTGGGAGATCATCATGCTCCGCGATGTGACTAGTGAGCAACTCGCTTTGGCGAATCACCCTCGGGATGAGGACTTGGTTAATACGATCCTGCTCTTGCCAGAACCTGACGCGTTCGGCAATAGACATTTGGCCGTCCCCATCTTCCCTCCGTAGGCCATCCCCGGACGGGAAGTTGCCATCAAGGTACTCCTCTTCGTCGGCCATCTCCCACAAATGCGGGTCGCCATTTTCGAGAAACTGTCGTTGGTATAGACGAATGATCCCTCTCAGGAGACTCACCGTGGGGGCATCGCCCATGCGCCAAGTAACGTCACCGCCATCCTGGAAAACCAGCCTGATCTCCCGGTCGTGTCCAGTCGCACTCACCTCGCGCAGGTCACCATAGGAACTAGCCATGATGCTGGGGGCATCGCCACCCCCTGAATCTTCCTGGTCAGCCAGCACAATCCCCTGCAATGTCAGGGCAAGCACCTTGAAACCGAAGTCAAAGGTGGTGTGATGGAGGACGCGGTCACCAGTGCCGTCAACGAAAGCCAGTATGGCAGAGAGCCCTTCTTCGTTCGTACCCTCATTGCCCATCTTGTATGGGTATCCCACGCTGGGCGTGATCGTACGTGGAGAAGTCATGTTGCGGTATCATCCTTTCTGCACGGCCGGCTGTTCGTCGGCGCACGGTCCCGTCCAAGCGACGACAAAATCGGACGCCGTCCAAGTGCCTTCGAAGCAATCGCAAGTACCGATGCTACCCATCGGAGTGGTGCTTTAGAAATGTGGCGAGTATCCCACACAACCGAGCACCGAAGCAACAATCTCCAGCCCGTGCCCCAGTCCACAGACTAACCAAGAGGCGGTCCGCAATCTATGGGTCAAACCCAGAAAAGAGCCTGGTAAACCTGCTGGGACAGTGCGTCGCCTACAGGGACGTTCTCGGCAGCGAAATTACCTCCCATACAGCCAACACACGGCAACTTGCCGCCAGCTGGACTGTTACCATGGCACCCCCTACCGGTAGCCACTAGCACCAAGCAGACAGCTGGCAGTTTTTGCACCGATTTTTGTGCAAAGCCGGAAAAGACCCTGGGAAGAATTCCAGCAAGAGCAGCAGGAATGGCGAGCTCGTTTAGAGCAACGACAGAACCAACGACTAGATTTCACCTGCGAGCGGACGAGCCTATCCGTCAAGGGAAGAACCTAGCAGGAAGCAGGGCGCATAAACCCAAGCGCCTGCATGAGGTTGGATAAGTGCGACAACGGCAGAGAAGCACGGTTCGACGCATGCCCATGCCACTCATACGGGTGTTTTGCTGACTGCACCGGGTGCTATATGTGTGGACATGATGAACTCTCCCCACCGGTCCGCATGGTCTGCCCGCTCGGAGATTTTGGCTACAGTAAATGCCGCAACGAAGAAGACTGCACATCCGCCCAAGCCTGCAAGGGAACCTACCCGTAACCACTCTGAACACTCTCAGAGGTTCCAGGACGTAGCCGGCTGGTGACCCGCGATGCCACCGGTCTCGCTGGCATCGCGGGTCACCAGCCGCCAACGACCACCGGGCAGCCAGTTTGGTCGGCCGAACACTTTCACGCCAACCACGCCCTGCGGCGCCGTTTTTCGCGTCCGAGGACCAATTCCGCCCCAAGAACGATAAAACGCGGCACCCGGGGGACGTTTCCGGCGGTAACTGGGCATCCCACGGGCCGCCAAGACAGCGGCGCCACCTCCCTCCGGGTCCATACGCGCCACCGGGAGCCAGAGTTTCAACGTAGCCGACCAACGGCAACACCAATCTCCTTGAAAACGTAGGATTGTTCAAGTAGGAAACGTGAAAACGGAAAACGTAGACCAGAGGGTTTGGGCCCATGGATCCGGCCAATTTGCCGCCGAAATGCGGAATGGCGATTCGGCCTCGAAATTGCCATGAAATCGCCGCGTGAGACCCTGCGGAGACCCCGACGTGACGCGCCGGGGAGGTCAGACCGGCCACCCCCGTCCACCGTTGGACAAGAAAGATCCCATGCTGACCTGAGGGGCTTTGCCCAACGCAAAACCCACCCGCGCCGGTGCCGGCGCGGGTGGTTACATCAACTCATTAGGATCGGACGGAAACCACCTACCCAAAAAGCGAGGCCGGCGTTCATCGCGGCCCCGCACGACCAACTCATCCAGACTGCGATGAGCCAGCCACAAGCCGCTTGATCTCCTCCTTGGTCAGCTCAAACGGCGCCGCCGAACCCGACACCGGCGTCAACCCGCCTTCGGCAATCAAGTCACGGTAAACGTCCGTGGCCAGGAAGGTCAACCTCCCATCAGCGTCCACCTCAGCCAGGTTCGGCTCACCCGGGGATGTCCACAAGACATCCCCATAGGCGCTCGGATACCCAGCAGGCCGGCTTCTGCCCTCCACGAAAAGCACATACTCATCCCCGGTCTTCAGGTCCACCACCTCGTATTCTTTTTCCGAACTCTTCCCATCGGCGAAACGAAGCGTGTTGCCTTCCGTAGCCACCACGTGCAGAGTATCGCCCGATACACCCTTACCCTTCAACACCTCAACAACGGTGAACCGCCGGAAACGCTCGGTGATGGAACCTTTCGAGTTCCCCTCCGCATCGTCACCCTTGGAGATACTCTCGGCCCGACCATCCACGTACTTCGCGACCACGATGCGATCCGACCCCTCCACCAAGGTTTCCGCTTCAATGTGAATCTGCCAGGAAGCGTGGCTTCCACCTCCCCACATCATCTGCGGAACCACCACTAACCCGGCCAGAATGCCCATCACCCCCGCCACTGCCACCAGCGCGATTATCTTGTTCTTCATGGTTCAGACCTCCCCTCAGTAGTCGCATTCCAGCGGGTAGTCTTCGTGCGAGTATAAATCCTGCACCCCGCACTCATCATCCTGCTGCTGGATGCCGTACGAGTAGAAGTTCCCGCTGTAATTCATGATCGACGGCGTCACCGTACTGTGCCGCAACCCAATGTAGTGCCCCAGCTCATGGGACGCCGTCGAACGCTTGAACACCGCGTTCTTACTCTCCAACCTCGACTCGTTAAGCAAGCCCCGAGTGGCCGACCTCTTCCCAAAGTTCCAGCAATAGGCGTAGAGCACCCCATTCGCAGCGCTCATTCCCATTTCAGTCGCACCCAAAGTGTGTGACTGCTGCCCACCGTCATAGGTGAATTCCGCCGGAGTGTCAGCATCATTCCAGTCCAGACGCGCGCTGCTCCACGCTACCGCATAGGCCCCAGTGGACGGGAACTGCGGGTCGCTCCGGTAAGGGAGCTCCAGCGTTGTATCATCGTCATACGACCATTTGCAGACGTTCCCCCCAATGTCGTTGTAGGCCAGCGCGACTCCGGTCCCGACGGCAGAAACGACCGACACGACTGCCGCCGCTGTGGCGCACACCAACGCCCACCAAAGGCGCTTCAGATTCCTTCCATCCTTTGCAAAATCAAGCATCGATTTGCTCCTTTCGATCAAGTCAATCTGTCAACTCGGGCTCGAACCATCCAGCGAAGAGCCGACACATCCACGACGACCAGCGCCCTTGCTCACAGCCGCCGACACCAGTCCGAACCGCAACCAGAAACTTCACCTCCCCAGCAAGCCTTGAGGACCCGCTGATGACATCAGATGTCCGCCAACGCAAACAGCCCCGCCGCGAGGAGGCGATTTCGCTACTCCGTTTCCACGGCCGGCGCGCCAGACATCGACTAATTTACTAAAGGATTCCGCAATCAGCTCAAACGCCGGAATTTTCCGTGTTCTCGGATATCTCCAGCATCCGAAAATCTGCCCGGGACGCGGGTTATGGAGCCGGGCCAAAATCGCCGTCGATTACTTTCAGTCATCATCTGAACGATTGCTGAGTGGTGAAATTTCTTCTATATGAGATTTGTAAAATTGTGCGTGACTTGAAATGTATTGCATCCGTGCTTGATCCTGTCCGTTGTTGGGTCTTGATGGTCTGATAGCGGCGTATGTCGCACGGTATTTGGACAGGTTTAGCTGCTCGCTTTGGGATTTGCGGAGTTTCCTGCTGGCTTGACTCTGCATTGCTCGGCCCATAAAATGCGCCAGCCAACAAAACGGCCCCGGTGGAGCAAACACCGAGGCCGCGGTCGATGGGGAAAGGTGGTCCGCCATCGGGCTCAATGGTAGCCCTGCGCGCTCTGCGTGTCCAGCCCCGTCGCATTGCGGCGGGGCTTTTTTGTGGAATTTACGTACGGAGGTGCTGTGATGACTGGCAGCGTGTTCTGATGTCGCGAGTGCGGCCTGAGTGATTAGAAGCGCTGAAGAGGATGCTCCCTGCGAAGTCGAGTGCATTGGTTTGAGCAACTTCCGTGTCGCTGGCGATGAATCACCGGGGTACGGCGGGAAGATC
The DNA here is from genome assembly GCA_965207585.1 of Dehalococcoidia bacterium. Taxonomy (GTDB): domain Bacteria; phylum Chloroflexota; class Dehalococcoidia; order Lucifugimonadales; family UBA3495; genus Bin87. The sequence goes on along the minus strand of CBDBMT010000002.1, from coordinate 239,915 downwards.
GCTACGGGTGAGGAGGACCATGCTTGGTACTGGAGGCGGCACTTTGGACGATCTCGTGGTGCCAATCGCCACCGTCACGGCGGACTTGATCGGCACCTATGCGTACCCAGCCGGGTATGCGCTGTCCTACCGGTAGTTTCTGTGGGTACTGGCCAGCTGAGCCGTGGTCGAGGTTGGTGGTAGTCTGGGCTTGTCCAATCCATCAAATTGATCGGTCTTGGCTGGCTGTCAGCTGTCCCACAGGAGGCTCTCTGATGATGAACGAGAATGAACGACGTGTCTCACCCGAAAATCGTTGGACCCGCTGGTATATGTGGCTCACCTATGGCGGCGGCATTCTAGGCGTGATCGCTGTGGTGGTCGTAATCGTGACGATGACGGCCGCCCTTGGCCGCGCCGGCGAAACGGTGGTGAGCCACCACGACATGGCGACGTTGGCCCCCCATGAAGCGGCTGCGCTGATGCGCCAACACCCCAGCATCAACAGCCTGGCCGAATTGGAAGACCTGCAATTCATGGCCAACCAGGAGGGCATCACTCTGGAGGAGTCCATCGCGCTTTATGCCTGGGAAGACGATTTCTCCTCAGTGGTCGCGGCCATCAGGGACAATGACCCTAGCAGCGTTGTTGATGTTGCCATAACCAGCGGGTCGTCGGCCAAGATCAAGTTTTCGGGTTCCATCTCCGGCAACGCCCGGAATGCCATCGAAAAGTTCAAGTCCGAAAACCCTCACGTCACGGTCAGCCTACAAACCGGTAAAGACCCGGGGTTCACCAAGCGGGAGGCGGATGCAGCGGTAGTCGGAGCGCATCTCGCGGTCATGGCAGAGGACGGTGTGCAGGATGGGGTGACCTATTACGACAGCGACGCCATTGAAATCGTCGTGACCGTCCAGATGGCGACTCTGCCCTCCGGTGAAAAACTATCCTCACTGGAGAAGGCAGCCGAGCGCGGCGCAGCCGAATCCACCAGGACGGATATTACGGACAGCCTCGCCATATCGCTGTCAGTTGTCCAGCATGACCTCAGTGGAACCGACGGCTACCGTGCGCCCAAATGACGCGGCTTGACACACCGTTCGATTCGAGGGGTGGACGCTTTGACGTAACTGGACGAACCCCATCAAGAGGAATCCACGATTGCGGAGGACCGTCCAGGTCTGACGCACCCACATAAACCTTACGGAGAAACCATGACCAACCTGCTGAAGACCAAAAAAGTTCTAAGCGCTCTCCTGCTGGTGGCCATCATCGCGGTGGTATCGGCGTTCTTGATCGCGGCAAGCGAGGACTCGCCCACAGTGACGGCCGACCACCCCAGCGTCAACAGCCCCGCCGAATTGGATGACCTGCAATTCATGGCTGACCAGGAGGGCATCACTCTTGAAGAGTCCATTGCGCGCTATGCCTGGGGCGACGACTTTTCCGAATCGGTCGGGACCATCAGGGACAATGACCCCAGCAGTATCGCTGGGGTAGCGATCACCGGTGGGTCCACGGCCGTCATCCGGTTCTCGGGTCCGGTCACTGACTATGCCCAGCGCGTGATTGACGACTTCGAGGCCGAGAACCATCACGTCACGATTAGTACGCCAACCAACTTGGGCTACACTGAGCGGGAGGCCGAGGAAGCCGTAGTCGGGGCCTACTACTCGGTGATGGCAGAGAACGGCGTCGAGGATGGCACAGCCTATTTCGAGGATGAAACCAACGAGATCGTCATATACGTGAAAACAGCAACCCCGCCTTCCGATGACGAGAAAGACGGGTTGCAACAGGCAGCCGAGCAGGGCGCCAAAGAAGCTACCAGGCCGAATATCACGGACACCTTCACCATATCTCTGTCGGTCATACAGAGGGATTTGGGCGGCTTGGACAGCGGCTCAGATCACATGGGCGGCGAGGAGTTGAGCACTTGCACGTCCGGCTTTAACGTCAAGGTCAACGGCGTTCGCGGGATCGTCACCGCCGCGCATTGCCCCGACAACCTCTCGGACGACGGCGATGCCCTGACCTTCAAGGATAAGCACCACGGACTTTACGGTGATGTCCAGTGGCACACCGGGCCGGATACCATGAGTCGCAATTTCTATTCGGGCAGCATTTCGGTTCTTGAGAGGAATCAACGATACGTAACCGGCGTTGGCACGGCGGAGAAGGGGAAAACGCTGTGCCGCAACGGAAAGATCAGTTATCGAGATTGCCAGGCCGTCAGGAGGGTCAACGTATGCGCCATTTTCGTATGCCGGCTGGTCTCAATGGAGAACTATTTCGCCGCAAACGGAGATAGTGGCGCTCCGGTCTATTGGGGCAACAAGGCATACGGCGTTCACCGGGGCAAGACGTGGAACTTCGGGTGGCGGGAGATATTCTCCCAGGCGATATATTTCGATGACGCGATCTCCGGCATGTCAATCGCCACCAACTGACGATGCCCATGCAGTGGCGGTTTGGCAGGTTTGCCGGACCGTGCCAGCGTGGCCCAATGAGAAGGCCCGGGCGACGACCCGGGCCTTCTCATTGGGTGTGAGCAGGGTTAGACCACGCCGGCCGCAAGCCTCGGGCACTGGCCGGCGTGTGGCGTATGACCTCGATGCGCACCAAAATGCGCCACACTGGCGTAACACAGCCCGGATCGTCCCAGACGCCTGGAGAGCGGCCCAGCCGGGATCCGTCGGTATTCTACGTAGGGCCAAATACCGTCTCAGGCCGCGAGAGCGATGCTCGTTGCTGTAGCAGCACCCGATGCTGGAATCGGTGATCGTTAACACCAGCGGGCTTGAAGATCGCGAGACCTCGGAAACGTCGTTCGCTACACGGACAGGAAGTTTTCATCGACCCGACCTGCTTGGAAAAGCAGAATTTGAGGGCAAATCGGATTACGAAAATCGTCAGTTCGTTGATCGATCTGCGCTCCGGCTACCCCAGAATCGGAGTAGCGAAATCCCCTCGCCGCGAGCGACAGGGCTGGACACGGAGAGTTCACAGGGCTACCATTGAGCCCGATGGCGGACCGCAATTCCCCATCGACCGCGGCCTCGGCGTTCACACCACCGGGGCCGTTTTGTTGGCCCGCGCAGTCTATGGATGGATTGGCCGGCTGTCAAACCAAGCAGTATCGCTTTGATTTTTGTCACTTCCAGCCGAATACGTCAACTGCGCCAGAAGCGCACAGCGTTATCTGGCACGCAGCTGAAGGCCCGCGGAAGGAATCAGCCCTCCGTTTTCCGTGTTGACGGACGTGAAGTCGCCGAATTCGGATCCGCAGGAAAAGCAACCGCCGGTGACGTTGCGGTATGGATCGCGCCAAGCAAAGAGTTTGCCCCCGCAGTGGGTGCAGGCAGGCGTACTCAACTGCGCTTCTATGGCGCGCTGGCGGACTTCTGATTCGCGTTCGAGCAGTGCTTGGACATTCGCCGCGAGCTGACCTCTTTTCCGGCGTTTCCGTCCCCGGTCCTCAGCCTGTTGTTGGGCGAAGCGTCGCAGGGCTTCGCGTCACTTGCGCTCGGCGGCGTCTTTGAGACATTCCAGCATGATACCAAGTATGGCTGGCTCACGGGCCCAGCGCCGTCAGGCGACATCGATCAAGGTCACGCAAGTGATCCGGCATGGTCCAGCCCGTCACACTGATAGTGTCGCCCATTCCCACATCAGCCCAGCCCGCGTCGGCCGTGTGGAGCCTGCACCCTAGGGTACCATCCTCAACCCGCATGACGATGACGTAATCGCCACTTTGTTCCTGGTAGCCGTCAATTACGAGACCAGTGAGCCGCTTCATCGTTGACACGCGAGGCATTGGCGTAGACGTAGACAGCGTGCAAACGTACGGCGACAATCGCGTCGGAGCGTCAGACACGCCTCCGGCGACCAAAGTCGCCGACATATTCGGTGGCGCCCAAGTTGGCGCCATGAGAGCAAGTATCAACGGTGCTGCCAGTGCGGTGCCATTGAGGGATCAAGCAACGGTCCACCACGAAACGATGGATACCCACGTGAGGGCACATCAAGCCCGGTTTCCGGCCAGGCACCAGTTGGACCACCGAACACGCGCCATCTTGCCCTCCAACTCGCTCCAAGGAATAGCCAGACCGCCACACGTTTCGTCACACCGCAAAGAGCATCGCCCAACAGCTCCGCAAGCCGAACCGCAGGCTACCAGCGCGTTAGGAGAAGCGCAGCGGCACCGATACCGGCACTACGCCATTTTGAACCGCCCAAACCACCAGCTGCTGCATGTTGCCCACCCCCACCTTGTCCTGCACGCCGTAGATCGCGTTCCTCACCGTTGCCGGCTTCACCGACCGCTGCACCGCAATCTCCGAATACGACAGCCCCTGCACGAACGAGACCAGTATCTCGCGCTCCCGTTGCGTCAGACCCACCTGCTCCGCCGCATCACGCGGATAGTCCCGCCACAGGTCGGCGAAAACCCGGCTCACCATCTCAGCCGGCGCCCGAAACTCTCCAGACGCCACGTCCCGCAACGTCGCCAGCAACCGCTCACGATTGGTGTCCTTGCAAAGATAACCCGTCGCGCCCGCCGCCAGGGCACTGACCACCGCGTTCCGCCCACCGAGCACCGTCAGGATCACCACCTTGGCTAGGCTTTCCGCATTTTCAAGCGGCGTAGGCGAGGGAATCCACCATTCGGTGGTACAGAGTGGCAGGGAGTTCCCGTACATCGGGGTCGCCAGTCGACAGTTCGAAACCCTCTGACGCCAGCCACAGGTGGCGTCGCACCAGGGCGATGGCGTCCACGAAGGTCGGCGACGGTTTGTCGTACCAGGCGGCCCTGCGCTGGGTCATGGGGTGCTGTTTCTGCAGGGCGTGGGCGGCCAGGGTGGTCCAGGAGAAGAGACCCAGCAGGACGGGGGTAGTGCGGGCGATGGCCAGGTCGGACCATTGGCGCTGGGTCTCCACTCCCAGGTGGGTGCGCACCTCCTGAAAGGTCACTTCCAGTTGCCAGCGCAGGACAAACCACTGGAGGATCTGGGTCGGGTTCGCCGACGGGTCGGTGCAGAGCAGGGCCTGGGGGTCGAAGGCGCCCTGGGGATCGCGGATCAGCACCCAGCGGATGGTGACGGCCGGTTTGCCCGAGCGGTACCAGACAGCGGTCTGGGAGGTGAGTTCCACGGTGCGGGTGGTGCCGTCGTACCAGGACACCGCGGCGACGGTCCACGCCACGTCGGCTCGCTCAAGGAGCGTTTTGAGCGAGGGTCGCCGCTCGCCTTTCAGCGGCGGCCGGCCGTTCTGACCCGGCTGACGAGGCGGCGCTGGCGCGTACAGAGCGGCGTCCAGGCGCAGTCTGGCGATGAGGGTTACGGGTTCACGGAGCGACTGGCAGCAGCGCAGCAGGTCCAGTACGGCGTAGCCGTTGTCGCCCACCAGGACCAGCTTACGCTGGGGCAGCCAGCGGCGCAGTTGCATGACCATCTGGCGGGCCCAGTCGGTCACCTTCTTGTGCCGGCGTCCCTGCTGCTGGTGGTAGCGAGACGAGGGCGCCAGCACCGTGAGCACCGGCAACGCCCAATGGCGTCCCGCCCACGGCACGTGGCCCAGCCACATCAGGGAGATCCAGCGCAGCCCGCTGGCCTTGACCAGCTGATGGCGGCTGGAACGCACTGGGTCGCGGTAGATGGCCCGCGCCTTGATCTTGGCTCCACGACGTCGTTCCAAGGTTTCGTCGATGCCGAAGATCAACGGGCCGTCGCCGCGATCCAGATGCTGGAGTAGGAGCACCAGCAGGACGTGGGCTACCCCACGGGACGACCACACCGCTCGGTTGAGCACCGCGTGGTAGCGGGCGTAATTCCGGTCGTCGCTCAGTCCCATGACGCGGAGCGCCGCGGCCACGGTGCGTTGGCCCGGGGTCAGGATCGCGCCGACCAGCAGTAGTTGGGCTTTCCGCCAGGTTGGGGTGGTGAACAAAGTTGCGAAGGGGAAGAGAAGGGCTACAATGGCGTCGGGCAGGGTGAGCATGGTCGGGCCTTTCCGTCGAAAGTGGGGTCAGGCCAGCTTACCCTGTCTTTTTACTTTTTCTAAATTTTGCAGAAAGTCCAGCTTGGTGCCCGGCACCTGCTCCATGATCTCCCGGCACGCCAGCACACCGTCCATACGCGGCATCAACACGTCCATCAGCACCAAGTTCGGCCTTCGACGACCGACGACTTCGACCGCCTCGAAACCGTCGCCCGCTTCACCGACCACCTGGAACTCCCCAGTCCCCTCAATGACCTCACGCAGACCTTCACGCACTATCGAGTGGTCGTCCACCACGACCACCGTGACGACATCAACGTTCATACGCACCTCGACAACTGGCTTAAGTCAGAACTTCACCTCCAACCACGGCACCACCCAACGCACCAGACCGCTCCACGACCAGACGACCGCCCACGCGTTCCAGCTCACGAGCCATGTTCCCGAACCCCTGACCACGGGACTCGTAATCCTCCGGCAGCCCCACGCCGTCATCCGAAACCGTCAGACTGACGACGCCGTCGCCAAACGCCAACTCCACCAGAACCCGGCTTGCTCCAGCATGGCGGTACACGTTGGCCAGCGCGTTGTGCGCTACCGTGAAGAGCACCCGCCGCACCTCCAACGGCAACTCTGGCTCGTCGCCCACCACCGAGAACTCGACCGGCAACGACGTCACGTTCGTGAAACTGACGACGTGTGAACGCACGGCGCTACGCAAACTCTCCACCTCGTAGAGACCGCCAACGTCAATAAGGTGCCGGAGCTGCCACACCATGCCACGCGCCAAATTGGACGTGGCCCGCAAACGGCCGACCAGCGCAGAATCCCGCTCCCCCGCATCAGCGGCAGCCGCGTCGAGACCCAGCGAAACCACGTACGCCGACTGCGCCGCCGTGTCGTGCAGCGAACGCGAGAACTCCACCCGCTCCTGGAGCAACGCCCGCTCCCGACCAAAGGCATCGCGCAACCGCAGCCGCTCAAACCGGCACGACAACGCCACCATCGCGTTCACCACGTACAGCGACAGCACCCGCACCAGCAGAACCCTGCCCTCACGACTATCCAGGTCAATCCCGTCCCCCAGTCCCAACGCCACCAGAACGTAGAAAGCCACCACACCGGTGCAGCAGAGCAGGCTCGCCCGCACCGAACCCATGACGAAACCGGACGACGCCACCACCGGATAGTAGAAAAGATGGTGATACTCATGGATGAACCCACCGCCCGTGACCACGGCGGACGACACCAGCACCGCGTCCAAAAAGCAGAAAACCAGCAGGTACCACTGGCGCAGCACACGGTGCGCCAAGACACGGTAGGTCATTCCTCCTACGCATACCACCAGCGTCAGCCACAGCCCCCAGTAAAGGAGAATTTCTGTGCGCGTGCCGACCGGACGATAGACGAGCATCCCCAGCAGAACCAAGGCCACCACCCAGTGAACACAGATGTAGCCGACCAGCGCACGCCGCAGGTCAGCCTGTCCGAACGAGCTTAGCCGGTACCAACCGCTTCCCAGAAGCCACAATGAGCGGGACCAAAGAAACGAACGAACCTGTCCCCAACGTGTTGCCATAGCTGCACTGTTTCCCGCGACGAAAATAGACGCCACCGCGATCAAAACGGCGCAAACTTACCACACCAGCCCCAACGGCGACGCTTATTCCGCGTGCGGGAATCCATCAAAAGAACGATGCCAGTCCGCACCCTCCAAGGGTAGGAGCGAGACGTCGCAACAAGCACCAACCGCGCCGAACCGACAAGCCATCCTCGCTACTATCAAGATTCCTGATACCCCATTTCAAACTGAGTCACTACCCACCGGTGGGTCGCCGTGAGTTGTGATGACAAATCGGTATTCTTGCTGATAGGCGTACTGAGAACGCTTGAGGAGTTGAAGTCAATCCATCAGGAACAACACGACAGAGGGCCGGACGCTCGATTTCGTCCGGCCCTTTTTTCTTGCCTCCAACTCTCCCTGCCTTTCTTCACCTTCTGACCACCCCGTGGGGGTCGTTCCTTGACGCCCTGCGGTTCAGAGCACGGTCCAGGACGGTGAAGATTCCGGCGCTTTCACCGGAGTCCGCACCGCTGGCGGAAGGTTCCTCCCGCCACAGCAGCGCGTGGGCCACCAGGCTGGCAACCTGGAGCAGGCAGTCGGCGCCGGGGTCCCGGAAGAGGGGGCCGCCGATGATCCGGTCGATGGGCAGGTTGCGGGTGTGCCAGCCGTCGCCGCAGGCGCCGACGCGCACAGGCACCGGGTTGTAGCCTCGCAACCGCTGGTAGGTACTGCCCACCGTCTCGTCGGGTTCCTGCCCGAAGACGAGAAGGGCGTAGCCGCCTTCGTGGGAGGCGGTGGCATTGACGCGGTTGAAGAGCCGGTCCAGGGCGACCCGGCGATGGGCCGGCGTTTCGTCAATCTTCAGGCAGACGTTGATCACCTGGACGCCGCCGATCTCCACGGCAAAGTCCTCGACAACGTGCAATCCCTCGGCAGTCGCTTGCGCCCCGAGGAGGGATGCCGGGTGCCGACGACACCCGCGATGGCACACCGACTTGTTTTGCGGGACACCGCCAATCAGGTCGCAAGGGCGCAGTTCGCCGTCGGCGGAGATGCCGTAATAGTGTTCCAGTTCCTGCCGCCAGCGCAGCACGCGGCGGTGCAGCCGGTTCCAGGCCCGAGGGTCCACACCCAGGGCTGAAAGGACGTGGCAGCGGTGACCCCGGGTCTCCATCACGTAGTAGATTCTCATGGGTTCCTCCTTGTCGGTTGGGGATGGCGGCTCACCGGGGTTCAAAAGCGTAGTCCGGCGGGTCGCCGCCGCGGGCAGTCCAGGCCCGGCCCAGCGGCCCCACGCTTTCCACAAGATCACAGTGTGAGGCGAGCAAGGGAACATGGACGCGCGCGCGTCTCATCTCTCGGGCGGCGACTGCCAGGAAGTGGGTCAGGGCGATGTCGTCGTCGAAGACCACCAGGACCTGGGGCTGAGCGCCGTGGTCGTCGGTGGGCCTGGGAGTGGCGTAGTAGCGCAGGTAGGGGGCGATGCGAGCGGCCATGGTCGCCGGCCGCACGGCCCGGCGCTCCCACTCCAGGAAGAAGGGCCATACGCCTTCGCCTCGGTGCAACACGCCGAAAGCGTCGGGGTGCACCGAGCGGAGCTTGCCCTGGTGCCGGAAGTAGCGGGACGCCCGGCGGGGCGGGTCCAGTTGCACGATCTCCCGGGAGCGGGCACGGGCCTGGCGGCACAGGGCAGCGGCGAAAGCGTGCACGGCGGCGGTGTGCTCGACGTTACGGAGCAATTGACGGGTCCGGGTTCCGGCGACGTTCCGCCAGTCCAGGCGGACATCAGGTTCCAGGGGTATGGCGCTCCACCGCTTGCGGGCGTCGCCCACGGAGGCGCGGTCCCGGCGTGCCAGCATCACCAGCCCCCTATCGGAGAGGGCCAGGCGGCGCACGCCTTCGACGGCAACGTCAACCAGCAGGCGTAGCTCTGCCAAACGCCGCGTAACCTGGGACAGGCGGGAGCGTTTTACACCCAGCATTGCGCCCAGGTGCTGGGGCAACAGCCAGGGCCAGTCGGCCAGCAGGTCCACCGCCCGCTTCTCCACCGGCTTGAGTAGGGACGGCAACAGGAAGCCAGCCGCGGGGTCGAGGGCATCGGGCATTGCGGCCCGTTGCGGAGGTTTCCTGATAGGCCAGGAGCGGGGCGGCCCGGTGTGATTCAACGCCGTTGCCAAATCAAGGGGCGCGGGGCCAGAGGGGGTGCGCCAGACAGCGGCCCCGGCCCCGGCGGAAGCGGCGTCACCCTCCAGGGCCAGGAACACGGGTGCGGGCAAAGCCGCCGCCAATCTGCGGGCCTGGCGCAGCCTCACCTCGTCGGGCAGCAGGATCAGTACGGCGCTGGTGGGCGGCAACTGCCCCAGCCGCCAGATGCGCTTGGCGAAGGCGGTGCGGTCGCTGGTGCTGCCCTGGCGGACCACCGCCAGCGTCCTGCCGCCGGGCAGGGCGATGGCGGCGTCCAGGGGCATGGCCCGATACCAGCGGAAGGCCAGCGAGTGAAACACCTGGTTGATGGCTGACGCCAGCCGGTAGATGACGGCCACGGTGTCCAGGCGTTCCAGCAAACCCCGCCGCCACTGGCGGGAAACGGGCAGGAGGAAAAGCGTTTCCTCCAGGGATACACCATCCAACTCGGCCAGCCGCTCCACCCCGGCGGCTGTAAGGGCGTGGCGGTGGGTGGGGGCCACCAGGGGCGAGGCGTGGGGGACGGCTTCCACCATCCCCCGGTCTTCCAGTCTTGCAACTGCACCGAACACTGCGCCCCGGGACCAGCCGGTGAGGGCGGCCAGCTCCAGCCGGTCCAGGAAGGGCATATCGGCCAGGCGGCGCAGGGCGTCGGCTTCACAACCAGCGGGATTCATTCGCCGTCCTCCCCGTTACCCGCCTGCTGGCGCTCAATGAGCAACTGGCGGTAGGGACTGAGATCATAGCCCTCGGCCTCGTCGTCCGCGCCGGACTGCTCCTCGTCAGACTGCTCCGGCTTCGTCCCTCCGGTGGGAGGCTGGAAGTGCTTGCTGCGCGGCTCGTTGCGACCCAGGTTCTTGGACGCCTCGCCCTTGCCCTGGTCCGGCGGGTTCTGGCTCCGGCGGATACGCTCCACCTCCCGGCGCCATTCCTGGACCCGCTGGCGGCCCCGCTCCTGCTGGGCGGAGATCTCGGTCTCCGGCGTGAGATACGCCGAGGCGCCGTCGCGAATGCGCTGGGCCACCGCCAGGCTACCCGGCTCGGGCTTCCTGACCATCATGGAGAAGGGCGGCATCCGCTCGGTGCCCACGGTGGCGCGGACGTAGCAGTGATGCACGTCCAGGGAAACGACGTCGTCCTCGGACACGTGGTCCTTGCCCAGCTCCCAAACCAGTTGCCGGGCGTCGCTCCCGGCCACCTGGAATACGGCCAGGCAGCCCACGTTGGCCAGGATGGTGTCGCGCATGGTCAGCGAGAGATCGTTCAGCTTGGCCAGGCTCTGGGTGGCGAGGATGAAACTGGCGCCGAACTTGCCCAGCTCGCTGAGCATACTTTCGTAGTCCACACCGGGCATGGACTGCATCTCGTCCACCACCACCAGCGCCCCGCGCCGTTCCTGGGGCGGCAGGCTGCCCTGCTCCCGGATCACCGCGTCCACCAGGTTGAGCAGGGAGGCGCCCACCAATGCGGCCACGTCCCTACCCACCGCGCCCTGGGCGGTGGACACCAGCAGCACTCCGCCCTCGCGGATGGTCTGCCGCAGGTCGATGGTGGAGCGGGGCTGGCCCAGGATGGCCCGGGCCTTTTCGGAAGATGCGTAGTAGGACAGCCTGGTCTGCACCGGGGCCAGGGCGTCGCCCTGGTAGTCCCTGCGCCAGCTGGCGAAGATACCGCCCCACCAGTCCAGCAGGAAGGGGTCGCTCACCCGGGTCAGGACGCCGGTGCGGTAGTTGTCGTCGGACAAAAGGGGCAGCCCGTCCAGCAGGGTGAACTGCTCGTCGGCGGCGGTGGCCGGGTGGCGATTGGCCTCGTGAAGGCTCTTCACGGTGTGTTCCAGGATGGACTGCATCCGGGGACCCCACTGGTCCCACAGGCCGTGAGCCACGCGGACGACGGAATCGGCGGTGCGGTCGCGGTCGGCAAAGATGCGGGCGTCCAGCAGGTTGATGCCCGGCGCGCCGCGAGGGTCGGCCAGGTCGATGAGCTTCACCCGGTCGGCGATAGCCTCCGGCACCTGCTCCAGCAGTCCGGCCACCAGGTCGGCGTGGGGGTCGATGACCACGATGGCGTCGTGGTCCCTCCCCGCGGCCTTCTCCCGGAGCTTGTGGCTGACGATGTGGTGCATCAGGGTGGACTTGCCCATGCGGGTGCGGGCCACATAGAGGTGGTGGCGGCGCAGCAGGTCCTCGGGGAAATGGATTTCCCTGGACCGGCCCGCCGTGGTGTCGCCCACCAGGGCGCCGCCGCGGACGCCCTTGGCCGAGGGCAAAAGGGCGCGGGAGCCGGAGCGTTCCAGCAGGGGAGTCTCGTCCCGGGCGCCGGGCGGGTGCCAGAGGGCCGCCGCCTCGCGGACCCCCAGGACGCTGCGCTTGCCGAACAGCCCCGGCCCGGCGGGGTGGAGGTTCATCACGGGGACGATGGGCCGGACCTTGCTGGCCTTGAAGCGCGCTCCGGCGGGGTGGTCGTAGTGGCGGTAGGCGGCGGCCACCGGCTCCAGGACTTCTTTCGCCCTCTTGAGTCCCTCCTTGGGGTCGGGGTCTTCGGGCAGTACGGCGATGAGCTCCAGCTCGCCGTCGAAGGCGATGCGGCCCACCTTCTCCTTGATGATCAGGGGGTCGTAAACGCGGTTCCTGGCCTGCTTCCAGCGCCACCAGCCCCAGCCGGCCATGGCCAGCCCCAGGGCGGAACCGGCGGCCAGGAGCGCGGTCTTGAGGAATTCCCCCTGCTGCACCCACAGGTAGCCCCGCAGCGCAACCAGGGCGGCCACTCCCAGCACGGCCATGGTCACGCCGTCCAGTTGCAGGGGCCGGGTCTGGTAGGTGTAGGAGGGGTCGGGGCGCTGGTAGCCGGGGTTGCTGAAGGCTTTCTGCTGGTGGGCCTGGGACCAGTCGGGACCCAGGGAGCGCAACAGGAGGCGGGCCAGCACCCGCTCGCCGGGGCGCAGGTTGGACAGGGCGCCGATGATGGCGATGAGGGGGTCGGAGCCGGGGTCCAGCAGGTCGTCGTCCCGGAAGGTGCGCAGGGGCACGTAGTCCGGCCCGGAGGCCCGCAGGGTCATGCCCCACGCCTGCTCGCCCCGGTGGACGAAGATGGGGTCCTCGTCCACGGACACCTCCTGGATGCGGGCCTGGGGGTAGTGGGCGGCGATCTGGCCGCGGACCACCTCCCGGTCCAGGCAGCGGGCCAGCAGGGTAACGCCGTCGGCGGTGCCGGCCAGTTCCAGGGAGAAGGGTTCGGGGACGGCGATGGACTGGAGCAGGTTCTCCACGCCCAGCATGGTGCGCTCGCCGGTGCGGGGCGGCGTCACCGCCAGGAGCACCGGGGCGCTGCGCTGGCGGTTGCCGAGAAATATACGTTTGGGGTTCAGTTGCAAATTCATACCTTCCTTCCTTTCGCTATCTATGGGTTCGGTGTTGGCATGGGTATCATTGGCCCTTGCCGGCTAGTGCCTGGGGCCGGGCCTCCACTCGATGACCTCGGTCTCCTCCGGCGTGGCCTCGATGCGGACGGGAAAGCGTTGGCCCCTTGCCAGCAGCAGCCCGTCGCCCCGGGGACAGGCCAGCAGCCAGCGTTGCAGTTCCTCCGGCAAATCGAAGGCTTCGCCCACGGTGCTGATGGCCGCCGCGTCCTGCTGGAGCAGCAACTTGAAGGCGGCGTTCTGCAAGAGCGCCCTGCCGCTGTGTCCGGTGATGGTGCGGGAGGAGTCCTCGGAGAGGAGGTCCTGCACGTCCTGGGTGATGAACTGCAACCCCAGCCGGTGCTTGCGGGCGCGTTTCGCCATGCTCACCATGAAGGCGGCGCCCTCGGGGTGCTGCATGATGCTCCACACCTCGTCCACCACCAGCAAGCGGGGCCGGGGGTCCTGGGCGGCGGCGGCCCACACCGTCTCGGTGCAGACCATCGCGGCCGCCGGTCTGAGTTCCGGCTCCAGCAGGTGCAGGTCGAAGACCGTCACCAGGGCTTCATGGGCCAGCAGGTCGTCGCCCTCATCGGAGAGCAGGTCCCGCAGGCTGCCGGTGGCGAAGGGCCGCAGCAGGTGGGCGATGTCCGGCGTTTCCCCTTGCAGGTAGGCGTAGAAATCGCGGAAGCCGGTGCGCTCGCGGCGTTGGGCGTAGTAGGAGGCCAGGGCGTGGTCCAGGGAGGAACGGCGCTCGGCGGACAGCCTTTCCCCCACCATCACCTCTATGAGTCGCCTCAGGCTGCCGATGCGTTGGAGCAACTCTTCCGAGTCGCCCCGGTCGATGACGAAGGGGTTCATGCCCTGTCCCGGCACTCCGGGGGACAGGACACGCCCACCGGCGGCACGGGCCATGTCGGTGTACTCGCCCTCCGGGTCGATGACGTAGGCCCGAACGCCCCGGCACAGGCCCCGCAGCACGCCGAGCTTGGTGGCGAAACTCTTGCCGCTGCCGGAACGGGCCAGGACGGCGGTGTTGGCGTTGAGGTGGGTGCCGTCGAAGGGGTCGTAGACGATGGGGGCGCAGGCCCGCAGGTCGATGCCGTAGAGGGTGCCGCTGCGGGTGTCCAGGTCCGGCGGCGAGAAAGGGAACAGTCTCGCCAGTGACGATGTGTCCAACGTCCGCCACGTCGCCACGGCGTTCAGGCCCAGGGGCAGGGTGGATAGCAGTCCCTCCCGCTGGCGGAAGGCCAGGTTGTCCAGCTTGCCCAGGGTGGCGGCGAAGTGGGCCCGGGCCTTCTGGGTCAGGTCCTTCAGCGTGTCCAGGTCGTCGGCGTGGAGCGTCACCGACAACGAGGCGTGGAACAGCCTCTCCCGTCCCCGCTGCACCTCGTCCCGGAGCCGGGAAACGTCCTCCAGGGCGATTTCCGCCTCCGGGGACATGGTGCGGCCCCGCTTGAAGGAAAGGCTCTGCGCCGACTCGAAGCGGACCTTCTGCCACTCCAGGGTGCGGGCCGCCTGCTCCGCCGGAATGGCGCCCAAATGCACCGACAGGTCCATAGGGGCGCCGGCGGCCATCAAGCCTTGCAGGAAACCGGGCGCCAAACTGCGGGGCCACTTGCCCAGGTGCAGGGAGCGGGTCAGATGTTCCCCGATGCGGATTTCCCGGCGGTTGACCTCCACCTCCATTTCGACGTCCTCGTCCCTTTCATCGGGTGAGCCGCCCAGGGCGCAGGCCAGCAGCAACAACTTGAGGGAATTTCCGCTCAGGGGGAAGACGCCGAGACCGGCCCGCACCAGCAGCGCCCGCAGCTCGTCGGCGCGGCCATGCTCGCACACGGCGTAGAAGCGCCGGTCCAGGATGCCCTCCCGGGTCTCCAGCGTGGTCAAGAGCCGCGCCAGGCTGTCGGCGGCGTCCTTCGTCTGCCTGGGCAGGTCGCCCGGCTGGGTCTCGGCCAGCCTGTCCCTCAAACCCTGCAACACCGGCGGGTGCTGCCTTACCAGCAATTGCACCGGGAAGTCCACGGCGTTCAGGGAGCCGGCGAAGGCGCCCAGCTTGGGTTCGTCCAGCTCCAGCCCCATCACCTCCATAACCGCCAGCTTCACCCCGTCCAGGCGCGCCGGGCCGTCATCCTCCAGGTGGGACAGCATGAAGAACAGGGACAATGGTGGCGGTGGCTTGGGTTCCGCCGCCGCCTCGCTCTCTTGGGGTTGGGACCGGCCCGGCGGCCAGCGCCGGGCCAGTTCCTTGGGATTGGGTAGCGTCAGTTTCACCATGCACAACTCCTTCTTGTTCCTAGATTTAGGGCAGGACCGCGATGATCCTGCCGATGATGCCGGCGGCGATGCCCTTGGCCAGCAGCACCACCACCAGGCCGACCACGGCCATGATTGCGGCGTTCCTGGCCCGGCCCCGGCCCTCGCCCTCGGCGCCCTCAGCCATCAGCAGGAACCCGGCCCAGACGATGCCGAAGAAGCACAGCCCCGCCCCCACGTAGGCCATGCCGGTGAGCACCGCGTCGAAGGCGGCGGTCATCGCGTTCATCTCGTCCTGCCTCGGTGTGGCCGCGATGGACGCCAACGCGGCCACACCCGACAGCAGGAGGGCGGTCAGTTCCTGCGCCATAGCCAGCTCCACCAACTGGAACCGCCCACCGGCGTCTGCTCCGCCTTGGGCGGCGGGGGCTTGGGCGGGGGCACGTAGAGGGCCTGGTAGGGGGCGTCGGCGCCGAGGTTCACGGCCGGCGCCGCCTTCGACGCTGCAACCAGCGGGATGCTCTCCGTCCGGGTGCGGGTGACGGGACCGCGCCGGTTCTCCACGGCCCGCACGTGCTCCGGGTGGTGGACGTAGATGCGCACCGTCTTGACGGTCCTGCTCTCGCCGCAGGTGCAGGTCACCCGCCGGGTGTACACGTCGGTGCGGGCCGGGTGGTGGACGGTCTGCAACATGGGCGGCCGGGGGACGTTCAGCGTCGCCGTCAGGTCCGCCGTGATTTCCAACTGGCTGGTCGCCCGTCGGTTCGCCACGGGAAGGGTGAAGGCGGTCTCGCCGTTTGGAACGAAGGTCGCCGTGGCGCTGTGGCCGCCCCAATGCACGCTGACCGTGCCGGTGATCCCGGTTACGGTGGCGTCCAGCAGGGCCGGCACCGACTGGCTGAAGTGTCCGCCGTACACCGGCAGGTCCTCCTCGTGCCGGGTCTCAGCGATGCACTCCGAGGCGATGACGCCGCTGATCCGGCCCGGCGTCCACTCCAGGGAGGTGACGTCCAGGTCGCAAAGCTCCCCGTCGGCTGAAGGCAGGGGGTAGGGGATCTGGCGGCTCTTCAGCGACGCCGCACCGGAGCGGCCCAATGCGTCCTGCCAGGAGAAGGTGAAAGATGGCGACGGGCCGTCCAGGGTCAGGTTGTAACTCTGGCTCTCTCCTTCCCGCAGGCTGGTGTTGAAGCCCATCTTCAGGGTTTTGCCGGTGCGGCCGCCGAAGACCCGGCCCTTGAGGTCCAGGTCGTGGGCCGCCCGCAGGGTGACGACGGCGGTGTCGCCGGAGACCGCCAGCCTCTCGATGTAGACGCGGCGGCCCGGCACCGGGTCGGGCGGCTCAAAGTAGATTTCGTCGAGGCGCCAGGCGTCGCCGTAGGGGTTGTCGTCGGGGTCGTCGGCCAGGGCGCTGCCGGGCAGCAGGACCAGCGCCGTCAGGCCAAATGCCGCCACCGCCAGAAAGCGGCTCCACGGCTTCCTGGTCCTGGTTCCTTCAGCCGGAGTTTGGGGGCGATTGCCCGCCTCCTTGCGGCGGCGACCCTTGCCGAACCAGCTATGGGGCCGGAAGGGACGGCGTCCCTTCTGCCGGACTGCTTTCACCGCCTTGCCCACGCCGGAGGCGGCCTTCTTCGCCAGCAGCCGCAGGGGGTCGGGCCTGGCCTCGGGCTGCGGCGGCGGCTCGCTGACCGCCAGCTCCGCCGGGGACCCGGCGTAGCGCCGGGCGCCCAGGTTGAACTTGAGCAGGTCGGCGGCCACCAGGGGCAGCCCCCGGCCTCCCACCTTGCCCACGGTCATGGCGATGCCCACCGCGCCCAGCAGGATGGCGATGCCCAGCTTCAGCCCCGAGGGGCCGAAGGGAAAGTAGCGATAGACGCCGTAGGCCACGGCGCAGGTCGCCACCACCGCCACCACCTGGGGGAAGGTGAACCACAGCAGGGCCTTGTCCTCGGCCTGCACGTGGGTCGGTACTTCGTGCTCTCTCATGCCCTGCCTCCTAATTGGGTTTGGGTACGCTGGGGTCCACCGGGTTGCCCACCACGGCGTTGATCACCAGCGCGACGACGCCGTAGGCCACCAGGGCCAGCACCACGCCGGCCAGGGCGGTCATCATGGCGCTCTTGCCCCGCTCCATCTGGTTGGGCGCGCCCGAGGCGGTGAGGTACAGGTAGGCGCCGTAGATGAAGTAGCCCACGCCGACCACGCCCACCAATCCCAGCAGGATGCCCACCAGGTTTGATATGGTCTGGGTCAGTTCTCCCATAAGGTCTTTCTCCTTTTCGCTGTCGCTTCAGCGATTGCTCGGTCTGCTTTCGGTCGGGTTGCTCTCGCCGGTTTACTGGCACATGGCGCACCTCCGTCGGTGGCTGGACGGCGGGAAGGTCTCCCCGCCGGTTGGTGGTCGTGATTTCGGTTACGGCCCCTGGCTGCGGGGAGTAGGCCCTCCCTGGCCTGCCGGGGTGGCGTTCTGGGCCGCCGAGTTCACCGCGCTTCCGGCGGCGCTGGCCGCGCCGGTGGCTCCGCCCGCCGCTGCCGCTCCTGCCGCCGCTCCCGCCGGCCCTCCGGCGGCTCCGCCCCCAATCAACGCCAGGGCGCGGGCCGAGCGGACCATGGAGCCGGGCAGGGACATCCCGAAGTAGAGGGTGTGCAGCCAGGCGTCGAAGGTGCCGTGGTTGCCCAGCATCGAGGGGACGCGGCTCGCCAGGTACATGAAGGCGATGGCCATGAGCAGCTTCCAGACCAGGTCCTGCACCGGCTCGAACTGGCCGATGGCGGCGAACTCCCCCAGGAAGGCGAAGCCCAGCGCCACGGCGATGAGCTGCACCGCCTGCTGGAACACGGTGGTCATAAACAGCCTGAGCCAGTGGCGGCCCCAACCGGCGGTGTGGGGCAGAATCCACAACCCCAACGCAATCGGCGCCAGGGCCAGCAGGATGTCGATGAGGGCCAGGCGCAGGATCATCTGCACCAGCAGGTAGAGCAGAAAGAAGCCGAAGACCAGGTAGAGCAGGGCGATGAAGATCGCCAGGCCAACGCTGCCGGTCTCCACGGCGGCCAAAAGCGCGAACAGGGGCGCCCGCAGCAGGTCGCCGGGGGTTACGTTCAGGGTCGCGGCGATGAACTGAGAGGCGGCGTGGGCCACGTCGATTACCAGGGCGCACCACCAGAGGGACGACGCGGCGGCGGTGAGGCCCAGCACGAGGCGGGGCACCATCTCACGCCAGCCCGATTGATGGCGGCCCAGGTGTTCCTGGACGATGAAGCTCAGGCCCATCCAGCCCAGAATCACGGTGAGGGCGGCGGTGGTCACGGCCCACACCGCCCACCACGCCTGCTGCACGAAGGGGTGCAGATAGGTGAGGTGCGGGGGTGTTCCGGTGAGGATGTCTCCCATAATTCCCTAACCTCCCCCGCAGTCGCTGATTTTCACCTGGAGCACCCCCTGCACCACGCCGCACAGGGTCCCGTGGACTCCCTGGATCACCCACTTGGCGGCGGCCCGGGCCCAGCGGTCGGGGTCCAGGGCGCCCAGCACCCGGTCCCACAACCCCTTGGGCTGGTGGACGGGAATCAGGGCGTAGAAGACGTGGTGGTCGCCGCCGCCAATGCGGGGAACGGCCAGCATCAGCAGGAAGGGCTGTTCGGGGTGGAGGTCGGGCTGCTCGTTTAGGGCCGGGTAGTCGAAGGTGTACTCCCAGCCCTCGTCCAGCTTCTTCTCGCCGCCCTGCACCCGGTAGGTGTTGGTGATCCAGTCGCCGGTGTCCGGGTGTCGGATGGCGTAGTAGAGAACGCTGACCTGGCGGCTGAAGATGGGGCGGGCCACGAAGTCGCCGTGTTTCTTGCGCTCCACCAGTTGCCGGTCCCGGTTGACCAGGATCACATCGTCAGAGGGTGGCGATTGCGCCAGGGCCAGGCCGCTGGCGGGTATGGCGACGATGGCCGCGAGCAGCAGGGCAGCCGCCAGCAGCGCCAGCCGCCGAGGTCTGCCGGACTTCGGTAATAGACGCCGGAACATGGTTGCCTCCTTGCGGTCGTATTGAGACCGGATGTTCGACAACCAAGTCTGGCGGCGGGGCGGGCCGGGCGGAATGTCCTATAAGGGGTGACGCGCGAGTCACCCCTTATAAGGCATGGGATTTGGACAGGCCGGTGTGGTGTCATACCCGTGTACAGGGATTAGTAGCTGGTAGACAGGTGTCCAATCCTGTCCAGTTGAACCTGAAATCGAGGGAAATCAGCCCCTATCGGACGGTTTCAGCGAACACTTTGGTTCCAGGGCAGCTTCCAGTCCCGTTGGACAGGGCCACGTATGAAATCGGACAGTTGTCCAGCGGCAATGGAGGGGGATTTTGGACAGTGCCACGAAGGAAATCGGACAGTTGTCCAGCGAGGAGGGCAATGCGATGGCGGAGAGCGAGCAGTTCCCGGAGGCCAGCCGGAGCCTGGACAGCCTGCGGGAGATGCGCCTCACGGCGCTGCTGGGGGACCTGATCGGCGAGCAGGGCAAGACCCAGGCGGCGGAAACCCTGGGGGTCAGTCCCCGGACGTTGACGCGGTATGAAGAGTCGCGGCGCCTGACGCCCACGCTGACCGGGGCGTTGGAAAGGCACCTATTGGAGGGGGGAGGGTCGGCGGCGGCCACCCAGCGGCACCGGCTGGGGATGCTGGAGGACGGGCAGAAGGAGTTGGAGCGGGCGCTGCGGGAGGGGCTGTCGGCGTTGCGCAAGGACGGGGAAAAGGCCCAGGAGGAACAGGCCAGGGCGTTGGCGGAGTTGGCGCGGCGGGTAGCGGCGTTGGAAGCGGCGGGCAGTAATTCGGCGACGGCGAACACGGGAACACCGGCGGCAGGCGCGGCGGCAAACCCCGTGGTCCAGCGGCCCCGGCGGGTTTATCCCGACCTGGTTACCGCCGAGGCGGAACCCGGCGAGGAGCTGGTGTACGGCGACGCGGCCACGGCGGTGATTGTGAAATGGCGCGAGGCCCGGGACGCCTTCGCCGCGGCGACTGATGCAATGGACATCCTGAACGCCCGGCAGCGGCGCCTGGAGCTGGAAATAGAGCTGATCGAGCAGTACGAACTCACTCTGCCCCCGGCGACCCGGTCCTGGGACTGGGGCGACCGGCGGCAGGAGGTCAGGCGCCGGAATGAGCTGCTGGACGAGGCGATAGTGGACCGCAAGATGCTCCGGCTGCGCCGCTTCCTCACCCTGGGTTTGTGGCGGAAGTAAAGTGTCGGGGAGGTCGTCGGAACAGCCATTCCGTTCCTGCGACTCCGTTGCGCCTTCGTTGCGAACACTTTGGGCGAAACGGGATGGAAAGGTGGGTTTGGGGGTTTCTTTGGCTCATGGGTTCGTAAATAATTGAATGCGTTGTCTGGCTTTTTCCAGTGTTTCCAGCCCAGAAAACTGGAGGGTCCATCCCCGACCCGGTGCGTTGTTTCGGGATCGAGCCCTGCTCTCCCGGCGGCGGATCATCAGGGGATAAGCGCCCGCCCGCTGCGTGATGCGGAACCGGGGTCGAGCATTGCTCCTCCGGCGACCGGTTCGATGCGGTGCACTGGTAGTCTCACGATCACATCATTGCCCAGGAGGTGGCGAACCGAACCAGGAACCCAGGCCAGGAACTCCGGCCTCTCATCCTCACTCGCGGAGCGGCTGAACCGCTTCGCCTTACCCCCTTCACCCTGCGGTTGATGCGCTGACGGCGCCTCGGCCGCTTCCTCACGCCTGCGGTTTGACGGCTGAGACCAACCGGACCGCGGCCCTTTCCCTGCACAGCCCCCCAGGACGTTGAACATTCCCTGGGCCGGGCTGCGTCTGCTTTTCTCCCCCACTTCGCTCCGTTTCCCGCGCCAGGCATCCGGCCCGGGACGGAGTCCGTCTTTCCCAATCCCCATTCAATCACCACGGCCCGCGCTCCCCGGATGCCGCGTGGGTCAGGAACGCAAACGTCAGTCACAGAAACAACAAAGGAGGCGAACATGACAAGCGTGATGCGAACAATCTCGGCGGCGGTGAAGGTGGGCCGGTTCCTCTGGCGGCACAAGCGGCTGACCCTGGCGCTGGCGGTGGGCCTGCTCATCCTGGGGCCGCTGCTCACCGGCTCCGGCGGCGGAGTCTTCTTCCTCAATCTCCTCGGCCTGGGCATCGCCGCCCTGGTGGTGCGGCGCATTGTCCAGGCGGGGAAGGGCAGGCCGGCCGGTTGCCGGTGCAACTGCCGCCGGCGGAACTCCAACACTCAACAACAGGGAGGTACGCCATGACCACGATGACAATGGAAACCACGGCGTCGGTCCGCCGGTTGGAGGAACTGGTGGACCGGCTGCTGGCGGCGCTGCTGGGCGGAGAACCGGAACCCCCGCCCAGCCTCGTCAGGACGGTTCATCAGGCCCGGCGGCTGCGGCAGTCGGGCGACCTGGACCGGGCGCTGGAAGTATTCAACGGAGCTGACACCGCCCAAGCCTCGGACTCGGAACTGCGGTGGCTCTACGCCGAGTGGCTGGACATCGCCCGGCGCCGGTTCGCCGGACACAACGCCATGCTCTACAGCCCGGCCACCGGCAGGGCGGTGGCGTTGGTTCCCGCTGACGGCGGCGGCACCACGCTGAAAGTAGCGACGGTCCTGGGGATGCGCTGGCCGGTGGGCAAGCTGGTCTCGCGGCGCAGCCTGCGGGGGTTGCGGCCCCTGGCGAAGGGGGTGGCGTGATGGTTGTATCCAATAGGGCGGCGGACATCGCCGAACTCAAGGCAAGGCATCCCCTTGGCGATGCGGTGGAGGCCGCTGGGGTTGTGCTGCGCGGCAAGGGGCAGGTCCGGCAGGGTATCTGCCCCTTTCACCAGGAACAGGAAGGCAGCTTCACGGTGTACGCCGACACCCAGAAGTTCCACTGCTTCGGCTGCGGTTCCCACGGCGACGTTCTGGATTTCGTGGGTCGCATGGAGGGCCTCACCCTGCCCGAGGCCATCCGCCGACTGGATGACGGTTCGGGTACGGCGGTTTCGACCGCCGACCGGCCAAGCCCGGCGCGGCCAACTGCCCCGGCCACGCTGCCTCCCCGCGATCCCGCGCTGCTGACGGCGGCGGTCCGGTTCTACGGCGGGCAACTGCGGCGCAGCCCGGTGGCCACGCAATACCTGGCCTCCCGGGGCATCGTGCTGGACGCCGCGATGCGGCTGGGCCTGGGCTACGCAACGGGCCACGGGCTGCGGGAGCACCTGCAAGCCAATGGCTGCACCGGCCGACGGCTCCGGGACAGCGGCCTGTTCCTGGAAGGAGGAAGGGAACGGTTCGCCGGGACCATCACCGTTCCCGACCTGGCCCACGGCCTCGTGCTGTGGCTCACCGGAAGGGCGGTGCAACCCAACGCCAGGCCCCGCTTCCAGGCGTTGCCCGGCCCCAAGCCAGTGCTGGGCCTGGCAAGTCTCGGTCCGGCGCCCCCTTGCGTGATAGTCGCCGAGGGCGTCTTCGACTACCTGACGCTGACGGCCCGGGGCTACCCCGCCGTCGCCGCCCTGGGCACCCAAGGGATGGACAAGGTGGCGGCGGCGCTGCGGGGCTGCCCCCGGGTCTTCCTGGCCTTCGACAACGATGACGCGGGCAACAAGGCGGCCCAGGAACTCAAAGCTCTGCTGGGCAACCGCGCCGCCGTGGTCAACATGCCCCAGGGCGTCGCCGACATGGGCGAGCTGGCAACGCTGCCCAACGGTCAACTGATCTTCCGCCGCCTGCTGGCCAGGGCGGCCCGCTCCGCCCGCTAGTCAACTCCCAACCAACCTTCCTCTCTAACGGCCCGCCCTCACCGGCGGGCCTTTCCTTTTCCCAACCAACTCAACGACACGACGGGGCCTCTGGCTCCGCTGACGGCTTTCCCTGACGGGAAGCCGCCGCAACCAACGGCACACCCAACATCTCAACGCAAAGGAGCGAACTCATGGGTAACGGCAGCAACCAGAACGGCAACGGTCATCACCCCAACGGCAGCGTCAACCTCAACGGCAACGGCCAGAACGGGCACCACAGCGGCAACGGCGTCGCCGACCTCGGCGGCCACGACCTGCTGTGGGACGGGCTGCCCCCCGCCGTGGTCAGCGCCCTGGAGCAGCCCCTGGACCCGGCCCTGGTCTCCCGGCGCGACGGCCGGGGCAACCGGCAGTACGACTACATCGAGGGCCACACCGTCATCGACCAGGCCAACCGGATCTTCGGCTACGGCGGCTGGGGCTACGAACTGGTGGGCGACGTGAGCCTGCGCCGCATCGAGAAGGTGGACGTCAGGACCGGAGAGCTCAAGGTCAACTACGCCTACAGCGCGCCGGTACGGGTCAGCGTGGTGGGCGCGCCTCCCCGCACCGACATTGGCTTCCATGTGGTTACCGACGACAACCCCGAGGGGCACGAGACTGCCGCCAAGGGAGCGGTGACCGACGGGCTGAAAAGGGCGCTGCGCAGCTTCGGCGACCGGTTCGGCAACGGTCTCTACGGCGATCAGCCTTCCGCCAACAACAGGTCCGGCGCTCCGCCGTCCAGCGCCAGGGGCAACGGCAACGGCAACTCCAACAACCGCCAGGGCAGCAACGGGAACGGCCGGCGGGACGGCAGCTACCTGCAGCAGATGCGTGGGCGTCTCATCGACCTGGGCGCGAAGCAGGGCTACGACGAGGACCGGGTGCGGGAGGCGGTCAAGAAGCAGACCGGCAAGGACCTGGACGACCTGCCTGCCGAGGACCTCAAGCCCCTGGTGGAGAACGCGGCCAAGAAGGTCAACGAGGCGAGGAAAGCCGAGGGCGGCAATGGGTAGAACTCCCTCGGCAAAACACCATCCGGCGGGGCCGTCTCCATTGCGGGGCGGCCCCGCTTCCCATTTACAGGAACAAGGAGGCAGGACCATGACGGCAACCACCATGCACACCCCCTGGGGCTGGCCCCAGGACACCCTGGAACTGGCCGAAGGAGTCTGGCGGGTGTCCACCGCCGGACACGGCGGGCTGAAGCTGAGCCGGGAGCGGTGGGAGGAACTGCCGGACGTGGTGCGGGACACCTTCCTCAACCCGACCTTTGCGGAAGAGGACTGCGAGGAACCCATCGTAAGGACGCTGCTGGGCCTGGGCGACGAAAGGGAGCGGGAACTGGCCCTGAAGGTGGCGGGCTACTTCGACCGCTACGCTCCGGCGCTGCCCTTCCTCGGTAACGAAGGGGAAACGCCATGACCGCCACGCGAAGCAGGCCCCGCTGCCTGCCCAGCCTGACCACCAAGCTCGGCACCGAATTGGGCAGTCTCTACATCACCGTGGGCCTGGACGAAGACGGCCAGCCCTTCGAGGTGTTCGGCAGCCTGGGCAAGGCCGGCAGCCTGCAACACGGCATGACCGAAATGGCCTGCCGCTTGGTCTCATTGCACCTGCGGCGCGGGACGCCCATCGAGGAAATCATCGGCCAGATACAGGGGATCACCGAGATGCAACCGTGGCCCAACCGGATGGAGGATGGGCGCACCGTGTACGTCAGAGGGCTGGGCGACGCCATCGCCCTGGTCCTGCGGGACTACCTGGCAGCGCAGGCCGACGCGGAACCGGCGAAACTGCCCATCGCCGTCGACTAGCGGCGGGAAATCGACCAAGAAGGCGCACGGGGTCGTCTCGAATACGGGACGGCCCCGCTTCTCATCTACCGGAAACCGAACTTTACGGAGGAACGACAACCATGACTATCACCACTGACAGCAGGACCGACGTGTATTCCCGGCCCAACGCCTGCTTCGGCGGCGACGGGACGCTGGAGATCCGGGCCTCGGCGGTGGGCAACTGCCGCCGCGCCCTGTGGCTCGAAGCTACCGGCCACCAGGTCACCAACCCCCGCAGCGACGACTCCCTGACCATGCTGGAGGCGGGCAACGCCCTGGAGCCGGTGGTGCTGCGGGCCATGCAGCGGGCAGGCTGGGACATCATCCCCACCGATAGGGACAACCCCCGGATGGTCTCCCTGCGCCTGGGCCCCACCCTGACGGTCAGCGGCCACGTGGACGCCGCCGGCGTCGCGCCCATCTTCGGCAACGAACCCAGCATCGTGGAGGTCAAGACCCGGGGGCCGGAAGCCTACAAGAAGTGGCGAACGCTGGGCGCCGAGCGCAGCCACCCGGAATCGGTCTGGCAGGCGGCCTTCTATACCTACGGAGCCTTCGACGAATCCCGGGACGTGGTGATCGCCACCCTGGACACGGGCGGACGGACCTGGGACTACGAGGTGATACCGGCCCACCGGGTGGAGCGGGCCTTCGAGCAAGCCTGCGCCCGGCTGGGCGAATTGGCGGCCCACCACCTGGTCAACGGGCCGGACCCGGAGGTCCTGCCGGAGCGGGACTTCACCGCCGACGACTGGCAGTGCAAACGCTGTCCCTTCCTGAACGCCTGCCTGCCGGGGACGGCGGCGGTGGAACCGGACCCGGCTGACGAACCTGCCGAGCCGGTTAGCGACGAGGAGGCGCGGGCGGCGCTGGCCGAGTACGAAAACACCCAGGAGATGCTGAAGGCCATCGAGGAAGACAAGCAGTGGGCGCTGGGAATGCTGCGGACCTGGCTCAAGCAGCAGGGCCAGGACAAGGCGAAGCTGGATGGCCGGGAGAAGACCCGCACCGTGGGGATGGTGAAGAACACCCGCTACAACGTCAACCACAAGCGGCTGAACTCCCTGCTGGACCCGGAGACCAGGGCCGAGGTCGTCACCGAGAACGTCTCCCACTACCTGCGGGTCAGCTAGGCACTCCCTCACGGATACCACGACGTTCCGGCCTGCGGAGCGCGACACCGGGCCCTCTCCTTTCTAAAGGAAGGGACGGCCCCGCAACGGCAACCCCAAAGCACAACTCATTGGAGGAACGATCATGGCGAAGACTATCAACAAGGTGGAACTGTTGGGACGGGTCGGGAACGACCCGGAGATGCGCTACACGGCGTCGGGCATCGCGGTCACCCAGCTGCGCCTGGCCACGAACCGGGGCCGGAAGAACGGCGAGGATGCCACCGACTGGCACACCGTCGTGGTGTGGGACAAGTTGGGTGAGGCCGTCGCCGAGTACGTCCAGAAGGGGCAGAGGCTCTACGTGGCTGGGCGGCTGGTGCAATCCTCGTGGCAGGGGGATGACGGGCAGCGGCGCTACCGCACCGAGATTCACGCCCAGGACGTGGTGTTCCTGGACTCCTCCCGCAACGGCAACGGCTCCGGCGAGTACGCCAACGCCGCCGCCGACACCCAGGACGACGATCTCCCCTTCTAACGGGTCAATGACTACCGACGCACGCCACCGGCGGACGCACCACGGGGCCGCTCCCTGCCAATAGGGAGCGGCCCCGCTTTCGTTTCCGAATCTAACCTGCAAGGAAGTGAGCAATGCCCCGCAAGAAGCAGACCAAGACCGACGACACCCCCGCCGTGACCCTGGAGGGCCACGCCGTGCTGGAGGCCCTGCGCTCCAACCTCTCCCTGTTGGGGGAGCTGGCGGCCCGCTACCAGGTGGACTTGCAGCCCGTTCGCCCCGCCGACCGCCCGGCCATCAGCTGCCCCCAGGACGTTTACAACCTGCTGGGGCCGGAGATGTCGGCTCTGGCCCAGGAGCAACTCCGCGTGCTGCTGCTGAACACCCGCAATGAGGTGATGGGCCAGCGGGTGGTCTACCAGGGCAACGTCAACTCGTCCATCGTCCGGCCCGCCGAGGTGCTGCGGGCCGCCGTAATCGACTCGGCCCCCAGCATCATTATTTCCCACAACCATCCGAGCGGTGACCCCACTCCCAGCCCGGAGGACGTGAAGATCACCCGCGAACTGGTGGAGGGCGGCAGGCTGCTGGGCATCGACCTGATGGACCACGTCGTCATCGCCGGCGACAAGTACGTCAGCCTCAAGGAAAGGAAGCTGATGGACGCCTAGCCCGCTCCTCATGGCCGGAGCGCCGAGACCGGCGATGCAATGCCGGTCCTGACGGGGGACTCACCCCGCATCCGACTCTTATCCCCACGAAAGGAGACCATCCATGCTGGCAACCCAAGCCACCATCAACCCCGATGACCTCTACACCGTAACGGCGGGCGGCTACTCGGCCACCGCCGACGCCTTCGCCCGGGACCCGGACACCGAGGGCCTCTGGTTCCTCTCCATGGTGGGACCCCAGACGGCGCTCAAGGCCATCTGGGCCTCCCTGCTCAAGCAGCCCCCGGACCCGGCCTTCCTGATCCAGGGCACCGAGGGCATGGGCCTCACCGGCGGG
The DNA here is from genome assembly GCA_965207585.1 of Dehalococcoidia bacterium. Taxonomy (GTDB): domain Bacteria; phylum Chloroflexota; class Dehalococcoidia; order Lucifugimonadales; family UBA3495; genus Bin87. The sequence goes on along the minus strand of CBDBMT010000002.1, from coordinate 212,282 downwards.
TACCGCCGCTGCGTCGTTCCGCCCCCCACCATCGGCACCTGGACCACCAGGATCGCCCGCCTGCCCACCTCCGGCGGATGGCACGCCCTGGTCTATACCCGGATGGCGGAGTTCGCCTTCGAGCGGGACTCCTTCCTGCTGCTGGCGCCCAGCGAGGAGGAGGCCCCGGCCCTCTACCACCGCTTCCTGGACAAGCGCAGCCCCCTGCCCCTGCACCACTCCTGGGCCAACTGGCTCTGGCGCAAGGGACTGCGGGACGAAAGCATCAAGCCCCTCCAGTCAATGGGCGTCGTCGCCTACTGGTGCGCCCCCGACGCCGAAAGGCTGCGCGACGACCTGTCCGACGCCGTGGCCATGGGCCTGCTCACCCTGCCCCAGTCGGAACTCAACGTCAGCGACAAGGAGATGGCGAACTATGGATAGGACGCTCAACCCGGTCAAGCGGGGCAACAAGCGCCGGCGGGCGCGCAACTGGAAAGCCTGGCAGCTCTACTCCCCGGACGGCGAAACCTGCCGCTTCTGCCCCCACGGGGCCGCAGCCCACCTTACTTCCTCACGGCAACCCCATTTCTACCGGCCGGCCACCGAAGCGGAGCGCCGCGACCCCTTCGAGAAGCTCTACCGCCACGACCTCCCCAGCGGCGAATCCGTGCTGGTGAAGCGCATCGTCGTCGCCAACCGCGCCGAACTGCTCACCGCCTTCTGCGTCGAGTGCGCGAAAGAGAAGGACACCAGCCAGGTGTTGTGCTACGTGCGGACGCTGGCCAAGGGCGAGGTGGTGGGCCTGAATACCTGCAACCAATAAACCCAACCACAACGACAACTACAAGGAGATGCATCATGAGACTGGCAGCCCAGGCAAAAGGCGGCTACTACCCGACTCCGCTGCGGGTGGTGGACCTGCTCGCCCAACTGATTGACAGCCCAGCGGCCTACGGCCGGACGGGACAGACCCTGCGCGTCCTGGACCCCTGCTGCGGGGGCGGCGACGCGCTGGCGCAACTGGCCGACGGCCTGCGCCGCGCCAACTCCCTCCCCGTGGAGACCTACGGGGTGGAACTGCACCGGGACCGGGCCGAGGAAGCCCGGGAACTGCTGGACCGCGCCCTGGCCTGCGACCTGTTCGCCACCTCCATCGCCAACGGAGTCTTCGGCGTGCTGCTCTTGAACCCGCCCTACGATTTTGACTCGGAGGACAAGCGCACCGAACACGCCTTTTTGACGCACTGCACCCGCTACCTGGCCTACGGCGGGCTGCTGGTGTTCATCGTGCCCAGGCAGCGGCTTTCCGTCTCGGCCCGCTACCTGGCCTCACACTACCGGGACCTGCGCTGCTGGTACTTCCCCGAACCGGAGCGGGAAGCCTTCGACCAGGTAGTGTTGATGGGCTGCCGCAAGGCCGAACCCAGCCCGGACGCACGGGCCGAAGGACAGGTGCGGGCCTGGGCCGAGGGGGAGCCGGAGGAACTGTACCACGGGGCCTACCGGGTCTATGACCCGCCGGGCGCCGTAGGCGGGGACGTCCTCTTCGCCACCCGCACCGTGGACCCCCTGGCGGCGGTGGCCGAGGCCCGGAGGAACGGCCTGTGGGCCAGCCCCGACGTGACCGACAGCCTCTGGCCGGTGGGGGACCAGCGGACCCGCCCCCTGATGCCGCTGCGCCGCGGCCACCTGGCCATGCTGGTGGCGGCCGGCTTCCTGGACAACATCGCGCTGGAAGCCGACGGGCGGCGGGTCCTGGTCAAGGGACGCACCGGCAAGGAGAAGGTGCTGGCCGAGGAGACCGAGAACACCGAGGTGTACCGGGAGAGGCTCAAGACCACCGTGGTGGCCCTGGACCTGGAAAGCGGCGACATCTCCGACATTTCCGCCTGACCCGTCCCAATACCCGCGACGGTTACAAATACCGCCGCGACGCACGGCCCCGTCATTTCCTTATAGGAACGGCGGGGCCTCGCCTTTTGGAAATACGCATACAGCGACATTGATAAAGGGGGTAGCCATGCAGATGACCCTGACCCTGGACGCCTGCGCCCAGTGCGAGCAGCCCATCCTGCCCGGCCAGCCGGTGAAGCAGACCGCCACGGTGGACATCATCGGCGGCCGGGTGGTCGCTTCCACGCCGCGGTCCTGGCACCTGGGCGGTGGCTGCCCCGGCGACGTCCCCGACGGGAAGCCCGGCCATCCCACCGATTAGACGGCTGCCACCACAGCCGCAACACGAAGGCCCCGCCGGTTCCCGGTAGGGAAAGGCGGGGCCTTCGCTTGTTCCAACCGCGCACCAACGCATCCCCAACAAAAGGAGAATACCCATGAACCTCGGAGAGTTCATCGACACCTTCAAGGACGCCATCGCCCGAAGGGTGGTGGAGTCCTACCCGCCCCTGTACCGTCCCTCGGAAAACGAGGTAAAGCTGCCCCACCTGCTCCGCACCCCCCTGGGGGCGCAGGCCGACGCCATCCGGGGCGCGGCCCTGTCATTGGAAGCCCACCGGGGTACGACGGTGGTGGGCGAAATGGGCACCGGCAAGAGCTTCATCGGCGCGGCGGCGGCCCACGCCGCCGGGTTCCGGCGGGTGCTCATATTGTGTCCGCCCCACCTGACCAAGAAATGGAAGCGGGAGGTGGAGCAGACGGTCCCCCTGGCCCGGACCGCCATCGTCGCCTCCATCACCGACTTGGAAAGGCTGCGCCTCTCCGCCGGCTCCGGCCCCCTGTTCGCGGTGATGAGCCGGGAGCGGGCCAAGCTGTCCTACCGCTGGCTGCCCTCGGTGATACAGCGGTGGGCCACCGAAAACGGGCGCCTAGTGAGGGACGAGGAGACCGGCGAGCCGTTTCAAGTACCCTGCTGCGCCACCTGCTACGGCCAGGTTACGGACAAAGACGGCGTTCCCCTCACCGACGCCGAGCTGCGCCGGCGCAAGCGCGACTGCGCCCGCTGCGGCGCTCCCCTGTGGCAGGCCGACGGCTCCGGCCCGCGTCGCTACCCGCTGGCCGACTACGTGAAGAACCGGATGCGGGGCTTCTTCGACCTGCTGGTCGGAGATGAGGTCCACGAGTACAAGGGGCGCGGTTCCGCCCAGGGCATCGCCGCCGGGGTGCTGGCCGACGTGATCGGCAAGTCGCTCAGCCTGTCAGGAACTTTGATGGGCGGCTACTCCAGCACCCTCTTCCATCTCCTCTACCGGTTTTCACCGGAACTGCGCACCGAGTTCGGCCACTCCGAGGAAAGCCGCTGGATACAGCGCTACGGCTTCCTGGAGGAGACCGTGCGCTATCCCGACGACGACGGCGCCTTCGAGGACGGGCGCACCAGCCGGCGCAAGGGGTTCCGCAAAACGGTCAGCGAAAAGCCCGGCCTGGTGCCGGCGGCATTGTTCCACATCATCGGCAACTCCGTCTTCCTCAAGCTGGCGGATGTGGCCTCGGCCCTGCCCCCCTACGAGGAACAGATACTCCTGTCGGGGATGGACTCGGAGCCGGACCACACCGGCCACTCCCAGCGCAGCGCCTACAACCACGTCTTCGCCGAGCTGCACGAGGCCCTGGTGGAGGCGCTGAAGAAGGGTTCCAAGCGCCTGCTGGCGACGTATCTACAAACCCTGCTGGCCTACCCCGACGGCTGCACCCACGGCGAGACGGTGTTCGACCCGGCCAGCGGCAAGCTCATCGTCCAGGTCCCGCCCCTGTCCGAGGAGAAGATCTACCCCAAGGAGCAGGCCCTGGTGGACCTGGTGGCGGCGGAACGGCTGGCGGGCCGCAGGGTGCTGGTGTACGCCACCCACACCGGGACCCGGGACATCACCGGCAGGATGGACGACATCCTGACCCGGCACGGGTTCAAGGTGGCGGTGATGAAGGCCGACGCCGTGGCCCCGGACCGCCGCGAAGCCTGGGTCGCCGATAGGGTGAAGGAAGGGGTGGACGTGGTGATCTGCCATCCCCGCCTGGTGCAGACCGGGCTGGACCTCATCGACTTCGCAACCCTGGTCTGGTTCGAGACCGATTACAGCGTGTACACCATGCGGCAGGCGTCGCGCCGCTCCTGGCGCATCGGCCAGCGGCATCCGGTGAAGGTCATTTACATGGCCTACCGGGGGACGCTCCAGGCCGACGCTCTCAAGCTGGTGGCCAAGAAACTGCAATCGTCGTTGGCGGTGGAGGGGGAGTTACCCGAGGATGGGCTGGCCGCCTACGGCGACGACGGAGACGACCTGATGATGGCCCTGGCCCGGCAGGTGGTCAGCGGGGACGCCCAGGAGGACACCGACACCCTGGAAGCAGTCTTCGCCCAGGCTCGGGACGCCGAGGCCGCCGCCGAGGAGTACCTGGTGGACGACGGCTGGCAGGCCGTGGAACCGGAACCGGAACCGGAGCCTGAGCCGGTGGCGGTGGAAGTCCACGTCAATGGCAACGGCAACGGGAATCGCGACGCCCTGGAGACGACGGTGGAGTTGGTTCTGGGCAGCGACCACCACGCCAACGGGAACGGGAACGGTCACCTCAGCCTGGCCTCTACCGGAAACGGGACCAGCGGGAACGGGAACAGCCTGCCCCGTACTGGATACGGGGGCCACCACGAGGAACCCGCCGAAGGGCAGCAGTCCCTGTTCTCCTGGGCCGAGTTCCTGGCCGACGAACCGGCCCGGCCCAAGCGCAACCGCAAACACCAGCCTGCTGCCGCCTCCCTGTTCCAGTGGGCGCTGGACCAGGAACAGGAACGGGAGAAGGAGCCGGTGGGCGCGGGCCGCTAGACCGCAGAAGGCACACGGGAGGGGCCGCCGGTGAAACGGCGGCCCCTCCGCATTTCGCAACGCAACCCAAACGCAACTGATGTAAGGAGAAAAATCATGGCACGAGTGTTTGTTTACGACGACCGCGAGTTCCCGGACCCGGACCCCGAAATGAGCGTCGAGCAGGTGAAGGCGACCTTGGCCGACTTCTACGGCGAAATCGCCAACGCCTCGGTCAAGGAGACCACTCGCGGCGACGACACCATCATCGAGTTCCAGCGGCGGGTGGGCACCAAGGGCGCCTTCTCCCCCGCCCACAGCTAGGGAGGCATCCAGATGGACAACAAAACCCTGGCCGGTCTGCTGGCGGCAACCCCATCGGCGGACCTCAGAATCATCGAGCTCACGGCGGAGCTCACCCTGCCCGACGGCAGCATGGACCTGGACGCGGCGGCGGCCCGGCAGTCCGAGGTGGAACTGGCCTGCACCCAGGCCCAGAACTACGCCGCCGCCACCCGGCGGCTGCTGGGAGCGATGAAGTGGCAACTGCGGCCCCGCCGCTCCTGAGCGACCTGGCCGGGCAGTTCCTGCGGCGGCCGCCGTTGCTGCAAGAGCTGATTGCCCGGCTGGGCTGCGCCGAGGACTACGCCTGGTTCACCGGGCTGGTGCGCCGCCTCTTTCCCGAGGAGGCGGAGGCGGCCCTGGCCACCGCCGACGTGGGCGCCAAGCTGGAAAACTTCTCCCGGCTGTTCCAGGAACGCCACTTCCCCCTCTACGCACCCTTCATCGAGTTCTATGCGGAGGAGGGGGAGGACCCGCCCTTCACCTGGCTGCGCCGGGGCATCCCCTTCCAGTTGATGGGCTTCGGCTACGACGGCCTGCACGAGATGTGGGACGGCTACCGGGAGGGCCTCTCGGCCCTGGCGCTGCTGGCCGAATGCTCCGACTTCTACTTCGACGAACCCGGCGGCCTGCGCACCGCCTGGCTGGAGTGCGCCGCCCAGCGCATCCCCCAGGAGACCCTGGAGCGGATTCCGAAAGGCGGCATACCTACGGAGGACCTGACCGAAGCGGTACAGGAAACCGGCTACACGGGCGCGGCCCAGGCCGCCGCCTGGGTGCGGGCCGAGACCGGCAACTTCTTCCTCGATCACAACTACGAGGACGGCGACTACGACGGCTTCTGCGACCCCTGGGAGGAGGAAATTATCCGGGAGGGAACGGAGGAATGGCGGAAGGCCGACCAACTAATCGACTCGGTGACTGGGCTGGCCGACTGGCTGGAACAGGACCTGCCGGGCCGGTTCGCCGAACTGCTGGACTTCATCCTGCCCCGGCTGCCCATTCAAGAAAAGGAGGAAAGCGATGATGACGACCGATGACACTTACCGGACCGAGTGGTCCCTGCCGGTTCGGGACGATGTGCCCCGGGACACCCTCCAGGCGCAGCTCGAGGTCTACCAGGAGACCGTCCTGCTGCGGGGCTTCGAGGGAGACCGCACCTGGGTCAGGACCATCTCGGCGGACGAGATCGCCAACGTGTTCACCCGGCACCTGGGCTTCGCCTCGGGGCTGCTGCCCGAAGACGCCCTCTGGTGGAGCCAGGGGGAGACCGGCCACGTGGTGGCCCTGTGGCGCCCGCCCCAGGTCTGGCCGGTGGCCCTGCAACGGGAGGCGTTCCAGCCTCCCGCAAGGCTCCGGCTGCCCATGCCGGGGCTGGTGTTCGTCTGCTCGCCGGCGCGGGCGCCCTGGGTCTATGCCGCCCTGGAACGGCCGAGCGACCCGGAGCAGCGGCTATTCCGCTCCCCGACCTTCAACGTCTTCAGGGACGGGCGGACCTGCCCCGGCAGCCACCGCTTCCCTGAGGAGGTGGGGCGGATACCCGAATCCTTCTTCCGGTCCTTCTTCTCCCTTACCGGAGATACAAAAGACCGGTCGAAGAAGCACCCCGACAACCTGCAAGCGTTATGGGAGGAACTCGATGGAAAGGCTGACTACCCGGTTGAGGACCTGGTTCCCCAATGCACCGTGGGCCAGGTCATGGCCGCCGGCGAAGGACGACGAGGCTACTACTAGCGGCGAGCCTGAAACCAATGCCGCATTGACGCCGGTGGGCTACCTGGTGAACCATCCCTCCGGTCTCGCCGGTTCTCAGGGGATCGGGTTTGACTACGTGCTGGGCGCCGGGGGTCTCTACGTGCAGTCCGAGAGCGGCCAACTGACGGCGCGAATACTGGTCGCTCCCGCCCAGGTGCGGGGGCTGTCCCCCGTAACCGAGAAGCTGGCGTTCACCCACGGCCCCATTCCGGCCCACGTCTTCGAGCTGGGCCTGGTCTGGATGATGGCCTCGCCGGACACCGAGCGGTTCTTCGCGGTGCGCTGGGACGGAGACGCCTACCGGGTGGTGGTTCCGCCGCAGGAAGGAACGGGTTCGTCCCTCACCTACCGGCCGCCCAGCGGCGTCATTGCCGAGTTCCACTCCCACGGCAAACACTCCGCTTTCTTCTCGGCCACCGACGACCGGGACGAGCAGGGGTTCCGAATCTACGGCGTCGTGGGACGCCTGGACGCGCCAACGCCCGAATTGACCCTGCGCGTCGGCATCTACGGCCACTTCGCGCCGCTGTACTGGTCCCAGGTCTTCGAAGGCCCGCCTCCGGGCCTCCGGCTGGTGGGCGAGAAACCGGAACCCACGCCAATCAACCTACATATAAGGAGGTAAACCACCATGCCCTACTACCTGGACAACGAGTTCCTGCTGGACAACCCCTGGATCACCGTGGTGGGCTGCGGCGGCACCGGTGGCTTCGTCGCCGAGGGCCTCTGCCGCCTCTTCCAGGGCCGGGACGCCACCATCGTCCTGGTGGACCACGACCGGGTGGAACCCCACAACCTGCTCCGCCAGAATTTCTACCCCGAGGACGTGGGCCGCTTCAAGAGCCAGGCCTTGGCCGACCGGCTGGCCGCAGCCTACAACCGGCCCGTGGGATACTCGGTCTATCCCTTCCGGGAGGAGGAGTGCCGCTACCCCGGGCTCTCCTCCCACGACGGCCTGGTCATCGGCTGCGCCGACAACGCCGCCGCCCGGCGGGCCATGGCCGAGTGCCTGCCCGGAGACCCCTGCCGCTGGCTCATCGACGCCGGCAACGACACCAACTGGGGCCAGGTGCTCGTCGGCAACGTCGCCGAGCCGGTGTTCCTGGAGGAACCGCCCTTCACCGGCGAGACCTGCCACCTGGCCCCAGCGCCCACGCTGCAACGCCCCGACCTGCTGACGGCGGTTTCCACCCGTCCGCCCGACGTGGACTGCGCGGCGGCCCTGGACCTCACCGACCAGGACCCCACCATCAACCAGATGATGGCGTCGCTGGTCTTGCAGGTGGTCCGCCGCATGGTGGCGGGGACCTGCCCCTTCCTGGCCCTCTACCTGGACATGGACCAGGGCACGGTCAGCCCCAGCTACGTCACCCCCGAGGCGGTGGCGCGGCTGGTGGACCGCACCGACACCAGGTGAACGGTGCAAACAAGCATACGCAGACGACAAGAAAGGAGATGAGCAACCATGCCTGACCAGAAGGAAACCACCGCTACCATGTGGGAGGACCGGCACGCCGGTAAGCGGGGCCACCAGCTGATGACGCAGAAATTGGCGGAGACCATTCCGGCCATCTACGCCAATGAGAAGGTGGCCGACTACGATACCGTCATCGCCCACGCCAAGCTCTTTTCCCCGTACTCGAATTGGACGTGGTTCATCACCGAGATGGACCCGGAAACCGGCCAGTGCTTCGGCCTGGTGGAGGGGTTCGAGCGGGAGTTGGGCTACTTCGACCTCACCGAGTTGGCCGAGACCACCGTCTTGGGCGACGTTCCCGCCGTGGAGCGCGACCTTTACTGGCAGCCGAGGACCCTGGGCGAGATCAAGAGTGGGTCACGGGAAGGCTCGCCGCACGATGGGGAAATCAGAGAGGGAGATGCCATGACCGACGAAACCGCATCGGAAGACCAATCCCAAGCTGGACTTTCTGCAAAATTTAGAAAAAGTAAAAAGACAGGGTAAGCTGGCCTGACCCCACTTTCGACGGAAAGGCCCGACCATGCTCACCCTGCCCGACGCCATTGTAGCCCTTCTCTTCCCCTTCGCAACTTTGTTCACCACCCCAACCTGGCGGAAAGCCCAACTACTGCTGGTCGGCGCGATCCTGACCCCGGGCCAACGCACCGTGGCCGCGGCGCTCCGCGTCATGGGACTGAGCGACGACCGGAATTACGCCCGCTACCACGCGGTGCTCAACCGAGCGGTGTGGTCGTCCCGTGGGGTAGCCCACGTCCTGCTGGTGCTCCTACTCCAGCATCTGGATCGCGGCGACGGCCCGTTGATCTTCGGCATCGACGAAACCTTGGAACGACGTCGTGGAGCCAAGATCAAGGCGCGGGCCATCTACCGCGACCCAGTGCGTTCCAGCCGCCATCAGCTGGTCAAGGCCAGCGGGCTGCGCTGGATCTCCCTGATGTGGCTGGGCCACGTGCCGTGGGCGGGACGCCATTGGGCGTTGCCGGTGCTCACGGTGCTGGCGCCCTCGTCTCGCTACCACCAGCAGCAGGGACGCCGGCACAAGAAGGTGACCGACTGGGCCCGCCAGATGGTCATGCAACTGCGCCGCTGGCTGCCCCAGCGTAAGCTGGTCCTGGTGGGCGACAACGGCTACGCCGTACTGGACCTGCTGCGCTGCTGCCAGTCGCTCCGTGAACCCGTAACCCTCATCGCCAGACTGCGCCTGGACGCCGCTCTGTACGCGCCAGCGCCGCCTCGTCAGCCGGGTCAGAACGGCCGGCCGCCGCTGAAAGGCGAGCGGCGACCCTCGCTCAAAACGCTCCTTGAGCGAGCCGACGTGGCGTGGACCGTCGCCGCGGTGTCCTGGTACGACGGCACCACCCGCACCGTGGAACTCACCTCCCAGACCGCTGTCTGGTACCGCTCGGGCAAACCGGCCGTCACCATCCGCTGGGTGCTGATCCGCGATCCCCAGGGCGCCTTCGACCCCCAGGCCCTGCTCTGCACCGACCCGTCGGCGAACCCGACCCAGATCCTCCAGTGGTTTGTCCTGCGCTGGCAACTGGAAGTGACCTTTCAGGAGGTGCGCACCCACCTGGGAGTGGAGACCCAGCGCCAATGGTCCGACCTGGCCATCGCCCGCACTACCCCCGTCCTGCTGGGTCTCTTCTCCTGGACCACCCTGGCCGCCCACGCCCTGCAGAAACAGCACCCCATGACCCAGCGCAGGGCCGCCTGGTACGACAAACCGTCGCCGACCTTCGTGGACGCCATCGCCCTGGTGCGACGCCACCTGTGGCTGGCGTCAGAGGGTTTCGAACTGTCGACTGGCGACCCCGATGTACGGGAACTCCCTGCCACTCTGTACCACCGAATGGTGGATTCCCTCGCCTACGCCGCTTGAAAATGCGGAAAGCCTAGCCAAGACGTGGTGAACGTCGAGGAGTTCCTCTTCGGCGGGGTGACTGAGGAAACGGAGGACGACGCTCCTGCCGAAGTTGGCGGGGAACTGCCCGCCGGAGACGCACACGCAACGGACGAGGCAGACGACGCGGGTGACCTGGAAACGGACGGGGAACCGGACGGCGACAGTGAGACCAATGAGGAACCCGACACTGACGATGATGCTGGGGAGCAGCCCGCTCCAGTGGAGGCGGAAACCCCCGATGAGTTGAAAGTGGTGCTGTCCATCAGGGGCAACCGGGCCACCATCGGGGTGCAGCGGCCAGCGGCGGACCCCCACATCGAGTCCTTTGACGACCCGGAGCTGTTCGGGCTGGCCGACGAATTTCCGGCGGTGGTGGCCCGGGCCAGGGCCCGGTGGGAGGAGGAACCCCTGCACCCCACCTACGTGAAACCGGCTGCTCCGCCCAGGCAGCGCAACCGCCGCCAGCAGGGTGCGGCCCCGGCTACAACCACCGAGGAAGGAGCGGATGGGGAACAGCCGCAGCCGGCGCAGCCGGAGACCTTGCGGCTCTTCTAGAGGCCGAAAGTTCCATCCAGAGCTTCGCTGGGAATCTTACGGCAGTGGCCGCCGCTAATGCGTGCTGCCACTGCCGGATGCGACCGCCTGTGTCGCTGTTCTTGCATTTGTGGAGCCTTTTTTGCGTTTCTGGGCGCCCGTCTCCTCGGGTACGAGGCCCTCTACTTTGGGCGGCTCGATGATGAACAGCAGGTCGAAGTCCTCCACCCCGAGGACCTCCATCAGGCGCCTCCGGGCGCGGGGCGACGGGCTGCGCTTCCCGTTCATCAACATCGACAGGTGGCCCGTGGAAAACCCGCACCGCCGGGCCAGCTCGTTCTGGGAGATGCCCAGTTGGTCCAGCAACTCCCACACGGCCACGGGGTTGAGCCAGACCCGGGGCGCGTGGGGGCGGCGTCTCATGGCAGGGACTCCTTCCCGACAGACTGGAAAGGCAGCGCTCACCGGGGGGCGGGTATGAGCATACTGTTGAGCTTTCCGCCGTCGGCCTTCGGGTGGTGGATTCGCTGCGGGAAGTCGTCGGGGAAGACCTTGGTGTCCCTGAAGTAATTTGTGCGCTGTTTTGACATGGAGCCGGTCCTTCAGGTGTGTGCGTCTGCGGTTCTCCCCGGCGCATCCGGCGGGGTGATCCGGGAGGCGCGCGGCGGGGCCGCCCCGAGTCAGGGACAGCCCCTCTCCACCCGCTGCGACGGTGGCTGCCGGCGGCGGTTCGATTGCGCCGCCGCCGGTTCACTCGGTCGGCGGGGGGCCGGTGATTGACAGGGAAACCTTCTGCCCGTCGGTCCAGCTCACGGGAAACGGTGCAATTATCAGCAATTGTGCCCTGGATCCCCCGATGACGGCGTTGCTGAAGGCAAACTCGCGGCCGTCCACGTTCAGCTTCAGCGCGCTCAGCGCGGGCTTGGCCTCAGCTGGGGTCAGGCCGTCAAAGCTCAACCATAGTACTTCGGTGCGCGGCAGATAGACGGTACCCACCGTGTACGTGACTCCGTTGTAGGTGAAATCGTCGTCCGTGAGGGCGGTTGAGCAATCGTCCTGATCGTACCTGGCAGAACAGCCATGCTCGCCGTCGGACATGTCCACCGTCAGCGTCGCGGTCCAGACCTCGGTTTCTGACACGGTGATGACCGGGGAGATGCCGTAGAGGGGCAGCTCGGTGGTGTTGACCGGAGGCTCCGGGGAGTCCTCGCCGGAGCCACTGGCGGCGGCAGCGAGTTGGTCTCCGGGCTCAAAGGGGTTGCCGATCTCCACCTGCGCCGCGCCGGCGTAGAAGCGATACCACGGGTTGTGGTGGGGGACCCGCCACGAGCTTCCATCCCGCAGGCTGCCGGTCCACACCTCGGTATCGTCCAGGGAGGTGCGTCCCCCCTCGTCGCGCGGCGTTCTGTCGCCCCAGTCGTCCTCGAACAGGTGGGCGGCCACGAACCCGCCGTTCACCCAGTACACCGGCGGGCCGTCCGGGTCCATGGCGATGTTGTCCTTGGCGGACACCGCCGCGGTGGATATCACCGCCCGGAACTGGTCCTTGAACGGGCTCAATAAAGTGAACGGGCTCACTAAACCGTCAACGGACAACTCGTCCTGCACGAATTCGTTGTAGTACTTGATGTTGGTTGCAGTTGCTTCGGTCGAGAAATCAGTGACGAACAGCAGGCGGAATTTTCCTCCGGGTTGCACCAGGGGATTGCCGTCCGCGTCCTTGGGGATCAAGTCCCAGCCTTGGGGCACGGTCACCCCCCGGGGCGGCCCCGGCGGCGCCTCGGGCGTGGCGGCGTTGGACACCGCCGATGCGGGTCCCCAGCCGTTGGCATTGCGGGCGCGCACCTGGAACTCCCGTGCCAGGCCATCGTTGGACATTAGGGCCGACACCGTGTACTCGGTGATGTCGGCAGGGGATGAGTCCATACCGTTCTGCCCCCGTATCCGCGTCCATGGGCTCCAGCTCCCGCCGTCCTTTATCCCCCAGCGGTACTGGTAGCCGGTGATGTCGTAGTCGTGGCTGTGGTCCCAGTGCAGGATCACGGAGGCGTCGGCGGAGTTGGCGGTGAGCCCGGTGGGGGCCGCCGGCGTCTGCTTGGGCCTCGCCTCCACCCGCGCACCCACGCCCTTGCCCCCGGCGTTCACCGGCCGCACCTCGAACCGGTGCAGGGCGCCGTTGGTCAGCCCGCTCACCGTGGTCGAGACCAGGTCCACCGACCCGTCATCCGACACGACGTCCCGCCACGGGGTCCAGTCCCCCCAGGAACCCGAGTCCCGGACCCGGTACCGGAGCTGCTGCTTGCCCCGCGGCACCTCCACGTTGTCCACCTCGTCCCAGGTCAGCCACACCTCGCCGTCCCGGGGGACCGCCTTCAACCCGGTCAACTGCGGCGGAGCCTGCTGCCGGCCGCCCAGGGTCAGCGACAGGAACACCTTCTGCCCGTCGCTCCAGTCCACGCGCGGGTCGAAGGGCCATCGGAAATCCAGGCCACCTGCCGGGGCGTCGCTGAGCGCAAAGGCGTGGCCGTCCACGTCCATCACGTTCAACGTCAGACCGGCGAGGGCGTCGTTTCTGGTATCTCGGCCTGACAGGTCGACTATTTCCAGGATAAGTTCATTCTTGGCGCTTTGCCAATTGAAGGAATCCACCGCATAGGTGACGCCTCCGTAACTGAAGTAATCGTCGTATTCGAGGACGCGCCGCTCCGAGCAACTGTCCTGGCCAGGGTCTTTGCTGTCACAGCCGTAAAATATGCCCAGATTATCCACCGTCAGGGTGGCCCACCAGACCGGCCCATAGGGGGAGGTCGGCGGGGGCTGCCCCACGGTCAGCACCGGCGAGATGCCGTACAAAGGCTTAGCGAGGGTCTTTGAGGCTACATTTATGCCCGTCCCCGTGGTGACCGCGCTGGCTTCGCCCAGCTCCTTGCCGAGGACATCCGGCTTCCCGATCATGATTGTGGTGTCGCCCACCCGATAGCCCACCTGGCCCGTGCCGTCGGGCTTGGTGCCGGTAAGGATCAGCCACCCGGAAGAGGTCATGGAGGCGCCGCTCTCAAAGGAGGGATACTGGTCCGAGATGCTGTTGTGGTCCCAGCTTCCGTCATACATGTCGGCGTAGCCGTCGGCCACCTTGGCGCCGTTGGTCCAGTAGATCTGGGCGTTTCTGCCCAGATCGCCGCTCTCGGTGTCGGTATTGTCCCGGGCATTGGCGTCGGTGCCGCTGACGATGGCGCGGAAGTGGCCCTTGATCGGCTTGAGGGCGGGGACGACGTTGGCCCGGCCCTGCACGAAGGTGTTGTAGGCGCCGACGGTGGTGCTGCTGGGGGTGTGGTTTGCCGAGGTGATGAACATCAGCCGGAAGTTCTTGCCCGGGGGAAGCAGCGGCTCGCCGTCCCCGTCCCTGGGGATGAACGACCAGTTGTAGGGGACGTAGCAGCGGGTGCCGGTGTCCGTGGGCTCGTCGCACAGCGGCTCCGTTACCCGGTAGCCGAGGTCGGCGGCGGTGGGCGGCCGCGTCAGTGACAGCGACACCTTCTGCCCGTCGGTCCAGTCCGTGGCCGGGTCGAAGGACCAATATATCTCGGGTCCACCACCAAACAGCGTGCTGTCGGGGAAGGCAAACGCATTCCCATCTGCGTGCAGCGTCAACGGAGCCAGGGCGGTTTGGGCCTGGGCTCCTGTAGAGAATCGTATGACCAACCGATTGGACGAAGAATACCAATAGAGAGTCTCGAACGTATGGGAGACGCCGCGATAGGTGAAGTCATCGTTGGTCAGGACGCTCGCGGTTGAGCAATTGTCCTGGTCTTCGTCATGGTTGTCGCAGCCAAAAGCGTTTGTAAGCTGGTCCACCGTCAGCGTGGCGGACCAGACGATGGTCGCCAGGGGCGTGGCGGTGGCCGCGTCGGACTGGGCGCTGTTGCCGGCGGCGTTCACCGCGCGGATGCGGAAGGCGTAGGCCGTCCCGTTGTCCAGTCCGGTCACCGTGTGGCTTGTGGTGCTCGCGCCGCTGCCCGAGATGTCCATCCAGGCCCCGTAGGCCCCGGCGCCCGCCTTCTGCTGGTACTGGTACCTGGTAATGCTGTAGGCGCCGGGGGCGGTCCATGCCAGTTCGACCTGGCCGTTGCCCGGCGCAGCCGTGAAACCCGTCGGCTTGGCGGGAGGAAGGGAACGTTCGGTCAGGGACACCGAAACCGTCTGCCCGTCGGTCCAGGTGAGACCGGTGTTCGTAAACGAAAGTTCACCTGTCGGTCGACTGTCAGAAAGAGCAAACTGAGCGCCGCCGACATGCAGGGTCAGCACATTCCGAGCGCTTACCGGGATATTCGGCTCAGTAAATACCTCTAACGACCTCAGCCCCCCAATGAGATTAGTGGGTATCCGAAAAGCTGTAATCTTGTAATTCGTTCCTGAGTATGCGAATCCATCCTTGGATAGCGCTGAGGAGCAGGCTGTATGGCTGGCGATTTCGTTCTGACACCCGAGCCACCCTATCGTTGTGTCCTCATCCACCGTCAGTGTGGCGGACCAGATGGTGGTATCCGGCGTTGCCGTATGTACCGTGATAACCGGCGAGAGGCCGTAGATTCGCCCTGGACCTGCCTTTGCACCGGCGCCCTTTAGGATGCCAAAGGTCCCTCCATCACCGCCGGAATTGACGAAAGTATCTCCAACGGCGCGGTTTTCTTGCTCCGTTCCATCTGTGTTACAACCAACCCAGGCTAAATCCGCGCCAGCGGAACCGGCGGACTCGGTCTTCCGGTCGGCGGCGGCGTTATTGCTCCAGGTGCCGTCGTAGAAATCCTTGTAGTGGTCGGCAACCTTCTTCCCGCCCACCCAGTAGATGGGCACGCCTGTTTCGGTTTCGGTCCAGGTGGTGGCGGTGTTGGTTTTCGCATCGACCGTGTCTGTGCAGGCCAAGGCACGGAACTGGCCCTTGAAGGGCCGCAACGTCGTATTGTTGTTCGCCGCATTCTGAACGTGGGTGTTGTAATCAGCGATGTTGGTGGAGGCCGCGTTCCTCTTGTTGGAGGAGGCGAACAGCAGCCGGAAGCTCTGCCCGGCGGTGACGCCGCTGGGAATCAGGGTCCAGGTTGACGGAACCGTTTGCGCGGCGGGGGTGGTGGACTGGCCCTGGCCTTCCAATGGGGCGAGCACCGGGCTGGCGGTCCCGGCCCCGGCGCTCTTGCCCGTGCCGTGGCCGTCGGCGTAGCCGGCCGTGGCCCGCAGGTAGTGCGCGGCGTCGTCCTGTGTCGCCGTGTAGGAGGCCCCGGTCGCGCCGTCGATGGCCTGCCAGGGGGTCCCCCCGTCGGCGGAGCGCGCCCAGGTCCAGGTAACGTCGCCCGCCACGATGTCCGGGTCCAGCAGGACGGCGCGCAGTTGGCTGCCCACCTCCGGCGGGTCGGTCTCCGACAGCAGGGACACCACGCCCGCCTCGTCCACGTTGCCCACGTTGACGGTGACGGCGATGGTGGCGTCCACGCTGGTATCGGCCTCGCCGGCGGCGTTCTTGCCGTCGCTGAAGGTGAGCGTCAGCGAGTGGCTGGCCTGGGTCTCATGATCCAGGGCGGCTTGCACGGTGATCTGTCCCGCATTGTCGATGGCGAAGGCGTCGGACCCGGTGAGGGCGTAGGTCAGGGTATCGCCGTCGGCGTCGGTGGCGGTAATCGGGTCGCCCACGTTTGCGCCGATGGCGGTGTTCTCGTTCACGCTGCGGGTCGTGCTATCCCCATCGTCGAACTGGGGCGGACTGTTGGCCGGGGCCGGGGGCTGCTGTTGCTGCCCGCCGGCGGGCGCATCCTGCGACCCGTCCACCTTGTGGCCTGATTGGGCCGGCAGGGCCGGGTGCGCAAGGACCGCGGCGTTGCCGTCAGCGCCGGTGATGCTCCCGCCGTTCAAGTGCAACTGGTCCACCCCGATGCTGACGCCATCCGGGTCGGCGTCCACCTTCTTGACCTTGTAGGCGAAGGTCAGCGTTGCGCCGTCGGCGCTGGAGTACCGCGCCCAGCGGTTGCGCTCGCCCACCGCCAGGCGCACCCGGGGCTGGCCGTTGACGGTCACGGCCTTGCTGAAGGTGACGGCGACCACGATGGCCTCGTCCAGTCCGTAGGCGTCGCCACTTTGGGGGCTGCTGATAATAACCGGGCCGGCGGTGATATGCGGCGGCTCGGGTTTCGGGGCGGTCACCGCGCTGGCCGTGGCCGCGGTGGCGCTCTTGCCCGTACCCTGCGCGTCGGTGTAGCCGGCCGTGGCTCGCAGGTACTTGCCCGCGTCATCGGCCGTCGGCGTGTAGGTCCGGGCATTGGCCCCGGCGACGGCGGTCCAGTCCGTCCCGTCGGCGGAACTGGCCCAGCTCCAGGTCTCCCCGCTGACGCCGCCGTCCGGGTCGCTCAGGCTGGCCGATACCGGGCTGCCCGCCTGCGGTGCTTGCGAGTCCAGGGATACCGTACCCGCCTCGTCCACGTTGCCGATGCTGACGGTGACAGTGATGGAGTCGTCAACACTGGCGTCGGCCTCGCCCGATGTGTTCTTCCCGTCACTGACGGTAACCGTCAGCGTGTAACTGCTCTGAGTCTCATGGTCCAGCGAACCCGCCACCGTGATCTGCCCGGTGCTGGCGCCGATGGCGAAGGCGCCGGAGCCGCTGAGGGCGTAGGTCAGGGCGTCATCGTCGGCGTCGGTGGCGGCGATGGCGTCGCCCACGTTGGCGCCCACCGTCGCGTCCTCGTCCACGCTGCGGGTTGCGCTCTCCCCATCATCGAACTGCGGCTCGCTGTTGGCGGGCGGAGGCTCCGGGGTAGGCGTGGGCGTGGGTTCCGGGGTAGGTGTGGGTTCCGGCTCGGCGGGTTCCTGCGGGGAGCCGTTGACCTTGTGGCCGGCCTGGTCGGCCAGGGCCGGGTGCTTCAGACGCGCCGCGTTGCCCTCGCCGTCCTCGATGGTTCCATCGTCGGCTTTCACGGCGTTCTTGGGTATGCTCACGCCATCCGGGTCGGCATCCGCCTTCTTGACCGTGTAGGAGAAGGTCAGGGTTGCGCCGTCCACGCTGGCATACCGGGCCCAGCGCTTGCGTTCGCCCACGTCGAGACGCACCCGGGGTGCGTCGGTGACGGTCACGGCCTCGCTGAAGGTAACCGCTACCGAGATGGTCTCGCCTTCGCCGTAGGTGTCGCCGCTGGCCGGGCTGCTGGCGATGACGGGCCCGGAGGTAATGGTGGGACGCTGGCCGTCCTGGGCCTGCGCCGGTTCAGCCGATGGCAGCCACAGCAGCGCGGAGGCCAGGGCCAGCAGCGCCAGGGTGAAGAGGGTCAGGATGCCCAACGTTCGGGCCGGCCGGCGGCCGGCAGTGTCGCCTGTCATTTTATTCACCCCCCGGAAGGTCGGGGGGGGGGGGCTGACAGGGATAGAAGCCTTGCGTTCCCGATTTTTCATCTCAGCCTCCTGTATGTCCGCCGTACCCTGGGCGCCTACTCTCTGCCGTCCACCTTGTGTCCTGGCTGCGGGTCCAACGGATGGTGGGCCAGGTACGCGTCGTTGCCCTTGGCATCCTTGATGGTGGCGCCGTCATCAAGCTGAATGCCCGACCAGTCGGTCGCGATGCCCTCCTCTGCCGTAATGCCGCTGGCGACTACGTAGGAGAAGGTGAGCGTGTTCGTGCCCGAACCGCCGCTGTACTGCGCCGACGGGTCGCCGTGCCGGTTGGGATCGACCCACAGCCCGATGCTCGGCGTCCCGGTTACCGTCACGTTCGTGTTGAACGCGGCAGAAATCGTTATCGTCTCTCCGGCCCGGTAGGTATCGCCCTCGGCTGGCGCCGAAGTGATGGTCAGCCTCCTGCCGACGACGTATGCGCTGGGGACCATGCGGCCTGTTGCGTCCAGGGCCGGATGCGCCAGGCTGGTCGTCAGGTTGTCGTACGAGTCGCGGACGATGGCGCCCGTTGGCAGCTTCACGCTGTTGGCCGGGATGGCCATGACGCCCTCGTCGCCCTCCTGCACCGTGTAGGTGAACGTCCATAGGTAGTCCCAGGGCCTGGAGGGATCGGTGGGGGGCACATACGCGGCCGTTCTCGTCTCTCCGCCGATGGTGAACTCCAAGGTCGGCGCCGGCCCCTCCAGCTTCACCTGTTTGCTGAGGCTGACGCGCAGGCGGACCTCCTCCCCGGGGACATAGACGCTCTGCGCTGTTATGAAGGAGACTTCCCGAACGGCCGCGGGCGTAGTGTCCGCTGCGCTGCCCGCCACCTTGTGGCCCGGCTGCGTGGCCAGGGGCCCGTGTTCGAGAGTCGTCATACAGGGCTGGCACGGGGCTTCCCGTGCCACCTTCGCCCGGTTGTCCGCGCTATCGGTGACGGCAAGATCGCCATCGACCAGGATCATGTTCGCGGAGGTCCTGATGCCGTCGCCGTCCCGGTCCTCCGGCCGCACCCGGTATCCCAGGGTCATTTGATTGGTGCCCGACCCTCCCCAGTAGGCCATCTCCTTGCGGTACCGGCCCATCCAGATGCCCATTCGCGGAGGGCCGTCCACCACCACCGGCTCGCTGAACGTCACCCGAACGAAAATCGTCTCGCGGTCGCGGTAGGTGTCGCCGGATGCGGGGCTGGACACGACCGCCATGCCGGTGATGGTGGGACCGGTGCGGTCATCGGGGTACACGTCGGGGCCGCCCACCTTGTGCTTGGCGTCCGCCCACATGTACTTGTGCCGCAGATCAGCGTCGTTGTCGGCGGCGTCCCGGATGGTCCCGGCGGCGCCTCCCTCCGAGCAGCTCAGCCGCAGCGGCCAGTTGGTGGCGTCGTAGCCGTGTACGCCCACCCCCTTCCTGCTGCGGTCGCCCATCGCCACCTCGTAGCTGAAGCGCAGGCTGCCAGTGCCCGAGCCGGATGCGTAGGCGGCGACGCGCTTCTGCCTGTCTTCCTCCGCCTTGTCCAGGGTTCCGTAGTAGATCTGGTTCACGTTGATCAGCAGGCACGGCGTGCCGGTCACGAAGACCGGCTCGCTGAAGGTCGCCTCCAGCGTGATGGTTTCGCCGGCGGCGTATGAGTCGTGGGCCTTCGGCGTCGAGACGATGCTCAGGCTGGAGACTGTGGGGGCGGTATTGTCCGCCTCCTCCTGCCGTTCACCCCCCGAGGGGTCCGGGTCCGGCTGCGGGTCGGGGTCCGGCTCGGCAGGGGAGCCCTGCACCTTGTGGCCGGACTGGTCGGCCAGGGCCGGGTGCTTCAGACGCGCGGCGTTGCCGTCGGCGTCCTCGATGCTGCCGCCGTTGGGTTTCAGCGAGTTCTTGCCGATGCCAATGCCGTTGTCGTCAACATCCACCTTCTTGACCGAGTAGGTAAATGTCAGGGTTGCGCCGTCGGCGCCGAAATACCGGGCCCAGCGCTTGCGCTCGCCCACCTCCAGGCGCACCCGGGGTTCGCCCGTGACGGTGACGGCTTCGTTGAAGGTGACGGAGATTTCAATGGTTTCTCCCTGGCCGTAGGTGTCGCCGCTGGCCGGGCTGGATGTGATGACCGGGCCGTCGATGATGGTGGGGCGGGTGGTGTCTTCCTGGGCCTGGGCGGGTTCAGCCGGCGGCAGCCACAGAAGGGCGGCGGCCAGGGCCAGCAGGGCCAGAAAGGGCAGGCGTCGCGCCGGGAGAAGGCGCAGCGGGGCAGACATCAACTCACCCCGGAGAGTCGGAGGGGGCAGGCAACGGCCCGGTCTGGAAATTCCGTCCTTGATGGCGGCGCATTTCGCCGCCACTCCCCGGAAGGTCTGACTCGAACGCAACCTGCTGCTGAACACCGTCCTATCCTCTACTTTCCGGCGGGGCGGTCGCGGCAGGGGACGCCGCCGCTGCGCCGGGCATATCCGGCTGGGCTGTCGCTTTGGACCATCACTGCCGGCCAACATGAACGATATTTCGGTGCATATTGTGGGGGATAATCGTGAGAAAAGTCAGTAAATTATCAGTGGAATTTAATGTGTAATTTCCGGTGAAAACAGATTTCTTGTGGTGAGCAACGTGCTATACTAACCCCGAACTCACCAATGCACAGACGCGGGGTGCAAAGATGAACCAAGCGGACCAGCCGGGACCCGAGGGCCAGGGTCAGGGAGACCGCCTCTCCCGCCTTAGCCAGGCCATGCTGCGCATCAACGAGAGCCTGGACTTCGACACGGTTTTGCAGGAGGTGGTGGACAGCGCCCGGTCCCTGGCCGGCTCCCGCTACGGGGCGATCACCGTTTGGGACGAGAGCGGGCAGAAGCCAGACTTCATCGTCTCCGGGCTGACCCCGGAAGAGCACCAGGGGCTGTGGGAGATGCCCCAGGGCCTGGGCTTCTTCGAGTACCTCAGCGGGTTGACCACGCCCCTGCGGCTGGCCAACATCGCCGGCTACCTCGGCGCGCTGGGAATGGGGGAGTTCACGCCGCCGATACCGGCGTCCTCCCTGCTGGTGGCGCCCATCCGTCACCAGGGGATGAGCGTGGGCACCGTCTACCTGGCCCACGATGCGGAGGGGCGGGAATTCAGCCAGGAGGACGAGGATACCCTGGCCATGTTCGCCGCCCAGGCGGCCCTGGTCATCGCCAACGCCCGCCGTCACCGGGAGGAGCGGCGGGCCCGGGCCGACCTGGAGACCCTGGTCAACACCTCGCCGGTGGGCGTGGTGGTCTTCGACGCCGGCACCGGGATGCCCACCCTGGTCAACCGGGCGGCGCTGCGGATCGCGGCGGGGCTGAGCGACCCGGGCCAGAGCCCGGAGCAACTGCTGGAGGGGTTGACCTTCCGGCGGGCCGACGGCCGGGAGGTCTCGCTGAAGGAGTATCCCCTGGCGGCGGCGTTGGGCTCGGGGGAGACGGTGCGGGCCGAGGAGATCGAGATGCAGGTCCCCGACGGGCGCCGGGTCAGCGCCATCATCAACGCCACGCCCATCCTGTCGGAGGAGGGCGTCCCGGAGTCGGTGGTGGTCACGGTCCAGGACCTGCCGCCCCTGCGGGAGCTGGGACGGCAGCGGGCCGAGTTCCTGGGCCTGGTGAGCCAGGAGCTACTGGCGCCCCTGACCTCCATCCGGGGCTCGGCCGCCGCCGTGCTGAAGGACCCGGCCCGGCTGGACCTGGACAAGACCCGCCAGTTCTTCGGCCTCATCGAGTGGCAGGCCGAGCGGATGCAGGGCCTGCTCTGGGACCTGCTGGAGCTGGCCCGCATCGAGGCTGGGACGCTGCTGCTCACCCCGGAACCCACGGACCTGGCCTTCCTGGCGGGCCAGGCCCAGGCGTCCCTGCCGGAGGGCGGGACGGGCAACCCGGTGGAGGTGGACCTTCCCCCGGACCTGCCCCCGGTGGCCGCCGACCGGCAGCGGACCCTCCAGGTGCTGGACCGCCTGCTGTCCCACGCCGCCGGCTACTCCCCGGAAGGTTCGGTGATCACGGTGAGCGCCCGCCTGGAGGACTCCCACGTGGCGGTGTGCGTGGCCGGACGGGGGCAGGACCTGCCGCCCCAGCCCCTGCCCCTGCTGTTTCGCCGGCGCTCCCTCGCGGGAGGCGGGGGCGAGAGCGGGGGAGGAGACCTGGGCCTGGCGGTGTGCCGGGGCATCGTGGAGGCCCACGGGGGCCGCGTCTGGGTGGAGAACGACGGCCCGGGTCTGGGGTCCAGGTTCATCTTCACCCTGCCGGCGGCTACCGAGATCGCGGCAGGCCGGGCGGGAGCGGCGGGCCGGTCTTCCGCCTACGCCGGGCGCGCCGCCCGGGGCCTGGGACGGGTGCTGGTGGTGGTGGACGACCCCCAGGCGCTGTGGCACATCCGCAACACCCTGACGGAAGCGGGCTACACCCCGGTGGCCACCTGGGACCCGGAGGATGTGGAGCGGCTCATCGCCTCGGAGCGGCCCCACCTGGTGCTGCTGGACGCGGCGCTGGCCGGGGCCGGCGGGCCGGGGCTGGTGCAGCGCGTATCGGAGGCCACCGGCGCGCCGGTGGTGCTGCTGTCGGGACGCGGCGCGGCCCCGGAGGGGGAGCTGGCCCTGGCCTTCGAGAGCGGCGCGGACGACTACATCGCCAGGCCCTTCTCCACCACCGAGCTGGTGGCCCGGGTGGGCGCGGCGCTCAGGCGGAGGGACCCGCCGGCCAGGGAGCCGGACCAGGGTTCCTTCCACCTGGGGGAGCTGGCCATCGACTACGCCCGGCGCCGGGTGACGGTGGGCGGCCGGGCGGCGGGACTGACCGAAACGGAGTACCGGCTGCTCTGCGAGCTGGCGGTGAACGCGGGGAGGACCCTGACCCGGGAGCACCTGATGACCCGGGTCTGGTCAACGCGGGAGCCCGGCGACTCCAGTATGCTGCGGGGCTACGTGAGGCGGCTGCGCGAGAAGCTGGGGGAGAGCGCCGAAAACCCCAGGTACATCATCAACGAGCCCCGCGCCGGCTACCGGCTGGGTGAGGCCGAAGAGCCGGATGGGGCCACGCCGTGACCCTGGGGAACGCCGACTTGCCGGGAGGCGTCTGCGACCTGGGGCGGCGACGTTTCATCCGTTGGCTGGTTCTCGTCGGCGTAACCGCAAATAACTGAGCGCGGGCTATGAGAACCTATTTCTTCCTGCTGCTCTTCGTGTGGTGGTTACTGCTGTTGCTAACCTTCGTGCCGGCCCTCATGGCAGGGCTGGTCTGCGGCTGGCCGATGCGCAGCCTCGGTTGGAAAAGAGGCGCACTGGCGGGACTGGTTGGCGGGATCGTTGGTGTGGGTTTCTCCATGCTCTGGTACATCGGCATTCCCAGCATTGATTTCATAGCCGGGGAGTATTGGGGCCTCTTGATCCCCGTTTCCAGCGTCGTCAGTGCCTGGATGATTTGCCGCATTTGGTCCCGCCGATTGCGCTGATGCTGGTCAGATGGGTCAGGTTGTGACTGACAGAGCGGTGGCGGCAGCAGCCATGCAGGAGGCATCGGATTGATAGAGCGGCTCGGACTTTCCAGGTGGCTGGCTCTCGCGTGTGGAATTGCCCTGATTCTGCTCGGATTGGCGGCCTGCAATGGGCAGCCGGACGGGAGTCCGGCGGGCCTGGGGACGGCTGAGGACCATGCCCTGATGCCCACTCCTGCATCTGCGTTGTCTCCGCTCCCCACGCCAACAATCTCTGGCGGGCTTCGTACAACCTATACTCCCGCTCCCACGGTCATGGACACCCCTACGCCGTTGCCGACGGTGGTGCCTCCCGGTGTGCCCAGGCCGATGACTGACGACCCCTTCGCCATGTGGAACAACCTGGAGCCGCAGGACTGGTGGACGGAGTCGGAACCCTACTCCTGCCTGTCGCCGGACAAGGACACTTCCCCCTGGCTGGAGGCCGGCATGACCGACCTGGGCGGCTCCGACCCCCTGTCGCTCATCCGCTTCTACGGCAACGGCAGCTACCTGCGCTACGGCTACATGGGCTTCGAGGGCTGCACTCCGATGAAGAAGTACCCGGACCGCACCTACCTGGACCCGCCGGTTGACCCGACCTACTACACGCTGGGCGACCTGGACATCGCGGTGGACATCGCCCGGGTGCCGCCGGACGCCCCCGGATGGTACGAGGACGACGGCAAGCGGGAGACCATGACGATGGCAGAGGCGGTGAACATCCTGAACACCCACGTCGCCGTCTACTTCGGGAAGATTTCCGAGGGCAGACTCAGGATGCGTTTCCACGCGGGGAACGACTTCGCGTTGGAGGGGGAAGGCTCTCCCAATGACGTACACGGTCAGCAGATGCGGCTGGCCGGGGTGATGGACTGCCGGGGCCAGGCGGCGGACAGCTACCCGTGCGACCTGGGCGCTCCCGGCGGCCTGAACCGCACCCTGCTCACCGACGTGGCGGCCGACACCGGCGGCGACGCCTTCAACGGCGCCGCGCGGATGGGCCTGGTGAGCCTGCGCCAGGCGAACATGGAGAACCTGGTGCACGAGATCGGGCACGGCTGGATGATGTGGCCCCACTCCTACGCCGAGGTCCGGTGGGACGAGGATGAGGACAATCTTCCCAACCCGTACAGCAACGTCCTCGACTTCATGTCCACCATCTCGTATCTGCCGGTACTTGGCTGGCATCAGGATATGCCCTCGACCATGGCGGTGAACCGCTACGCCGCCGGGTGGATCGACCCGGAGGAGGTGGCGCTGCACCGGGGCGACGCCGGGACGTACACACTGCAACCGCCTCGGGAGAGGGGCTACCAGTTCCTGGTGATCTCGTCCGGGAGAAAGCACGCCTTCACCACGGTCGAGGTGCTGGACGGGCGCAATCCCGCCTACGTGGATAACTATCCCGTGGTTTACGACCAGTCATCGCCCGAAGAGCGGCGTCCCTTCCGCTACGACGGGGTGCTGGTGAGCCGGTACGACCAGTCCACCGGCACGGGGACGAACGCCCGCTTCGGTCCGGCGCTGTACGATGAGCGCAACCCCGACTTCTCCTCAGACGTGAACCGGGGCTACGACGATTTCTCGGTGATGCAGGACGGCGAGTCCCGCGACATAGGCAGCGGCGTCCGGCTTGAGGTGAATCGCAACGATGACGGGAGCTACGACGTGAGCGTGAGCGGGGGGAGGGTTGCGGAGTTCACGCCGTGGTGCAACATCATCTGGTTCGCCTTCGGGGAATTCGACACCGGGTGCGCCCTGAGTGAAGGGGAATGAAGCTAGTATCAACCCAAGCAAGCCGCGAACGGTTATGTTTCCGCTGCCCACTATGGATGAGCAGCAGAATATCGTCCCCCTCCTCGACGCCATTGACCGTAAGATAGGCTTGGACCGGTTCAGGCGCCGCGTGCTGTAGGAGCTGTTCAAGGCGCCGCCGCACAAGCTCATGACGGGGGAGATACCGGTGGGAGAGCTTGAACTTTCGACAGACAGGGAGAATTAGATGGAAATTTCTATTCCCAAGATATCGGGTGGTCCACTGGTGATACCTATTGAGGCAGGTGAGCGACTATTTGTGGTCGGGGCGAATGGGTCAGGCAAAACTGCGTTGCTCCAACATGTCCTGAGTCAAATGCGAGGCAAACAAGTCCGAAAGTCATCTGCCTTTAGACAGATCGCACTCGCGTCCCACAAGGCGGAAGGCATAGGGTTTCGTGCTCACGAAATCATGGCGGCTGATTCCTCAGGAACTGGAATGAATGTCCTTGACGAAGCCATCTATCGTGATGAGCTCCTTGCAGATTTTCGTTGGCAAGAAAATCAGTCCGAAGAAAAACTCTCCCAGATTTTGTTCGAGCTTGTCGCAAAGGAGAATAGACGCGCTAGATCGATTGCCTCACTCATCGAAGAAGGAGACAGCGACTCACTTGAGGGAGTTGAAGAATCTGTTCTCACGCAGCTCAACGAGGTGCTGAAACAGGCGAGTTTCAAAGTTTCAATTGAGATAGGAGAGCAAGAGAAACTCATAGCGAAGAGGGGTACAGATTATGCGTACAGCATAGCGAGAATGTCGGATGGCGAACGGAACGCAATGATTCTGGCTGCGGAAGTCCTGACAGCGGAGCCTGACACGATTATCGTGATTGATGAGCCTGACAAACATCTTCATCGATCAATCATTGAACCATTCATCTCGGCGCTGTTCGAACAACGACGGGATTGCGCGTTCATCGTAGTGACATATGAGATTACTCTGCCCGGCACCCACCGGGATGCACGCGTTCTGAAGGTTCAAGCGTGTGAATGGGATGGCGACAGCCCCAGGGCGTGGGACGCCGAAGTCCTGGAATCCGGCGAGGAATTGCCAGAGGACCTCAGGCGGGACATCTTGGGGGCAAGGCGGAGAATCCTTTTCGTGGAAGGTACGGCCAACAGCCGTGACCTGCCGCTGTATGGAGCCATGTTCCCGGAACTGTCGGTGATTCCCAAAAAGAGTTGTGAGGAGGTTACCAGGGCCGCAAAGGGCCTGGGCGGCTCTTACGGGCATCATTATGTGGAGGCAGTTGGGCTGATCGACAGAGACGACCGTACCCAGGACCAGGTGAACGAACTTGCCCAAGACAACGTATTTGCTCTGGACGTGTGCTCAGTAGAATCGCTGTACTACTGTTCGGACGCCATCGAAGCCGTGGCTTGCAGACAAGCGGAGTCCTTGGGACGTGATCCACAGGAGATGCTTGAAGCCGCGAAACAAAATGCTTTGGAAGCAATTGGAGCAGACCGCGACCTTCCCGAGAGAATGGCCGCGAGGCGTAGCGAGAGACTGGTACACAACCGCTTCACAAGCCACCTACCTGATTGGAGGGAGATCAGGGCGACGGGCGAACAGCTGACAATCAGTGAACCAATAGAGAATCCCTACCAGGACGAATTGATCCACTTCAACGGTCTCGTCGAATCGGGAGACCTGGATGGGCTGATTGCCCGCTATCCACTCAGGGAGAGCCGTGTCCTCGAGGGAATAGTGGCAACTCTAGGATGTAGGAGTCAGGCAGACTACGAGAGTATGGTCGTAGCGCGAGTCAGGGGTGATGCGGACCTCGCAAGAGACCTAAAGGGACGTCTCGGGCCTCTTGCAGAGTGGCTTGATAACGGGAGAAGCAATGACGCCTGACTACATCACAGCTCAGACCAAAGCCGGCGAGTCAGAGACGCCGGAGTTCAAGGAGGCGACCGGCACGCGCCGAGAGGTGGCTAGGACGGCGTGCGCTTTCCTGAACCAGGGCGGCGGGCAGGTATTGTTTCAGGTGTCGCCAACCGGGGTCATCGTCGGTGAGCAGGTCAGTAAGCGCGCCATCGAGGAGTTGGGCGCCGGGCCTCGCCGGGTTGACCCTCCGGCGATTCCCGCAGTCGAGAGGGTTCCGCTGCATTGCGGCCATGAAGTCATCGTGGTCCGCAATGGTCGGGGCAACCAAGCAACTGAGTCAAGGTTGATTCGCCCGTATTCACTTACGCGCTCCTTGTCGGGCGAAAATGGTGAGACACCTTGAAAATACTCGCTGCCCTGGCCGTGCTGTTCGCAGCCCTGGTCATGGCCTGTACCACCGAAACCGGCCCCACCTCGGCTCCGTCCCCCGACCAGGCTGGCCAAGAAACGGACGCCACGGCAACAATTGCGCCCACAGGAGCGCCCGGGGTGGCGGTCACACCGACTGAACCTCCGTCTGCCGCCGTAACGCCAACCAACTCACCTGCGCTCACGACTGCGGCAGTGGCGACTCCCGTGCCGCAGTCTCCCGGCGCCCAGCAGACATCCGTTCAGGGACCGAATCCCCAGACCCCGGCGACGCAAACCAACATCGAGTACGACACGACAAAGGACCTGGTGACCATGGCCTCGGGACTCAGCCACAGCTGCGGCCTGCGGGCCGACGGCACCGTCGTCTGCTGGGGTGAAGACTGGTACGGACAGACCTCGGGGCCCGTTGGTTCGTTCACTGCGGTCGCCACATTCCGCCGGTACTCCTGCGGCGCACGGCCCCAGGGCGGAATCGAATGCTGGGGCGAGTGGGCGCCCCCCCAATCGGAACAACTGGCCGAATCCACCGAAGTCTACACATCCCTGGCCGCTGGGGACAGCCACCTGTGCGGCCTGAAAAAAGACGGAGAGGTCGAATGTTGGACCGACGACTATGGGGCTGACGACGGCCTGGACCGGGCCCCGGCGGGGGAGTTCCTGATGCTGGATGCCGGGCACAGCCACACCTGCGGCGTCCAGGCCGATGGCAGCGCGATCTGCTGGGGCGGGGAATACGGCGAGGGCGTGGCCGTGCTGCCCGGCGAAGAATTCGCGTCGGTGAGCGCGGACCACGATGGCTACACCTGCGGTCTGAGGAATGACGGCTCCGTCGCGTGTTGGGAATATCGCGATGGGGAGTTCTCGCAACTGCCGGCCCCGGAGGGCAGCTTCAAGACGATCAGCGTGTATGGCGAAAGAGGCTGCGGGGTCCGGCCCGGCGGCGCCCTGCGCTGCTGGAGCCCGCTTCCGACCTGGGCCCTGGAGGGCCTGGGAGCGCCTCCGCAGGGGAGTTTCACGGCCATCAGCGTTGGCGAGGAGTTTGCCTGCGCGCAAAGGGACGACGGCATCGTCGTGTGCTGGGGGACTTCATTGGGCGCAATGCCGCCCGGCGGGTACGGCATCAACGAGCTGGGGATGGTCTACGCGGTTTCAGCGGTGCGGGACCATGAGTTGACCACTTACATCGCCGTCGGCGAGGACAATTCGTGCCAGTGGCAGGAAGCGACGCAGACCTATCGCGGCTGGTATCACAACAGGTTCTGCTGGGGCAACCCGGACGGCGGACGCTCCGAGTCTGGAGGCCCCACCTACCGGGCCATCAGCGTCGGTTATCTTCACAACTGCGCGGTGACCACGGAAAACAAAATCCGCTGTTGGGGGTACAGCCAGTACCCGGGCGGAGGCGGGCCGGAACCCGACCTGGACCGGGACCTGGACAACCCTCCCAAGGGGGATTTCCTGGACGTCACCGCCGGCCGCTTCCATACCTGCGGATTGAGGACCGATGGTTCGGTCGTTTGCTGGGGGAGCAGCCACGAGGGACAGGCGACTTCGCCGGGAGGACGGTTTACGGCCATCAGCGCTGGTGACAACCACACCTGCGGGTTGCGGCCCGGCGGTGAAGCGGCGTGCTGGGGTGAGCTGAACTACTCCGGCGTTCGCAGCGGACCTCCCGGGGGAGAGTTCGTCTCCATAGCATCGGGCGACGACTCGGCCTGCGGCATCAGGAGCGGTGGAGCGGTCGAATGTTGGGGCGGCGCCATCCCATCTCCCCAGGGCAGCTTCACTTCCTTCCAGATCGGAGCCCATGACGGCTGCGGGATCACGGCAGATTCGAAGGTGTCGTGCCAGTCATGGAGCGGCCATCAATATCCCCGGCCGGAGCTGGGCCCGCTGGCGACGCTGGACATGGGCAGCATTCACGGCTGTGGAATACAAGCCGACGGCGCCCTCCTGTGCTGGGGAGGGAACACAATCCAGGCTACACCGCCCGGCGGCAGGTTCACCCGGGTGAGCGCTGGAGAGGGCCGCAGTTGTGCAGTGCGGACCGACGGCACCGCAGTCTGTTGGGGCAGGACCGCAGAAGACCACGTTGGACGTGTCACTCCACCGAGCGACCACCCTCCTTACTTTTCCCGCTTGACGGAATGGACCGAACGGGGCGTGGTCCCGTTGCCGCCCGACGGCCCGGTTCCGACCCCGCCCCGGTTCACGAAGCCTGGAGCCGAACCGGAAGATGCGTCCTGCGGACGGTTGTGCTCAGGAGTTTTCTGGACGAAGGGTGAGTTTACCCTCGAAGCGGTCCGGGCCGAACTGGACCAGGGAGCCGACCCGTCGGTGATTGGCGATGAGGGCGTCTCCGCCCTGCACTTGGCCATCGAAAGGGATGTCCAGCGGGAGATCATTGAACTGCTGCTGGACCACGGCGCGGACCTGGACCTGGCCGACGGCGCCGGCGAAACTCCCCTGCACTACGCGGTCGCGGCAAGCGCCGACGGCCGGGTCGAGGTCATCAACCTGCTGCTGGACCGTGGCGCGGACATCCACGCCAGGGACTATCACGACACCCCCGTTCTCACTCTGGCGGTGGCTGCGGGCAACGGCCACGAGGTGGTCCGGGCGCTTCTGGCCCGGGGGGCAGACCCGAACCCCGGGAAGAACAACTACGGAGACACGCCGCTGTCCATGGCCGTCCAAATCTCCGCCTATGATGGAAACCCCGCCGTCGTAAGGCTCTTGCTGGAGAGCGGAGCCGACGGCGCCGAGAGGTACTGGGACAATGGCGTGACCCTGCTGCACCTCTACTACTACGGTTTGTTTGAGGGCGGCTCGTCAAGCGGGGGTGCGGCGGCGAATCCGGAAATCGTGAGGCTCCTGCTGGTTCACGGGTGCGACCCATCCGTAACGCCGGAGGACGATTGGTTTGGCGGCTCCATTCTCCTCTGGGCCATGTTGTCGGGGATTCCCGAACCCAGGGTCATCAGCCTCTTGCTGGAACACGGGGCCAGTTTGGCCGCGCCCCATCCGGGAGGAGCCACACCGCTGCACTATGCTCCGTTCACCGGCAGCGCCGGGGTCGCGGAGGTCTTGCTGGAACATGGGGCGGACGTTTCCGCCCGGGATGAAGACGGCGAAACCCCGCTCCACTACGCGATGCGGTCCGACGCAGTGGGCGTGGTCCGTCTACTGTTGGAGCGCGGGGCCGACGCCTCGGCCCAAAACCACGATGGGGATACTCCCCTTCACCTGATCGCACGTTGGTACGACCATGATGCCCAGGCCAGAGCTGAAATCGCCACCCTGCTCATTGAGTACGGCGCCGACACTGACGCCGCCAATTCAGACGGGGAATCGCCCTGCGACTTGATCGGCTCAACGGACGACGCCAGTGAATGGGACGCGGCGCTCAGGCAGGCTTGCTGACATCATGTCGGCCAGTTTTGAGGGTAAATTTTGGCGGCGAGGTTGCACTCCGGACGCACTAACCAGGGCTACCGGGTGGCGGGAGCAACTGTCCGTGTCTCCATGCCACTGCAAGCTCGGAGAACGGGCTATTTGGTTCCACATTAACTGCATAGCCACCACGATCCGGGCCTTATAGTCGGCTGATGGTGTCCGCCTCGTGGAACCCGGGCTGGGCAAGGGCTGGCTACTGCGGAACATCATGAAGATACTGCGGCGGAAGCTGGGGGAGGACGCGTCCAACCCCAGGCACATTTTCACCGAGCCACGGGTGGGGTATAGGGTGCCGGCGGGGGAGGGGGCGGGTGAGGAACCGGACGCCGGATAGAGGTCGATGGTGAACAACCGGACCGAGCAGGTCGCGCTGGTCATCGGGGCCGTGGTTGGCATGGTCATGGCCGCCGGCGGGTGGCTGGCCTACTACCTCTCCGGGGCGGAGGCCCTGCTGCTGGACGGCAACTTTTCCTTCATCGGGGTGCTGGCGACCCTACTAGCCATCGTCATCTCTCTGATCAAGACCAGGACCAGCCGGACCTACCCCTTCGGCCAGTTCGTGTACGAGCCCACCTACTCTCTCTTTATCGGGCTGCTCACCCTCGGTGTGATCGTGGTCGCGGTGGCGGGCAACGCCACTAAGATTGTGGACTACTTCCAGGGGGAGCGGTTTCAGGCCATCGACACCTCGGTCATCCTGGTGTACACCGTGGTCATGGTGGTCCTGTGCTTCGGACTGGCCGGGCTCTTCGCCTTCTCCAATCGAAGACTGAAGGGGAGCAGCACCATCCTGGGAGCCTACACGGTGCAGTCCACAATAGACGGCCTGCTTTCCGCCGCCGCCGGAGGGGCATTGATAGGGTTCGGGTTCGTTCCAGCGGTGGGAGCCTTCGCCTTTCTCACCCATATCGGGGACGCCATCGTCGTCGTGGCGCTCTGCGTGCTGGTCCTGTATCAGCCCATCAAGCTGGTCAGGGACTCCTTCGTAGAAGTCTCCGGCGGCGCCCTCGGCGACCGGGCGGTTACCGGCGAGATACGTTCCCTGGTCTCCGCGCATATCGACGAGACGCAGATCTCGGATATGTTCATCACCAAGACCGGCAGCTCCTACCTGGTGGTGGCGTTCATGCAGCCGGGGTTCTTCGTGGCCAGGAACGCCCGGGAACTGGTGCGTTTGAAACGGGACGTGAAGCGGGAGATGGAAGCCAGGCTCGGTTACGTTGCCTTTGAGCTGGCCCTGGCGGAGGACCCCAGCCCGCCGGAGGCAGGCGCCTCGGTATAACGACATCAAGGCTGGGGAGCGTTGCCGGTCTGGTTGGAACCCAAGGAAGGGTGGAGATTTGTGAGGTCGATACTGGCGCGGTTCATACTGCGCATGGCGTCGGCGGCGGCGATTTGCTTTTTGGCCGGGACAGCCTGTGGCGGGAACGATGGGGAGAAGCAGAGGGCTACGGAGACGGCACCGGCGCCATCCGCCAATGCGACGGTCCCCGGGGAGATAGAGGCTGCGGCGCGGAAGCTGCTGGCCGACGAGCTGGGGGTGGACGAAGGGGACTTCAGGCTTGGTGGCTCCGAGAGTGTGCAGCGGTCCGACGTCAGCCTGGGCTGCCCGAGGGAGGGCGTGATGTACGCCCAGGTCATCACTCCGGGCTACAAACTGGTCTTCGATTTCGACGGCACGTCCTACGCGGTGCATACCAACTCGGCCGGCTCCTACACGGTGGTTTGCCGAGACGGGCAGTAGCGCCCCGGGGCAAAATTACGCCAGCGGGTCAAGTAAGTTTCGCGGCACTGTGTCGTCCTCTACGGCTTCCCACCGGGCTTGCCGCGATGAGTACGCCTGTTCTCTCATTGCAATGGATGGGACCGGCGGCTGAGGTGGTCCGCACCTACCCGATGCGGCCGCCATGCATGTTGTGAAAGGATGTCGAGAACCGCGAATAAGCGCATTCTC
Source organism: Dehalococcoidia bacterium (assembly GCA_965207585.1). Taxonomy (GTDB): domain Bacteria; phylum Chloroflexota; class Dehalococcoidia; order Lucifugimonadales; family UBA3495; genus Bin87. Next base: position 179,162 of record CBDBMT010000002.1, on the reverse strand, counting down.
GGCAACGGTATCTGCTAAGATTTTCGAGTAAGCTCAAAGTACACCCGTTCGGGAGACAACAGCGATATTGTGCCGCTACCGCCTGCCACACAGATCGACGTATTCGACGCGTTCTGGCGTTTCGCCGCCGAGCGCCAGCAAGTGTTTTTCAGGAAGCTCGAAGGCTATCCTCCGCCTTGGACCGAGGACCCAATTATTAGGCGCCACAAGTTCACCAACGCCTACCGCGCCTCCGACCGAGTCAGCCAGTATTTGATACGCCACGTCATATACCAGGGACAGCAAACACCGGAAGAGATCTTCTTTCGGACTATTCTCTTCAAGTTGTTCAACAAGATAGAGACTTGGGAGTTGCTGACCTCCCGATTGGGGTTCCCTAATTTCAGGGATTATTCCTTTACAGGCTACGATGAGATTTACGTTGAGGCGATGAGGGCAGGAACTGCAATTTATTCAGGTGCGTATATCATGCCATCAGGTACTCGCGCCTTCGGCTACGGCGAAAAACATCGCAACCACTTGAAGCTGCTGGAGTCGATGATGAGGGACCGCGTAGCAGACCAGATCGCCGAGGCGCCTTGCATGAACCACGCGTTTCACTTGCTCCGGTCATATCCTGGACTGGGAAACTTCCTGAGCTATCAACTGATTACGGACCTCAATTACAGTTCAATCTGTGACTTCTCGGAAATGGAGTTCACATCCCCCGGTCCGGGCGCTTTGGACGGGATTCACAAATGCTTCAGCGATTTGGGAGGATTCGATGAATCTGACATTATCCGATGGGTCGCAGATCGGCAGGAGAAAGAATTCGAGCGCCGAGGGATAGTCTTCCGCTCCCTCTTCGGAAGACCCCTTCAACTCATAGACTGCCAAAACCTGTTCTGCGAAGTCTCCAAGTACGCCAGAATCAGCCACCCGGAAATCAGGGGGACTAACGACCGCACACGTATCAAGCAGATTTACCGACCAGCCAACAAACCCATCGAATTTTGGTATCCGCCCAAGTGGGGTATAAACGAACTGGTGCCTCCGGCAAGAACTCTGTTCTGACCAGACTTTCATGGGCAGTTACCGATCAGTCCGTCTCTCGGGTCGCATCTTGGGCCAATGCTGCCCAAACCGAGGGGCTTCCCGCCATTCCGACGAACCGAGGTAGAATTCATGATTTTGAATGGTGACCAAATTCGAGAGCGTTGCGACGACGCGTCCTCTCCTCCTGAGATCTTCAAGCCTGGCACTTGGATAGATAGCGGTTTCATGGAGGCGTCTTACGTTCTGAGGGTGGCCACTGACCAGGTGATGATCGATGGCACATTTTACGAGAAGGACAATCACTACCCAGGAACTTTCTTGGAAGTCAAGCCCGGGAGGATAGCGGTCCTGTCCACAATGGAAGAGCTGATTATGCCCAATGACCTGGTTGGCAAAATCGGCATTCGTATCCGCTACGCCCTCAAGGGACTCACTGGCCTTATGGGGATACAGGTGGACCCGTGCTATGGACAACAAAGGGATGGGGAGCGCCTGTACATCCGTGTCGCCAATCTGGGAAACGAGACGATTAAGCTACTTCCAGAAGCCCCGGTTTTCACCTTTGAAGTTCATCAACTGGCGGAGCCGATAGACTGCTCCAGATTTCCGAAGGATCCTACATGGGAAGTTCTTAAAGGCGGACTATCCGATCAGGTTGACGCAAGCTGGTCATACGCCACCCGCATCAACGACGATTCAGAGGAAAGAGCGAGGCGACTCGAAGAACAAGCAGACGAGCGTGAGGAACGGCATCAAAACCGGTTTGAAGTAGAAATAAGCAGAATCAGGGACTACATTCAACCGGTCGTCATGTTTGGGATATTTTTGGTCGCCGTCACGATACTGGGTGTGTCTATCGCCACCATTGTAAGTTTGCGGAACGTTGACGGAGCCACCGTCCCACCATGGGTGACCGAATGGGGCTGGGCTCTATTGCTGATAACCTTGGCTGGTGCGGTTTTAGCCACCGCCGCTGTGGCCGTATTGACCTGCGTACAGCTTGTACTGAGCGTCAAGAGCAAACCCAAAGAAGGCCGGGCGAACCAGGGGACCTGATAATAGGCTTGCATCTGTTTCGCAGCGTAAATATGATCAGACACGAAGCCCGCAGCAGTTGCAGCATCGGGTGGTTCTGGAGGATACAGCGCTAAATGTCTATCGCGGTGCAAGTGTTATCGAGCCTCGCTCCAAGTCCGCCTCGATTCTTGCTTCTCCTGAATCACGGACTTGCCGCCAAATCTGAAACCCTTCCATGATAGCCCTTTCCCATTCCCCCTCGGCACGGCGGCTGACCTCCAGATGGGCCGTCATGTCTTTGATTGTCCGGAGCAGTTCGAAGCTGACCCCCTCAGCTCCTTCCAGAAAATTCCGCCTTTCGGCGTAGCTGAACACCATAGCGGCGATACCCTCTTCTATTACGCGGGCCCGGCCGCCGTCTTCAACCTCGTCTACGGCGGGATTGCTTTTGCGTTTCCGCCGTAGCAGTGCGCGCAATATGGGAGACCAACCCAGGACACTGGCATACGTCAAGTGAAAAACGTCGTGGAATCGATAACCGTCATCGTCGTACCGGTTGTCCCGCAAGTCATCACCGACTTGCTTGCCGTCTATGAACATCTTGACGACCTTCGACCCGCCCTCGTTGATCGTAACCCTCATCTTCCTGGGCAAGCGTTCCTCCGGCGGATACTCCTCGTCAAACAGTGTGCGCGGCGTGGCTTGAGTTTCCTTGGCCGGCCATCGGCTCGCCGTCTTTTGTAGGTTATAACGGCCAACTTCTTCCAACGAGAGCCCGAACTTTGTCGCGGTATTGGACAGATACCACAATAGGTCACCCAGTTCTTCCCTCGCTCGGTCCGGGAACAGAGCGTAGGCTTGCCCGTCGCGGAGCCATTTCTTGTACTCTGCCAGGAGTTCACCCAACTCGCCAACCATCCCCAGCAAGGGCACCAGCATCTCCGAAGAGTTGGGGTCCATGCCCTCGCCAAGGGGTTGCTGGTCTGTGGATTTGGCCCTCTCTTGGTATTCGTTCAGGTGCATCTCTGATTCCCTCCCACAGCGCTGCCTCAATCGGAGCGCCCACCGTCGCCTCTAAATGGGCTTTCAGGTCGCTTGGAATTCAGGAGTGTCGAGGCAAGGCCCGGGGGTCAATTCCACCTCAGCGGCTTCCCGAGGTATCCGCCCTCCCCGAAGGAACGCACCCATTCGACAAAAGCATCGACTGCCTCGTCAGGGAAATTGGACTTGTGCCCCGGACCCTTTTTGCAAATGTCAATCCCGTGGAACTTTGGGATTTCAGGCCCGCCGCCGCCCCAGTAAATGAAGTCTTCGCCCATCAGTATCCTGTCGGTCTGGGTGTCGTTGGCTATATTCCCGGAATTGGGTGTTCCGTCATCATGGCAGTGGTGTGAGTCTACCTGGAGCCACTGGTCAGTATTTGGGTCCTTGTGGTAGATGTTGTCTCCGAATGCCTGCTTGCGACTCCCACGCAGGTTCGGCCGCTTCGCACGAAACCGTGGGTCTGCCCAATACTGGTCGAAGGACATCGTTTCGCTTACTCGCATCGCGTAGACGATGTGTCCTCGCCGATTCCTGTAAGCTGACCCGGTTCCGACTATCCAATCTCCCACTTGAGCGACCCTGCGTATGATGGGCTTGCAGGTTGCCAAGGTGCAAAATCCGTGAAAAGGGTTCGGCGCGAACCCGTAGTCTCTGTCGACTACATAAGAGTGCAATTTAGGCACGTGCCCCTCCGGTTATCGACAAGCATAACGCTCAATTGGCCTGTAGTCGGTTTGAGTGCCATCCTTCTTGTTCGACTCATCCGAAGCCCCGTTTATGGCGGCGATTATATTTTCACCGTTCCATCCCACCAGGGCGTCCCAATAGTCTTCGAGGGCTTCGGGAAGGTCGCAATCGCGGTCTCCCCTAGCCCAAACCCCGACGATGCGCTTGCCTAGCCGCTGGGCGTATTCGATTTCCCAGTTTACCCAATCGCTGTTCTTGGTTATTTCGGAGATGTAAACGACGAGGCAACCCGCTTGGCGTATGCGCGGCGCGAGGATCTGCCACTTGATGTAGTCCTCATTGTGCGCGTTGTTTGGATTGTCTGCGGTAATCGAATAGTCTCGCCAGGTCATGCCGTGCTCTCGCACCAGACGCTTCAGATCCTGAAGGCCCTCGTCATCTTCGTGCTTGTGGCTGATAAAGACGTTCCTGATCGGTTCCGTCATAATTCTCACTCCTGCCGATTAGGCTACCAGCACGGCAAACTAAGCCTGCCAGCCTTGGTTAGGAGGCCTGTTCCAGTTTCGCCCGAAGGGGAGCCGGCTGTTGTCGGGGTCCGGTTGCTTCCTTCTTCTCAGAAAGGCGTTGTGGATATGAGCCTGCAAATCGTCTGCCCCGCCAAGTCCGCGCCAATCGACTATTTTCGCAAACGGATCATCACCTGAACAGTTGTCAGCAAGCCGAGGAGGGATCAGACGGGGATTGTATGTGGTTTTTCCAAAGTCAGGATGGGTGGGGAGCAGGATCCCAATCAAGCCGCACCTCGGGTTCATGTCCGTGTCCCTGAGAGCGGCGCCAATCTCCCAATCGACAAATTTGCGCTGCCAAGTGCGGGGCCCGATGAAAACCACGGCCACAGTTGCCTCTGAAATGTACTCCTCTCGAATGCGTCGGAGGGTCTCAGCCGTCGGCGAGTTCGTATCGACGATTTCGCCGACATAGATGGACTTGTCAATTATCCGATCCCCCATCATCCGTACAAAACGAGCCTTCCACTCTTCGTCCAAGCCATGATGATAGGAGATAAACGCTTTGTGTCGCTTAGTTCGGGACATCACCAGCATCCGGTCGCACTTCGAGATCGGTCAAGTCTTCCACTCCAGCGATCTGCGCCAAGAGTCGATTGTAGTTGCGCAAGTCGCTTTGGAGCACCTCCAGGTCCTGCCGGAACTCAGTACGCTTCTCTGCTTCGCCAAGAGCACCCGCCAAGGATTGAGGATGCCATTTGGTTGTGAAAGGGCGGACCACTTGGTTCAAGACAGGAATAGCGACTTTGCTGAAGGATATGGCGCTCCTGCCCCGGCGCCGGAGAATTTCCCTGGTAACCGGGAAAAGGGCATAGATGCTGTCAAGGGCCGTCGACTCGTCACCGCCCTCGGACGGGAGCGGCTGCGTGACGACTCTCAGCAGCATCTCGACGTATAGCTCCCAAGCTGCTTCTTGGTCGCTTTGATCGAAGGAGATTTCCACGTTAGCCCAAGCCGGGCCCAGACGTACCTTCTCCAACTGGAAATTGCTGAGCAATGACCCTAGCTGCACTCAAACTACCCCTCTGTTGTATAGCCATTGTTGATATCTGAAACGGGCATATATCATTTTACCAGATGACCTGCCGGCTTTCGTCAAACTGGTTTCATCGTTCACATAGGCAGGGCGACGGGACCGAGATACCTGCCGCCCTGTGTTGCTTACCCATTCTTGGTCCTGTTGTGGGGTGGGTTCTTTCCGCCGTGATTGTCCCGATACGTCTTGAGCCGGTTGGCTTCCCACCGCTCTGCCGCTCCCCGCGACAAAGGCCGGGTTTCCGTTTGCAGTCGTCCGGTCTTGCCATCGGACTTGTGCTCGCCGGCTCTCCGACCGGGGTTGTTGGTGGTCCCCACGTAGTTGATCTTTCCGTTCCGGCCTCGCAGGGTGTAACCCCGGACACCGCTTCCCGACGGCCTTCCGCCGCCCCGTGACCCTCTGGCCATTTCCGTCCTCCGTTACAAATAGGATGTGCATTCCTAAATAGGAATTGGACTATTATTCCACACTAGGATACAATTTGCAAGAAAGGAATCCAGATTGAGGAGGACGGTATGCCTAGCGGTGCTTTCGATGTCGAATCCTTCTACGCGGCGCTGGATTCTCATCGGCAGGCCAAGGGATTGACCTGGAGGGAGGTGTCTGAGCAATCCGGGGTGAGTCAGCCAACCCTCAGTCGCCTCTCCCAAGGCAAGCGCCCGGACGTTGACGGCCTGGCTCTACTCTTGGCTTGGTCCGGCTTGGATGCCGCTTTTTTCCTGCCCGGCGCATCCTCGCCCGAACCCTTGGCGCAGCTCACTGCCAACCTGCGCGCCGACCGCAATCTCACCCCTGAGAACGCCGCGGCTCTCGAGCAGATCATTCGGGTCGCATACCAGCAATTCAGGAATGGGTAATGGTCAAGTTTCGGCATGGCTTCAAGGCCCGGGCTAATGACATAGCTTTGGGACTTCGCAAGCAAGCAGGACTGGCCAAGACTTCACCGCTTGACCCGCGGGACGTCTTCCAGCGCCTATCAATTCAGGTTATCCCCTTGAGTGCATTTCTGAGCGCCTGCCCCTTTGGAACGCAGGCATTGCTCTCTAATTCAGGCGGGTTCTCCGCCATGCTGCTCCCGGTCGGGCAGGGTAAACGCATCGTCATCCACAACGATTCCCACAGTCCGAGACGGCAGGTAAGCAACTTGGCTCATGAATTAGCCCACGTTCTCCTCGTTCACGCCGCTGAAGTTGTCTGCACAGGCGATTTAGCCAGGAGGGCCGACTCCCTTGTCGAGGCGGAAGCCGCTTACCTGGGCGGCTGCATTCTTGTCCCGAATGAGGCTGCCTATCGTATTGCCTTCTCCGGCCTTGATTCTCACGCGGCCGCCGACTGTTATGGAGTCAGCGAAGATATGATGACCTACCGGCTAAGGATAAGCGGAGCTCTCAAGCGTGCTCGGCGTTCCGCTTGATATCGACCGTAGTCACGAGCATAGCGCGAACTCGCTGGAGTCCTTGTGGGATTCGGAGGCACGCGTGTAGTGGAGTTCTAGCCGTGAGGTGGGAGACAACCGATGTTCTCTCCGCCTCATCTCATTCGCCCGTATCCAAGCCCCCGAATCCAGAGCGAGACCTCCCGGTGCTGGGCTTGCCACCGGCGCGGTGTGGGTGGATAATGTGGGTGTGAACTGGCGGTGACAGCGGCGCGCCAAGGGGCGGCTCTTAGGCCCCCGGACACACCCAGAGACGTGGGTTACCTTCACGGCGTAGCCGGCTCAGCGTCCCTCGTTAGTTTAGAGGGAGACCTCCCACCGGAAAGTTCGCATCACGGTACTCTTAGGGGTACCAAATCTTCCCCCGTTTTGAGTATAAATCGGCAGGCAAGCACGTCCCCGCCGTTTTTGGGTTGTCGCGGTTTCCTGCCGGCGGCGCCAAGCTCGTGAGATGTTCCGCAACTACGCGGGTCTGTGTACTGGTCCCAAAATCGCTAAGTAGGCTTGCCCAAGGTGTGAATTTACAGGGCGAGAGATAGTCAGTTTGATGACAACAGGCCGTTGCGCATCGCACGGATGTGCTAATAGCATTGTCGTCATGAATCTTCCTGACAATCCCAAACTCATCGCCTGCCTGCTGGTAAACCATCTGCGGGCCAAGGTGGAGATGCAAAGACAGTCCCACCTGAAGAACCGGGCCGTCCTCATCGTTGACCGCTCCCGGGGCCGGCCCCGGGTCATCGACCATTTCCCCGCCGCATTTGGTGTTGATGCTGGAATGACCGTGGAGCAAGCCCTGTCCCGCCAGGTCAACGGGATTGTGCTGGAGGCGGACGAGGCTGACTACTGCCGAGTGTTTGACCGGATGCTCCTTTCCCTGCAGGGAGTCAGCGACCGGGTGGAGGGGGCGGAGCTGGGCACGGCCTACGCACGCCTGGACGGTCTGGAAGACCTGTACGGCGGCGAGACTCGACTGGTGACGGCTCTGCTGAACGCGGTATCCCCGGACCTGGCGCCGAGAGTCGGCGTGGGCGAGGCGAAGTTCCCGGCCTACGTCGCTGCCCGGACCTGCCAACCCCTGGAGTCGGTGAAGGTTCCTCGGGATGTGGCCCGCTTCCTCGCGCCTCACCCCGTTGAACTGCTACCCATTCCCCCGGCGGTCAGGGAGGAAATGCTCCGTTTCGGCCTCTACACCCTGGGCGACGTGGCGGTGATGGAACCGGAAGCGCTCATGAACCGCTTTGGTTCGGCAGGTCAAAAGGCGTGGAAACTGGCCCAGGGAATTGACGACTCTCCCCTGATCCCCTTGAAACACGAGGAGTCCATCGTCGAACATGCCGACCTGCCCTTTGCCTCGGCATCCCTGGAACTGCTGCTGACGACAGTGGACACCCTGCTCAGGCGGGCCTTTGCTCGGACCTGCGTCCGAGGCCAGTGCGTGAGCGGGGTGGCCCTGGAGTGTGTCCTGTACCGGGCCGTTCCCTGGATGAAGCAATATCACTTCAGGCAGTCCGTGAGCGACTGGCAACAGGCATCTCGCATCATCCGGGGCCAACTGGAAACCGAGCACCCGCTGGCTCCGATGGAGGGGGTGACCCTGACCCTGTCCGGCATCACCGGGGCCTCGGGGACACAGTTGAGCCTGCTGGCGGACCTGCGGGGCGACCGGGAACGACGGCTGGCCGGAGCGGAACGACAGCTTCAGGCCCGCTCGGGAGGCAAACCGGCCCTGTACCGGGTGGCGCAGGTGGCTCCCTGGCACCCGGCGCCGGAGATGCGAGCCATGCAGATTCCGCTCGACGCTCCCGGCGCCGGAGGCATGAAGCCCTTTTCCACGCCATCCCCGGTGGCGGTGCGGGAAGGGCCGGAGGGCGAGCCGACGGCGGTACGGTTGGGGGAGCGGTGGCGAAGGATAGCGCGTATCGAAGACCGGTGGTGCTTCGACCTGTGGTGGATGCCTCGACCGATGACCAGAACCTATTACCGGGTAGGCCGTGAGGACGGCGGGGAGGTCACCCTGTTCCGGGACCAGCATGAGAACCGCTGGTTTCGGCAGGACTAGCAGCAGACGGATGGCTACCCGTGGTTGCCGGATACGTGGAACTCCACGCCAAGAGCTTCTATTCCTTTGGAGTGGGGGCTTCCCACGTCCACGAATTGCTGGCCCAGGCCGGTGAGTACGGGCACCCTGCTCTGGCCCTGACCGACGCCAATCTCTGCGGCGCCCTGGAGTTTGCCCGGCTGGCCGGCAGCCTGGGCATCCGACCTATTACCGGCGGCGAGCTGACCCTGCAGGATGAATCTCGCCTGGTCCTGCTGGCGCAGACTCGCCAAGGCTACGCCAACATCTCCCGGCTGTTCACCCTGGCCAACGCTGCCGACCGGCGGGAACCCCGGCTGGATCCGGAGTACCTGCCGGAACACGCCGAGGGTGTGATGCTGCTAACTGGAGGGCGGGACGGCCCGCTGTCCAGGCTGCTGTCGGAAGGTCGCCACAAGGATGCTCGCCATCTTCTGAAATGCTATCGTGAGTGGTATGGCCCGGACGGGGTGTACGTGGAACTCCAGCAGAATCTGCTGAAAGGGGACACACAGCGCAACCGGGAATTGGCGGGATTGGCCGAAAGCGCTGGGGCGCCTGTCGTTGCCAGCAACGATGTCCACTACCATTGTCCGGAACGTTACCGGCTGCAACACGCCCTGGTCGCGGCCAGGCGCAACACCACCATTGAGCAGGCCCTGCCCTACATCCATCCCAACCAACACCTCTGCCTGAAGCCTCCGGCGGAGATGGCTTCCCTTTTTCGACGCTACCCCGAAGCGATGGCCAACACCGTCAGGATTGCGGAGCAATGCGATTTCAACCTGGACACCGACCTGGGCTACACTCTGCCCGATGCCGCCGTGCCGGAAGGCTACACTCCGGCATCCTATCTTCGGCAACTGTGCCACGAGGCCGCCCAGCGACGCTACGGGTCAGTGTCCCGTAAAGTGCGGGAACGGCTGGACGAGGAGTTCCGCCTGATCGAACGCCACGGCCTGGCCGGGTTCCTGCTCCTCTACCGGGAAATTGTCCTGCTGGCCCGGGAAATCATGGAGGAGAAAGGCCTGGCCCACCCGGAAACCCCTTTGGAGGAAAGCCCGCCGGGACGCGGTCGGGGTTCTTCGGTGGCTCTGCTGACGGGCTACCTCACTGGCATCAGTCACGTTGACCCGTTGCGGTGGGGCCTGACCCTGGAACGGTTTATCTCCGAGGACACCTCCTTGTTGCCTGACATCGACCTGGATTTTCCCAGGGCCCTGCGCGACGAACTCATCGAGCGAGTGCATCAAAGCTTCGGGCCGGACCGCGCCGTCCTGGCCGGAGCCATCGCCACCTACTCGGTCAAGGGCATCCTCCAGGACTTGGGCAAGGCCCTGGGATTGCCCAAAGAGGACCTGAGGGGGCTTTCCCGGCAACTTCAGTCTCGCGATGGGGCCCGGCTGCGCGACGAGATGCTGGCCCTGTCTGGGTTCCGGAACCTGGTGGACGCCCCGGGCTGGCGGGAGTTGACCGAGTTGGCCCCTCAACTGATGCACGCTCCCCGCAGCCTGGGCCAGCACGTGGGCGGCATGGTGTTGAGCAGTTCCCCGATACCGGAGATGACGCCAGTTCGCGCCGGAGCCACCCCGGGCCGCTACATCATGGACTGGAACAAGGATTCCGTGGCTGATGCCAATTTCGCCAAGATCGACCTCCTCTCACTGCCGGCGCTGGACCAGATTGAAGAGGCGCTGGACCTGATCGAGAAGCGGGAAGGCACAAGACTTGACCTGAACCATATCAGCCCGGATGACTCTGCCGTGTACGACATGATCAACGCCGGGAGCGCCAAGGGAGTGTTTCTGCTCCAGTCGCCGGCGCAACTGAAGATTGCCCAGCGGTTGAAATCCCACAACCTGCTGGACCTGGCTTATCAGGTGGCGTTGATACGGCCCGGCGTGGGCGTCCAGGGCAGCGCCGTGGGCCAGTTCGTGGAGCGCTATCGCCACGGCGTCTCCTGGGAATATGACCATCCCCTGGAGAAGCGAGCCCTGGAGCGAGGCTGCGGCGTCATCGTCTGGCAGGAGCAGGTGGTGCAACTGGTCAGCGATGTGGCCGGCATGACCGCGGCCCAGGCCGATGAGATAAGGCGGGCCTTCGCTCGGCCCAACAACGAACACCTCATTGCCATGCACCGGCAACGGTTTCTGGAAAGGGCCAGAGGCAATGGAGTGCCGGACGATGTGGCCGAGAGGATTTTCGCCAAGATCAACGGCCAGTTCATGTTTCCCGAAAGCCATAGCCACGCTTTCGCCGTCACCGCCTACCAGATTGCCTGGCTGAAGCGGTACTACCCGGTGGAGTTCTTCGTGTCCCTGGTCAACAACCAGCCCATGGGTTTCTACCCGGTGGAGACCCTGAAACAGGACGCTCGGCGCTGTGGCGTCCCCTTCCTGAATCCCTGTGTCAACCGCAGCGACGTGGACTGTGCCCCGGCCGAGGATTCGGTGTTGCTCGGACTCCGATTCGTCAAGGACGTGGGTGCGGCGTCGGCACAGGCCATCGTGGCGGAGCGAGAGCGGCATGGTCTCTACTCCGGCCCTGCCGACCTGGTGCGGCGCACCGGGCTGAAGCCCCAGGCTCTGGAATCTCTGACCATGGCCGGGGCCTTCGATTCTCTCACTCCAAACCGCCGGCAGGCATTGTGGAACGCGGGCCTGGGCATTCGGCCCAGCAGGAAAGGGCAGCGGGCCTTTCCTGCCACGGACAAGGACGATGTTCCCGACCTTCCCGACTTCACCGCCTACGAGAAGATGGCCGGTGAATACCGGGTCCTGGGCATCTACCCCAGGGGGCACCTGATGGAGTTCGTGCGCCCCGGCCTCTCACACTTGGTCCGGCCCGCCGCCGCCGTGGACTGCGCCGCCGAGGGAGAGGAGGTCCTGGTGGCGGGCTGGCCCATCGCCCGTCAGCACCCCAAGGGGCAGGACGGCACGGTGTTCGTTACCATCGAAGACGAGACCGGGGATGCCCAGGCCATCCTGTGGCCTCGGATCTTCCACCGCAGTCGCCGGCAGCTGAACAGCCACGTGTTGCTGGTGCGGGGAACCGTTTCCCGGTGGGACGGGACGGCCAACGTCATCGCCTCGGACGTGCAGGGCATCCATCCTCGCGTTCCCATGCCCGCCGCCCATGACTGGCATTGAGAACCGTTGACACATCCGGGGCAGCGGCCGGGTACGATGGCAAACTCATCAGCGGGCGCATACTATGTACCTCCAGTTTACGCAAGGACAGATGGCACGGCTTCGATCCAGCAGGTTGAGCTGGGCCAGCCATTGGGTCCGTCCCAGGAGGGAATACCATGCCGGAATCCAGGTTGACCGTCGGCAACGTCGAGATCCTGTCCCTGAATGACCAGGAGGCCACGCTGCCCTTGAGCGACGTCTTTCCCGAGGTCTCCGCCGAGGCGTGGGCGCCCTACCAGGAGCGCTACCCCAGCGGTTTCCGCGGCGACCACCTGCTGGCCCACTTCGAGTGCTACCTTATCCGATCCGAAGGGCAGACCATCCTGGTCGACACCGGGCTCGGTGGAGCGTCTTCCAACCCCCACTCAATCGAGGCCATGGTCGGTGGAGCCGAGGGCCGGCTTCTTCAGGAACTGGAGGAGGCCGGTGTCAACCCCGGGGACATCGACACCGTATTCTTCAGCCACCTGCACTTTGACCACGTCGGCTGGAACCTCACCCACGAACCGGGCGCGCCGGCTCGGGCCACTTTCCCCAACGCCCGCTATGTAGCCCACCGCGCCGACTGGGAAGTGTTCCAGCGCCCGGAGGTGATGGAACTGTTCCCGCCCCACTGGGACCAGACCCTCGGCCCGCTGCAGGATCTGGGCGTCCTGGACCTGCTGGACGGTGAGCGCGCGCTGACTGGCGAAATCATCGCCATTCCCACGCCGGGGCACACCCCGGGTTCCATGAGTCTCGCCGTCGTTTCCGGCGGGCAGCGCGCCTACATCCTCGGCGACGTTTTCCACGGCCCGGCGCAGGTCACCGAAACCGGCTGGAAGTTCAGCTTCGACATGGACGGAGACCAAGGCGTTGCCACGCGCACCGCCTTGGTGGAGCGGGCCGAGGCCGAGGACGCCATCATGGCCATCTGCCACCACGGCGGCTTCGGGCGCGTAGTGTGCGCCGAAGGACGCCGCTACTGGCAGTTGGTCACATAAGGTCGGTTGACAAATGCCATCATTCCGGCGAAAGCCGGAATCCAGTGAGCGCACTATACGACCAACGCCGCTATCGCCGCGGCTGTTCTGGGTTCCTGCCCCGTATCAAGTACGGGGTGACGTTCTTTCGCCGGAACGACGGTGTGATTTTCAGTTTGTAAACAGGCTCTAGGCGGCACCCAGGTCCGAGGCCACCTGACCGATCACGCTGTCCATCGTGGACACGATCTGCTCGATCTCGCCGGGCGTAACGCACAGCGGCGGCATGATGTTCATGAGGTCTCCGCCGCGCAGGAAAAGGCCGTTGTCGGCAAAGCCCTGGGTCAACCTGGGGCCCAGGCCGGAGTCGGCCGGGAAGTGTTCCCTGGTTTCCCGGTCCTTCACCAGTTCCATCCCGCACATGAGGCCCAGGCCGCGCACGTTGCCGATGATGGAATGCTTTTCCTTGAGTTCTTCGAAACCGTCGAGCAGGTATTTCCCCATCCTGGCGGAATTCTCCACCATGCCTTCCCGTTCCATGATCTCCAGGTTTTTCAGGGAGGCCGCTGCCGCCACCGGATGACCGCCGAAGGTGATCACGTGCCGGAAGGCCGCCCGTGGGCTGCCCACGAAAGCGTCGGCGATGGGTTTGCGCAGGATGGTCCCGCCCATGGGGATGTATCCGCTGGTGATGCCCTTGGCCACCGTCATCATGTCCGGAACGACGCCCCAGTGGTTGCACCCGAACCATTTGCCGGTGCGGCCAAAGCCGGTGATCACCTCGTCGGCAATCAACAGGCACCCGTACTTGTCGCAAACCTCACGCAACAGGGGCCAATAGTTGTCCGGCGGAACCACGGCTCCCATGGGACTGGAGATGGGTTCGGCAATGACCGCCGCGACGGTGTCCGGTCCCTGGAACTGGATGATGCTCTCGATTGCGTCCACGCACCGTTGGCCGCATTCCTCCGGCGAGGCGCTGTTGAACTCGCAGTGGTAGAAGTTGGGCTGGGGAGCGTGGAACGTGTTCGGCATCAGGGGTTCGTAGTCTTCCCTGGGGTAGAGGTAGTTGCCCCCCAGCGCCATCGCGCCCATGGTGGCGCCGTGGTACGAGTCCTTGCGGCTGATGAATTTAGTGCGTTGGGGTTCGCCCATGCGCTTGAAATAAGCCCGGGACAGTTTCAACGCCGTTTCCACCGACTCGGAACCGCCGCTGGTGAAGAAGCAGCGGGAGAGGTCGCCGGGCATCATTGACGCGATCTTGTCCGACAGCATGACCGTAGGTTCCGTGGTGGTGCCCATGGGCATATAAGTGATCTTGAGCATTTGCTCGTAGGCAGCGTCGGCGATCTCCTTCTGGCCATACCCGACGTTCTTCAGCCAGAGACCGGACATGGCGTCGATGTAAGTGTTGCCCAGGGCGTCGGTGACCTGGCAGCCCTTGCCTTCGACGAAAATCTGGGGCTCACCCTTCTCGGCCATGTCGCTGGGTTCCCTCAGATATACCCAGAGGTTTTCCAGTGCAGTCCTTTGCAGGTCGTTGACTGCAGATTCAGTATGGGTGGCCATTCTTTCCTCCGAATGCTGTTCCAGGCGCAAATTTTTGGGTGCCCGTAGCCGTATCAGTTTAACATCGGGCAAGGGTTGCCACAAACCACCGCCGGAAACCGTAGTTGCGCGCGGGTCAATCGGTGATGTACGTGTGTGTGATGACCTCCCAGACATGGCCGTTTTCGCACTCGAAGTAGAACCCGCGCCCCTGGTGCAGGTGGTTGATCTGGCCGTCCGTCCGCGAACGCGGCCCGCTGCCGAAGACGACACCTTCGTCCTTGATGCGTTGCAGGATCGCGTCGAACTCATCGTCGGAGGCCAGGAAAGCGTAGTGATTGGAGCGCGGGTTGTCGGAGTCGTCGAAGTCCAGGGTCAGAATGTCGTTGACCTTGACCGGGGCGAAGTGACCCCATGGTCCGTCGTAACTCAGCCCGAAAATGCGGGCGATGAACTCCGCAGATTTAACCTTGTCATAGGCGGGAACGATGGTGTGGTCCAACTGCAACGGCATGGCGTTCCTCCTCTTTCAGATTGCGGCAAACATCCAGACTGGTGATGAATTCAGCACCTTTGGGCATCGGCCGACCAGAAGTCGTACTTCCGCCCCGCCAGGTCCACCACCTCGGCGACGTCCTCCTCCAGCAGGTAGCCCTCCGCAACCAGGTCCATCGCCGCGCGGGTCACTTGCTCCAGGTAGTCCGCGCGGTCGGCGTAGCGTTCCTCGATTGATGATCGCGGGTCGCCGGCGGCCTCTCGTTCAGCGCGGGTCGCCGGCAGGGGCAGCGTCCAGCCGGCCAGTCCGCCGGTGATGCCGATAAAGAGACCGGGGTTGCCGATGCTCTCGTCCCGCAGGTTCCAGCCGGTGTAGGTGGCCACCGGCACAGTGAGGTCGGGCAGGCAGATGCCCCGCCGTTCATTGAAAGACTCGTCGATGTCGGCAACCAGCGCCGGGAACTCCTCGCCCTCGTCGGCCGGCAGCTTGATGGTGCGGCCCAGGTGCGACTCCGGCCCGTAGTCCAGCCGGATCGCCCGGGTCGTCTCGGTGGGCACCCTAACGCCGGGCAGCTTGGCAAATCGTTCCAGCAACGTGTGCGACTCGACCGCTGTGCCGTCGTCCAGGCTGGGATGGCGGCTGGCGGGAGGCTCATCGCCTGTGGTCACCCAGCGGTCCAGGTTGTCCAGCGCAGCCCGCAGCAGCGGCGCGTAGTCCACGCTGTTGAAGGGGAGCTGTCCCTTGATGCCGTCGTTGGCCCGGATCTCGATGGGCGGGAAGTCACCCGAACCGTGCTGGCAGCCGGCGAAGTGATAACGGCGCACCGAGGCGGACTCGGCCGCGTCGGTCAGGGTTTCCAGGTCGGTGTGGATCAGCGCCGCGTCACCCCGCCAGTACTCGGCGGAGGTGTTGGTGAACATGATCTTGGGCACGCTGCCCTGACGCTCCAGGGTTTCCAGCAGTGACCCCTGCGCCCCCGTCACCGGATCAGTCTGATGCGTATCCGTGAAGGGGAACATCTCCGGGATGATGTAGCACACGTCCTTGGAGGGCTGCCCAAAGCGCAGGTTGAACTCGCCGCGCATCGCGCCGGCCACGTGGGGGATGATCCCGTCCAACGCCGGACGGTTCTCCTCATCCTCGTTGATACCAACGTGGATGTACTGGCGCAGGAAGCGTCCGCTCTGGGAACGGCCCATGGCATAGGCGTAGTCGATGGCGTCGGCGCAGGGATTGCCCGCCGTTGCGGGAGCGTGTTTCAGGAAGGAGACCACGTCCCGCATGGCGGCGAACCCGAGGCCCACGATCCGGCTGCCGGTGGTGGTGTAGACCAGCTGGTAGATCTTGCCCGGCTCGAACCCCGAAGGCATGTAGATATGATTGTGCTGCGGCTCCAGGTCGGCGTCTTCGACCCGGACGAAGGACCACTGGTCACGGTCAACGGCCGTGGCCGGGCTGTTGGGTAGGTCGCGCACCGTCAGCGTGGCCTCTGCTTCCTCCGGATCCGCGGCGGGATTGGCCAGGTGCTGCCGGTCGGCCAGCAGGAACACGTTCGTTGGTTCGTTGCACTGGAACTGGCACATGATCCTGCCGGTCAGCGGGCCCTGGGGGCCGATGGCTTCCGGCGCGTGCATTCCGATGAGGCCAGGCGTGGGCGGGACGTCGGCCTGCCAGCCGCCCCAGACGACGGTGTAGCCCCGGCGCATCAGGTAGCCGTTTCCGGCCTCCAGGGGAGACGTGGGGTCGTTGGCGGTGGGAACGCTGTTCAGGCTGAGGGCGGTTTTCCGGCCCCGGTTCACCACGTCGAACAGAATGCGGCGGTTGCCCCGGTCGACGTTCACCGGCTGGAGCATGGCGAAATCCGCCGAAAATTCCACCTTGCCGTCGGCGTTGCGGGGGGCGAGGTCCAGGTCGGTGATCCCATGGTTTCGCGGGTGCGACGGGTCCACCGCGTAATGGGCGGTGCCTTCCAGCAGCTCATACGCCCCCACGTCGCCGAAGCGCTCCCCTGACGCAAAACTGCTCCGCTTGGTGATTTCCAGTTCTGTAATAGCCAAGATGCCTCCGATGGGCCTACGGCCAATAGGGTGTTTAGGAATTTCAGGGTTTGGTTGCCGGTTCTCATGGTGATATTAGCACTCGCGAAAGCGCTATGGCGGCGTGATTCACGCCCGCAGGCGGAATCCGACTCCCGCACGGCCGAGTGCCGTCAGGAGCGCGCGTTGTACGCGGTGAAGGGCTGGGCATCTTGCGGCATGGTGCCGCTGTAGAACCGTCGCAGGTGCGGCGCCACCAGCGATGCCAGTTCGCGCCGTTCCTCCTCCTGCGCGGTCAGTGGCCGATCCAGGGCTGATTTCAGCTCCCGGAACAGCTCATCCTTGTCCACCCGGGTCAACTGATCGTCACGCAGTATCACCTCACCGTCCACGAGGACGGTGTCCACGTCGATGCCCCGCGCCCGGTGCACCAGCGCGTCGACCACCGACACCCGCGGGTCCAGGAACGGCTCCTCGATGTTCCGCATGTCCACCAGCGTCATGTCCGCTCGCTTCCCCGGCTCCAGGGTGCCGATGCGGTCGCCGAACCAGCTGGCGTAGGCCCCATTGGCCGTCGCCATCTCCAGGACCTGATGGGACGTGGGCGGCTCCAGGTCGATGCCGGGCACTCGGTGGAGTTTCAGCACCAGCCGCATCTCCTGGAACAGGTCCTTGTCGTCGTTCAGGCCGGCCTCGTCGCTGCCGATGGCCACCTTGATACCGGCCGCCAGGATCTGGCCCATGGGGGCGATGCCGCTTTGCAGCCGCAGATTCGAACTGGCGTTGTGGCAGATGTTGGTGCCGGTGGCCGCCATGATGCTGAGGTCTTCCTCGGTGGCCCAGACGCTATGGCCACAGACCACTTCCGGCCCCAGGAAACCTATCTCGTGAAGGTGTTGCAGGGGCGTCTTGCCGTAGGCGGTGTGGCCGTACAGCTTCTGGTACACCGTTTCCTGCAGGTGAATGTGAATGCCGGTGCTGTGGCGACCTGCCAGGTTCTTGATGGCCGTGAGCAGCTCGTCGGAGCAGCGGTGCACGTTGCTGGGGGCCATCGTCACCTGCACTCGTTCATGCTGGTTGCCGCCGTATTTCCGGCAGATCTCTTCCAGGACCGGCATGATTTCATCGACTTGACGGTAGCCGGGGGCCATGAAGGATTGGTACCGTTCGGCCAGATCGGGAGGCATTTGAGCCGCAAAATCGGCCTCGCCGCCGCCAGCGCCGGCAACCATGGAGTTCTGATCCGCAACCGAAGGAGCGTAAGAGACCCGCATCCCGGAGGCCTGGTACGCGCCCACCACCTTGTCGGCGATTTCCATGCTCACCGGGCCGGTTCCCCGAGGGGTCGAGTGAATCGCCTGCACCGTGGTGGTGCCGGTCTCGATCATCTGGACCGCTCCGTAAAGTTGGTCCAGGTAAGGGTCGATGGCCCGAACGCCGATGCGGTGCAGGCTCCACATTTCCAGCGGCAGGTCCGGCGCGCCCATCTGGAAGGGCGTCAGCCCCACGTGGAAGTGGTCGTTGACCAGCCCCGGCATGACAATGTGGTTGCCGGAACCGATGACCTCGGCATCGGGATGCTGGCGGCTGAGCTCGCGGTAGTCCCCGACCGCTTCGATAGCCCCATCGCGTTGGAGCACTGCCCCGTCGGAGATCACCTCCGCCGAGTTAGAGCCGGTGACCTTGCAAACGACGTGTTTGCCCCGTATCAGAGATAGTGCCATGGCCGCTTCCCTCCGCGCGGATTGCTTCTTGCCGCATTCTACACACTCGCGGCGACGCCGGCGGAGTACGCCGCTATGCCGTCCTTCCGCAAACCGTCGCATCGAGGATTTTCCGTAGGATATGCTTGTCCGCAGCCTCGGAAGCCGCACCCGCACAGCCGGGGCTGGCGAAGGGCGTGAATGCACCCACGATTACGCGGAGGAACCATGCCGACACTGGACCTGAACGGCGACGAGTTTCACTATCACCTGGACGATTTTTCAGACCCCTGGCGTGAGGATGCTCCGATCTTGCTCCACCACGCCGCCGGCGGCAACCTGCACCGCTGGCGACCGTGGGTCCCCACGCTGGCGCGGCATCGCCGGGTGGTGCGTTTCGACATGCGAGGCCACGCCGGCACGCGCAAGACCCTGGGAGATTCATTCCAACTGGCCGATCTGGCCGGCGACATCGCTCGCGTCCTGGACGCGCTGGAGATCGACCGGACCCACCTGGTCGGGGCGTCGGCCGGAGGCATCGTGAGCCTCCGGTTCGCCCACGATCACCCCGAACGCCTGCTGAGCCTGACGCTGGTGGCATCCACGCCCAGGCTGGCCCAGATGGGAGCCAACATGGACGCCGCGCCCTGGCGGGGAATACTGGAGCAGCAGGGCACGCGGGCCTGGCTGCTGGCCGACACCGATAAACGGTTCGGCCCGGACACTCCCGACGAGGTCGTTCAATGGTACGCGGATGAAGGAGAAAAAACCGAGGCGTCCGAAGTGCTGGTGCTTCAGGGCTGCCTGCTGGCGGCGGACCTAACACCGCTGCTGCCAGACATCGCCGTGCCCACGCTGATCCTGGGCGCGTCCCACGACGACATTACTCCGGTGGAGATCCAGCGTTTGATGGTCGAGCGAATGCCCAATGCACAGCTGGAACTTTTCGACGGGGTGGGTCACAACATGAAGGTGGAAATCCCGGACACGCTGGCCGCTAGGACCCTCGAGTTTGCGCGCAGCATCGACGGCAGCGCGTAGTTCGTTCCGTGGAGACTGCGAGATCGCACGATCAGAGCAGCGCGCCCTCCCTGCGGAACACGTCGGCCATCTTCTCCACCCCTTCCCGTATTTCTGCTTCGGACGGCAGAGCGAAACACAGCCGGATGTAGCCGGCCGCCGCGTCGGGGTCGGCTGACCAGTCCGGCCCGGGGTTGAAGGCGATGCCTTCCCGCAGCGCCGGCCCTTCCAACTGGCGGGAATCGACGCCGTCGGGGAGCTTCACCCACAGGTACATGCCGCCCCGGGGCACTTCGAACTCGACGCTGGGGCCGAAGGACTCGCGGAGCGCACTGCTCAGCACGTCGCACTTGCGTTGCAACGCTGACCTCATCTCCAAAATATGATCCTCGTAATGGTGGGCGAAGTAGTCGCCCACGATCATCTGGTCCATGACGCCGGTGCCGGCGTCGTTCTTCCGGGAAAGCAGGCGGCTCATCACGTCCCACGAAGCCACGACGTAGCCCAGCCGCGTGCCGGGGCCCAGGGTTTTTGAGAATGAGCCGATGTGCAACACCCGGTTGGAATCGTCCAGCGACCGGATGGCGTTCTCGTACTCCCCCTCGAATATGAGGTCTGCGTAGCACTCATCCTCAAATATCGGCACGCCGTATTCTTCGCTCAACTCCAGCATCCGGAACCGGCGCTCCATGGTCAACACGGTGCCGGTGGGGTTCTGTAGCGTCGGGATCGTATAGATGTACTTGGGGAGCACTCCCCGCTCGCGCAGGTCTTCCAGGGCTTGCGCCAGGTGATCCATCCGCATCCCGTCCTGGTCCACGTCGATGCCGACGATATTGACCTTCCTGCGCCGCAGATTGCCCAGCGCCCCGGAGAAGCTGAACGCCTCTACAATCGCGGTGTCGCCCTCCTCCAGCAGGATTTCGTTAATCAGCTCGATCCCCTGGCCGGAACCGGACGTGATCAGCACGTCGTCAATCGTCGTATCGATGCCGCGATGCTGGCCCAGCTTTTCGACCAGGAACTCACGCAACGGTAGGATGCCCTGCGGCCCGCCGGAGAAGTTGTACATGGAGATGTTGCGCGGGTCGCCGCGGAACACCCTTTCCGCCGATTCGATGAACCCTTCCGTGGGAACCATGTCGGGGTCGCTGTGGCCGCCGATGAAGTTAAACCGGGGATGACCTCCCCATTTGGGGCTCGGCGGCGGCAGCTCCCGGTTGAATAGCGCGGAATAGTCCAAACCCTGGCCTGGCATGAGGTTCCTCCGGTTTAGCTGGCGTGTCCTGCCTTTGGGAACGCCGCGATCGCCAGCATCCTAACACTGCCATCGCCGAGCGTCGACGGTATGGCGGCAAGCGCGATGCCGTCAGCGACCGCCCTCGGAGTCGCTTTCAGGACCCAACTCCATCAGGCGCATACCCCGGTCCACCTGTTGGCCCGGCTCCACGGACACCCGCCTGACGACGCCGGGCCGGGGCGCGGTGATAACCAGCTCCATTTTCATCGATTCCATCAGTGCCACCG
The DNA here is from genome assembly GCA_965207585.1 of Dehalococcoidia bacterium. Taxonomy (GTDB): domain Bacteria; phylum Chloroflexota; class Dehalococcoidia; order Lucifugimonadales; family UBA3495; genus Bin87. The sequence goes on along the minus strand of CBDBMT010000002.1, from coordinate 157,779 downwards.
TCTGGTTGCGCTCTACGCGGTCACCCTCGCTGACCAGCACCTCCAGCACCGCGCCCGGCATGGGGGCGAGAATATCTCCCGGGGCTTCCGTGGCAGCGCTGGCGCCGCGCCGCCGGGTTTCCGCCCGCTGAAACACGAACAGCGCGCCGTCCAGCCACAGGTGCAGCTCAGGGCCGACCCAGGCCCAGGCGAACCGGATAGAACGGCCCGATTCGGTGCGGCACAGCCCTTCTCCGGCCTGACGCGACTCGATGGCGAGAGTCGTCGAGGCATCCACAACCGCGGGTTCATCGCCCTCCAATCTGAAGGAAAACGAGTCGTCCTGCTCGTCGGACCGGTAGCGATACACCTCACCCTCAGCCGGGTACGTCTCCCGCATCTGGCCCTGGCTCGTGGTCACGGCAGCCTCCGCTCGCCGGCGATTTGCCAGGGGTTGGCGCTCACCCGCCTGTCAGCCGAGGCCGCCGGTGATGCTGGGCCGACCGGCTGTTGTGACGCCCATGCCGCCAATGCCCGGGTTGCCAGGCGCGTTTCGTCAGTCAGGGCTGGGTTGGTCACTACCGGGTTCCATTCCAGGAATCCAGTATCGTAATCCCCCCGCTGAAACTGAGCGTGCCCCAGCACCGCGCGCAACAGCGGGATGTTGGTGATCACGCCCAGCACCAGGAACTGGGACAAGGCCACGTCCATGCGGCGCAGGCTGAGGTCTCGGTCCGGCGCCCAGGCCACCAGCTTGGCGAGCATGGGATCGTAATAGATTGACACCTCATGGCCCTCTGCCACCCCACTGTCCAGCCGCAGTCCCGGGCCGCTGGGAGGTCGCCAGCGCAGCAGCGGCCCGGTGGACGGCACGAAGTCGTGGTAGGGGTCTTCCGCATATATGCGGCACTCGATGGCGTGGCCCCGGGGCTGGATGTCCTCCTGTTGCAGCGTCAGGGGTTCCCCGTTGGCGATGCGTGCCTGCCATTCCACCATGTCCATTCCCAGCACGGCCTCGGTGATCGGGTGCTCTACCTGGAGGCGGGCGTTCATTTCCAGGAAGTAGAACTCACCCGCTCGGGTGTCCAACAGGAACTCGACGGTACCTGCATTGACGTATCCGGCTTCCCGGGCCACGGCGACCGCGGCTTCGCCCATGTTCCGGCGCAGTTCGGGCGTCAGCGCCGGCGATGGAGTCTCCTCGATAATCTTCTGGTGGCGACGCTGGATGCTGCACTCCCGCTCGCCCAGGTAGATCGTGTGGCCGTGTCCGTCGGCCAACACCTGGATCTCCACGTGGCGCGGGTTAGAGATGTAGCGTTCCAGGAATACGCGGCCGTCGCCGAAGGCGGCCTGGGCCTCCCGGCTGGCCAGTTCCATGTCGGCGTCCAACCGTTCCGGTCTGTCGACCACGCGCATGCCGCGACCGCCGCCCCCGGCCGCAGCCTTCACCAGCAGAGGGAACCCCCAGCGCTCAGCGAACTCGGCGGCCGCCGGATCGCCCGGCAGGCACTCCGCAGAACCCGGCACCACGGGCACGCCGGCGCGCTGGGCAATGTCCTTGGAGCGGAGCTTGTCCCCGAGTTGCGCCATGCTTTCCGGAGTGGGGCCGATGAACGTGATCCCGGCTTCGCTGCACGCCCGGGCGAACGCCGGGTTTTCCGACAGGAACCCGTAGCCAGGGTGTACGGCATCGGCGCCGCAGTCTCGGGCGGCCTGAACTATTTTGTCGATGTCCAGGTAGGTTTCTTCCGCCGTGTTCCCGGACAGGGATATCGCCTGTTCCGCGGTCAACACGTGGGGAGCGCCGGCGTCAGGGTCCGAATACACCGCCACGGGGGCAATCTCCATGGCGCGGAGAGTCTGGTTAATCCTGACCGCGATTTCGCCCCGATTGGCCACCACCACTTTGGAGAACATCAGAGAGCGTCCGACGAGAGCCGACGCACGTCAGAGATTCTGCCGGCGGAGCCGTTCTTCCAGTTCGCGGACGCGGGCTTCAGCAGCGGCGGCGCGGGCTTCGGCGGCGAGGCGGGCTTCCCGTTCATCTTCAAGAGTGGTGATGTGCTGACCCGTGGTCGGGTCGTGCCAATCCAAACGCCCGCGCGGCAGGCCACGCGCCAGCCCATACCGGTACGGTGTACGACCCGACAGCGCCCAACGCAGGTTCAGGTTCAGGACCGCGCTGTACCCCTGCAAACTCCCGCCGTCCCGCTCGTCTATGTCTATCGGTTCGTACTCCCCGTTCACCAAACGATCCCCGGCCAGCCGCGCTCCGTGATACCGCCCCGTTTCGTCAAACCGCCAGTACTCCGGGATGAGCAAACCCGCGTAGATCTCCCGCTTTTCCGCCACGTCCCGCCGGCCGCTGGAAGGGGACGCCACTTCCAGCACGAAATCCGGCGGCTTTCCCTGCTCCGAGATGACGTAGGCGTTGTGCTGGCGGTAGTCCTCCGGTTTCACGTCAAAGGCCACCAGGAGGTCAGGGTAGGTCAGCCTGGTCATGTCCCGAGTGGGCACCAGGGCCAGGTAACGCTCGCCGACCACCAGGGTGGACTCCGGGTTGCCCAGGTGGATGGCCAGATAACGAGCGTTGCCGGTTTCGGCCATCTGGTCATGGTTGGTCATCTTGTCATCATGGTCTTCCGGCGGGTCGGGGAACACGAAGGAACTTTGGACATGGGGCGTCCTGGTGAAGGTATTGGGTATGGTCATGTCGCACCTGGCGGTTGGCAGCAGGGCCGGGCTGGCTGGCTGAATTATAGCAGCGCCGGGGTCGAGGCCGGGCTTCACATGCGGAACACGCCCCGCTTCTGCTCCGGGAAGGGGGCGTTGATGGACGCGGCAATCCCCAGGCCCACCACGTCGCGCGTGTCCACCGGGTCGATGATGCCGTCATCCCACAGGCGGGCGGTGCTGTAGTAGGGATCGCCCTCTTCTTCGTACTTTTGCAGGATGGGGCGTTGCAATTCGTCGCGCTCTTCCTGCTCCAGGGTGCGGCCCTGCCGCTCCAGCTGCTGCAGCCTGATGGTGGCCAGGACCTCGGCCGCCTGCTGCCCGCCCATGACCGAGATGCGAGAGTTGGGCCACGTCCAAAGGAAGCGCGGCTGGTAGGCGCGGCCGCACATTCCGTAGTTGCCCGCTCCGAAAGAGCTGCCGATGATCACGGTGAACTTGGGCACCGAGGCGTTGGAGACCGCCATGACCATCTTGGCGCCGTCCTTGGCGATGCCGCCGGCCTCGTACTGGCTGCCTACCATGAACCCCGTGATGTTTTGCAGGAACAGCAGCGGTATCCCCCGTTGGCTGCACAACTCGATGAAGTGGGTGCCCTTCAGTGCGCTTTCGGAAAAGAGCACGCCATTATTCGCGACCACCCCTACCGGGTAGCCCCAGACGCGCGCAAAGCCGCACACCAGGGTCTCCCCGTACCCGGCCTTGAACTCGTGGAAACGGCTGCCGTCCACGACACGCCCGATCACCTCGCGCACGTCGTACTGACGCCGGTTGTCCGGCGACACTATCCCGTAAAGCTCCGTCGGGTCGTGCGCCGGAGGCTCGGGAGCAGCGACCTCGAAGGGCGGGTCGCGCCGGCGCACGAAGTTTTCGACGATGTCACGGGTGATGGCCAGGGCGTCGTCGTCATCGGCGGCCTGGTGATCGGCGACGCCGGACACGCGGGTGTGCACCTCGGTTCCGCCGAGGGTTTCCGGATCCACCTCCTCGCCGGTCGCCGCGCGAACCAGCGGCGGCCCGCCGAGAAAAATGGTGCCCTGCTGCCGCACCATCACCACCTCGTCGCTCATGGCCGGAATGTAGGCCCCGCCGGCGGTGCACGATCCCATGACCACCGCCACCTGGGGGATGCCCAGGGCCGACATCTGGGCCTGGTTGTAGAAGATGCGCCCGAAATGGTCGCGATCCGGGAACACCTCGGCCTGCAACGGCAAGAACGCGCCGCCCGAGTCCACCAGGTAGATGCAGGGCAGGTGGTTTTCCAGGGCAATCTCCTGGGCGCGCAGGTGCTTTTTCACGGTGATCGGGTAGTAGGTTCCGCCCTTGACGGTGGCGTCGTTGGCCAGGATCACCACCTCTTTGCCCTGGACTACGCCCACGCCGGTCACAATGCCGGCCGAGGCTTCCTCGCCGTCGTACATTTCCCAGGCCGCCAGCGGGCTGAGTTCCAGGAAGGGAGTGTTGGGGTCGATCAAACCGTCGATCCTCTCCCTTGCCAGCATCTTGCCGCGACTGCGGTGGAGATCCACCGCCCGTTGCCCGCCGCCGGCGCGGACCTGGGTCAAACGCTCTTTCAGGTCGTGGACCAGGGCTTCCATGCGGGCCCGGTTGTCCAGGAAGTCGCGGTCACCAGTGCGGATGTTGGAGCCAATTAATTCCATGCTATTGTGCGGACCCGTGAGGAAGGCTTGTTGACCCGATGCTGAGCCCATTATATGCCTCTGCTGGAATCGTGTCAGAGGCATCAGCGTGCCCAGCGCCACCAACCGGCGAATTGCCGCTACACTCCCAAGGGCCACACCCACATGATGGCGGGGACGCACACCACGACGATCACCACTTCCAGCGGCAGGCCCATCCTCAAGTAGTCCACGAACCGGTAACCGCCCGGCCCCATCACAATGGTGTTGGACTGGTGCCCGATGGGTGACAGGAAAGCCGACGACCCGCCGATGGCCACCGCCATCAGGAACGGGTCCAGGGACGCGCCGATGTTTTCGGCCACGTTGATGCCAATGGGCGCCATGAGGATCACGGCGGCGGCGTTGTTAATCACGGCCGACAGCAGCATCGTCGTCACCAGCACGATTCCCAGCATGGCCCAGGGAGGAAGAGCCGCGCCCAGATCCCCGAAGGTTGCCGCGATCCGCGCCGCGCCTCCCGTGGTTTCCAATGCTTCGCCTACCGGAATCATGGCGCCCAGGAGGATGATCACCGGCCAGTCGATGGCTTCGTAGGCCTCTTCCAGCGAGACGATCCGCGTCACCACGAGAACGACCACCGCGGCTACGAATGACACCTGGACCGACAGAAAGCCGAAGGAGGTCAGCAGCAACGCGGCTGCAAACACGGCCAGTGGGAACAGGAGGCGCCGCCTTTGGCCGATGCGCAGCTCGCGCTCGGCCAGGGGCAGCAGCCCGAGCCGAGGCAGCGCGGTCTGCACGACCTCCTCCTGACCCTGGAGCAGCAGCACGTCTCCCAGCCGGAAGTTGATATGGCCGAGCCGACGAACGAGTCGCTGCCCACGCCGGGACACTCCCAGGAGGTTCACGCCGAATTCCGAGTGCAGGCGAAGTTCCCGGGCGCTCCGGTCTTGCGCCAGGCTGCCCGGGGTCACGATGGCCTCCACTATGGCAACATTCTCGGCATCCAGCGTCTGGCTGATCTCGGATTGAGCGTCGGTGGAGCCCTCCAGTTCGAATCCCGTGTTTTCCACGAAAGCGGCCAGGTCTTCCGGGTCGGCCTCAATGATCAAGATGTCGTTGGCGTCGATTGTCTGGTAGCTGGACGGTGCGCCGTACACGATACCCTGGTGAAGCAGGCCGGCGATGGCGACGTCATCATCCGCAGACTCTTCGATGTCCCGCAGGCGCCGCCCCACGAACCTCGAGTCCTCCGGCACGCGCACTTCGGTCATGTAGCTCTCGATGTCAACCGTGTCTCCCAGAGAGGGAGGTGTATGCCGATCCGGAATCAAGCGCCAGCCCACCAGCACTATGAAGACCACGCCGGCCGCGGTTACCATGAGCCCAACCAGCGTGAAGTCAAACATTTGGAATGGAGCGCCCAGCTGCTCCTGGCGAAAGTTGGCAATGATCACGTTGGGCGGCGTTCCGATCAGCGTGATCATCCCTCCCAGCAGCGACGTGAACGCCAGGGGCATAAGGAACCGCGAGGGCGGATGTTCACTCCGGTTGGCCACGCGGATCGCCACGGGCAGCAGCAGGCTCACCGCTCCCACGTTGTTCATGAACGCCGACAGAAATGCCGTCATGCCGGACAACGCCGCGATCCTCAAGGTCAGGAACTCCGGTATGCGCGAATACCAATCGGCAATCACGTCCACCACGCCGGAGTTGTAGAGGGCGCGGCTCAGGACCAACACCGCGGCCACGGTGATCACCGCCGGGTGCCCGAACCCCTTATAGGCCTCCGCGGCGGGCACGATGCCCGCTATCGCCAGCACCAGCAAAGCCAGCACGGCAACGATGTCGTAGCGCCACTTGCCGACTATGAACAACACCAGGGAGAGCCCGAGGACCGCAAATACAATGGCCTCATTCATCTGGCGCTCTCCTTCGGGACATGGCAACGCTGGGCGGATCAGAAGGCTGCATGGTCAATCCGGGGATGACATCACCGTTCCAGCTGTTGGCTTCAAAACGCGCGGCGCCGTCGCGGATTATATCGCAACGTGCCGGCGAAACCTTGCCACGCTCCTATCCGCGATAAGCGAAAACAGGGCCATACAAAGTCCATCCCGGCAACAGATGTCAGAATCAGGATTAGCCGGATTAGATGATTTGCGGGATTGATACGCATCCTGTAGATCTTAAAATCTGGTAAATCTTGATTCTGACAATGACGTGGCACAAGCTCTGACCTGGCGCCACGTCCGCACCCCGCAGTAACGCCACATAACGGAGCTCAGCATGAACGCGCCGGCTAACCGCATCGATCTGCTGGAACACGAAGCAAAGATGCTTCTCGATTTCCTCGGAGACCTTTCCCGAGACGCTTGGGCGACCGACAGCGCGTGCGAGGGCTGGACCGTTGCCGACGTAATCGGACACCTCACCAGCGTTGACCTGTCGACCCGCCTGCTTCGGGGTCTGGATGGGGATCATTCGCCCCCGGAGGGCTCGCCCGCTCCCGAACAGCACGACGAAGACGCCTTTGCCCGGAGCATCTACCAGCGGGCGGTTGACGCCAGCCAGCGGTTGGGCGACGGTCTGCTGGCAGACTTTTCGGAGCGCATCGACGAGACCGTGGCCCTGTTCCGCCGGGTACAGCCTGACCAGTGGAACAACCTGGTCTATTGGCCGGCCGGGCCCATGCTCATGGATACTCTGCTGACCCAGCGCATCGCCGAGCTGACCATGCACGGGTGGGATATTCGCTCCCGGCTCCAGGACGACTTTCACCTTTCAGATGGCAGCGTGACGGCTCTGCTGGATACCGTGGACCGGGCCGCTCGGCGGGCATTCCGCCCCGACCCGTTGCTGGCAGGACGCCCCCTGCGGTATCGATTCAGCATCGACAGCCCCGAGTTGCGCATGTTCGACCTGGTTTTGAGCGACAGCGACGCCGAGATAATCGAAGCGCCTGGCGGTGAGGCTCCCACTGATCCGGCCGACGTGATTTTTGAATGCGACGGCGAGACTTGCGTTTTAATCCTTTACGGGCGACTGACCCCGCACGACGCCGTGGCGGCGCGCCGACTGTCGGTGGCGGAGGGCGCGCGTATGTCGCCTCGATCTTTGGCGACCGTTTCGTGGGCGGCTGAACTCCGGATATTGGGAAACCGGGGCGCTACGCCCGGACGCGAACCCCGTCGCGGCGCCGACGCTTGCGGTCCAGGGCGGAGAGTTCCATCTTGCGGATGCGCAAATTCTGGGGCGTGACCTCCACCAGTTCATCGTCGGCGATGAATTCCAGCGTTTCCTCGAGGCTCATGCGGATGGTGGCGTTCAGCCGCTCGGCGACGTCGGCCGTTGACGAGCGCATGTTGGTCAGCTTCTTTTCCTTGCAGACGTTGATCTCGATGTCGCCTTCCTGGCGGCGGCTGCCCACCACCATGCCCTCGTACACCGGCGTGCCGGGATCGATGAAGGTGTCGCCCCGTCGCTGGGCGTTGAGCAGCCCGTAGGTAACGGCCGCCCCGCCCTCGGACGCCACCAGCGCACCGCCACGCTGATCCTTGATATCGCCTTGCATCACCTCGTAGGAATCGAAGCTGCTGTTCTTCACGCCGTCGCCGCGCGTGGTGCGGAGGAAGAAGGCGTTGAAACCGATCAGGCCGCGGGTGGGTATCTTGTACTCCAGGTGCACGTAGCCGTCGTCGCCGTAGCGCATGTCGCGGAGTTGCCCCAGGTGGGCGGCCAGGTATTCCGTCAGCACGCCGACGTAATCCTCGCGCGTGCTGATGTTCAGGATCTCGCAGGGTTCGTGAGTCTTGCCGTCTACGGTTTTGGTGACGGGCACAGGCCGGGATACCTGGAACTCGAACTGTTCGCGGCGCATGGTCTCAACCAGGATGGACAGGTGCAGCTCGCCGCGGCCCGCCACCACGAACACGTCCGGGCTGGCCGTGGTTTCCACTCGCAGGCTCACGTTGGTGCGCAGCTCGCGTATCAGTCGCTCGTGAAGAGTTCGCGACGTGCAACGCCCGCCCTCGCGTCCCACGAACGGGGAGGTGCTGACGCCGAAGGTCATGCGCACCGTGGGTTCCTGGATGTCGATGCTGGGCAAGGGCCGCGGGTCCTCCGCGCTGGCGATGGTGTCACCGATAGCGACGCCCTCCGGGCCGGTTACGGCCACGATGTCCCCGGCGTGGGCCTCGGATACCTCGACGCGTTCCATGCCGTGGAACACGAAGATGCGTTCCAGGCTATGCGTGGTTGCCTCTCCGTCCCGCGCGACCAACGCCACGTTCTCTCGCAATCTCAGGGTGCCATTGGTGACGCGGCCCACGGCCACCTGCCCCAGGTAGTTGTCGTAGTCCAAAGCGGCCACCAGCATCTGCAGAGGCGCGTCGGGATCGCCGGCGGGCGGCGGCACCGCATCCAGTATGGCGTCAAACAGCGGCTGCATGTCCGTGCCAGGCCGGTCCGGGTCCAGTGTGGCATAGCCCTGCTTGGCGGAGGTGTACAGAACCGGGAAATCCAGTTGCTCCGCGTCGGTGGCCAGCTCAAGGAATAGATCCTGTACGAGATTGAGCACCTCTCCGACCCTGGCCTCGGGCCGGTCGATCTTGTTGATGACAACCAGGGGCTTGACGTCCTGCTGCAACGCCTGGCGCAGGACGTAGGTAGTCTGCGGCATGGGGCCGTCCACGGCATCGACCAGCAGCAGGCAGCCGTCGGCCATGTTCATGACCCTCTCCACCTCGCCGCTGAAGTCCGCGTGGCCCGGCGTGTCGATGATGTTGATCCTGACGCCGCGATAGGAGACCGACGCGTTCTTGGCCAGGATGGTGATGCCGCGCTCGCGCTCCAGCGGGTTGGTGTCCATGATCAACTCGCCAACCTGCTGGTGGGCGCGAAAAACCTGGCCCTGTTTCAGCAGCGCGTCAACCAGGGTGGTCTTGCCGTGGTCGACGTGGGCGATGATGGCCAGGTTGCGTATGTCGTTGTTGGGGCAGTCGTTCAAGCGTATTCACCTCGCGCGTAATCAAGGATATCATCCATTCCATTCAACGAGCAGATCAGGCCACCAAGACCACACTTTCGGCGACCAGGAGGGACAGCAACATGACCATGCGCAACACCGCATCCAAGGACGCGCTCGCGTCGAGTTCCAACTCGACCATCGAGGGATCAAAGCAGGAGCTGTTCGACCTTTCCAGGGACGTCCACGCCCATCCCGAACTGAATTACCAGGAATACTATTCCTCCAACGCCCTGGCCGGGTTCCTCGAAAAGCACAGCCTACAGGTAGAGCGCGGCATCGGCGGCGTTGAAACCGCGTTCAAGGCGACCATCCCCGGCGGCGGCGGTGACGGCCCGACCATCGCCGTCCTGGCCGAATACGACGCGTTGCCCGAGATCGGCCACGGCTGCGGGCACAACCTCATCGCCATGGCTGCCATGGGCGCGGCGCTGGGCCTCCAGGCCAACGCGGCGGACCTGCCCGGCCGCATCGAGATCATCGGCACGCCGGCCGAAGAGGGCGGCGGCGGCAAGATACGGCTGCTGGAGGCCGGCGTGTTCGACGGCGTGGACGCTACCCTATCGTCACATCCGTTCTCGAACCGCACTGTGATACCGGCGGCCGCGCCCAAAGGCGAGAGCTGGAGCCTGGCCATGGTCGGTTACCGTTACATGTTCCACGGCCGGGCCGCCCACGCCGCCGCCGCGCCCGAGGCCGGCATCAACGCGCTGAACGCGGTGATCCACCTGTTCACCGGCATTGACGCCCTGCGCCAGCACCTGCGGGACGACGTGCGAATGCACGGCGTGATCACCGACGGCGGCCTGGCGCCCAACGTCGTGCCCGAGTTCGCCGCCGCCAACTTCATGCTGCGCTCCCGGGACGGGCAGTACCTGAGCAACGAGGTGGTGGGCAAGGTCGCCGCCATCGCTGAGGGCGCGGCGGCCATGACCGGAGCGCGCCTGGAGGTCGAGGAGTTCTACCCCTTCTACGAGAACGTGCAGCCCAACGTGGTTCTAGCCCAGGCCGTGGCCGCCAACATCCAGGCTTTGGGGATCAAGTTGGACGAGCCGGTGGCCGGCCGAGCTGGCAGCGGCGCGTCCACCGACTTCGGCAATGTCAGCCAGGCCATGCCCGCCTTCGAGTTGCGCTACGCCGTCAGCGAGACGCCGGTGGCGTCGCACACCCGGGACATGTGCGAAACGGCGATCACGGACTTTGCCCTTTCCAACGCGCTGTCCGTCGCCAAGGCGCTGAGCCTGACCGCCAGCGACCTGCTGCGCGACGCCACGCTGGTAGAGGCCGCCAAGAGCGAGTTCGCCGAACGCAGCGGCTAGAATTTGCGCCGGCGCGCAAAACTTGGCCGGGCGTGACTAGGCTGTGTTGACGTTTTGAAACCCCATACCGTCATTCCGGCGAAAGCCGGAATCCATCTAGTTTGAGCATAGCCACTTTCGAGGCGCTATGCTTGTCTGGAACACTGGATTCCGGCTCAAGGCCGGAATGACGGGAAAGGTAAACACGCCCTAGTCGTTGACCTCAACGATCATCTCGATCTCGATGGGCATCCCGCCGGGCAGCGTGGCCATGCCCACGGCGGAACGGGCGTGCCGCCCCCGGTCGCCGTAGAGGCTGATCAGCAGGTCCGAGGCGCCGTTGGCCACCCGGGGCGTGTCGCCAAAGTCCGGCGTGGAGTTGACCATGGCCAGCAGCTTGACGATATGGCTCACGTTGTCCAGGTCTCCGATGGCGCCTTTCAGAACGGTGAGCAGGTTCAGCATGGTCTGCCGGGCGCAGTCGTAGCCCTGCTCGACGGTCACCTCGCCGCCCAGCTTGCCGGTGTGCAGCAGCCCGCCCCCGGGCAGGCCCGGCCCGGTTCCCGACAGGAATACCAGGTTGCCGGTGCGCACGTAGGGGATGATGTTGCCCGCTCCCGGCGGCCGGGGCGGGGGCAGCTCGTATCCCAGTTCCTTCAGCTTGTTCTCAATCTCCGGCATCTGACCGCTCCTTTGCTCTTCTGTTTAGTGGCGCCCGCGGATCGCCGCACGATACCGAATCGGCAGGTGTCCGACGGGTGCGCCCGATAGTATCACGCGGATTGCGTGAGTGGGCGATGGCTCGGAAATCAGTTCATTGCCAGGAGCGCAGACGGATCTCCTCGCTGGTGTCCATGTCCGCCTGCGCTTCATCCGGCTGGTCGTTGAACAGGTAGGACAGCGATCGCCGGGAGTAGTAGTTGTCGTCGTCCGGGTCCAGCCGGATGGCCTCGGTCAGGTCGTCGATCGACTGCTGGTACTCCCCGACTTCGTACCACGAGACGCCTCGGTTAAACCACGCATCGGCGCACGCGGCATCAAGTTCGATTGCCGCGGTGTAATCTGCGATGGCGCGTTCGTAAACCCCGTTCCGGCTGTAGCGGTTGCCCCGGTCCACGTACTCTTCGGGTGTTTCCGGCTCCGGAGGCGGAGTGGGTGTGTTCCGAGTCGTCACGTATCGCCTACATGACCGACCGGACCAGCCCGCCGTCCACCAGCATGGTGGTGCCGGTGATGTAGCTGGAGCGGGAAGAGGCGAGGAACGCAACCAGGTACGCCAGTTCCCGAGGTTCGCCGATGCGCTTCAGGGCCGTCTGCTCTGCCCGCTGAGCCAGCGCGTCCTCCAGAGGAATACCCTGGGTGCGAGCCCGGTCCTCCACGTTTTCCATCATGCGTTCTGACATGATGCTGCCGGGGCACACGTTGTTGATCAGGATGTTCTCGTGCCCGAGGTCGTCGGCCAGGTTCTTCATGAACCCGATCACGCCCATGCGCGTCGCGGCGGAAAGGGCGAGGTTGGGGATGGGAGTGTAGACGGTGCTGGCCAGGATGTTGATGATCCTTCCGCCGCCCTGGGCCCGCAGGTGCGGCAGGGCCTCACGGGTCATGCGGGCGAAGAAGAACAGCGAGCGGTTGGCGGAGACTTGCCAGAGTTCCTCGGTGGAATCCTTGGCGTAGGCTTGCGGCGGCCCTCCCGAATTGTTGACCATGATGTCAATCTGCCCGAAGTGCGCGGCCGTCTGCGCCACCAGTTCGGCGATGGTCTCCTCGTTGTCCAGGTCGCCAGCGTAGGTGAAGATATCCGCCCCGGTGGCGGCCCGTATCTCATCGGCCGCCTGCTCCAGGACTGATGGAGTCCGCGCGCACATCGCCACCCGCGCTCCCTCCTCCGCCAATACCTCCGAGCACGCGCGGCCCAGCCCCCGACTGGCGCCGCCCACTATTGCCACCTTGCCGTTCAGTTCCAGATCCATTGCCCGGCCTCCTCGAATGCTGCACGGGATTATAACAGCCGAATCCACTCCCAACGGCGACGATGTGAACCCATCACCTCCGTATTCGACTGGCCTGCCACCGTGCGTAGATGGTGTACAATCGCCAGCGATATGGCAGCGAACCAGATTCGGGAATCGACCGGCGTAGAAATCGAATCCGCCGCGGTGGAATTCGCCCGCGGGGCGGGCGACCTGCTGGCTGGCCACTTCGGGCGTGCGCTCAATGTCGAATACAAGGACAAAGCCCGACAGGATCCGGTTACCGCCGCCGACAAGGAGACCCAGGCCTACCTGGTGGATCAGATCACGCGACGGTTCCCGGAGCACGGCATTCTGGGCGAGGAGGACGATGCCAGCGCCGACGGTGAGCGTTTCGCCGCCGATTTCCTGTGGGTATTGGATCCGCTGGACGGGACGACAAACTTCATGAACGGCTTGCCGGTATACGCTTCGTCAATCGGCGTGCTGCACCGGGGCCGCCCGCTGGCGGGGGCAGTGTACATTCCCTGGCCGTCTGCCAACTCATCCGGTGTTGTGGTTCATTGTCATGCTGGCGGTGGGGCTTTCGCGGACGGCGAGCCCATTTCCGTATACGAGGCGGAGAAACCCCGGGGCGATCGTCTCATCGGTCTTCCAGGCTCTTTCGGCGCCTCCACGCGGGTTGGCAAGGGTCTGAAGGGTCAGCCTTTGGGACAGCTGCGTGTTACCGGGAGCATCGCCTACGAGCTTGCGATGACTGCCCTCGGAGTGATGCAGTTCGCCGTCATCGGCGCGCCACGCATGTGGGACATGCTGGGCGGAGCCGTGGCCGTGCAGGAGGCCGGCGGCACGGTAATGACCCGGTTGTCCGGTCGCAAACAATGGCATCCCCTGGAATCTCTGGTGCCAACCTGGGACGAGCAACCTCCCACCATGGCGGAGTTGCGCAAATGGGTCGCGCCGCTGGTGGCGGCTAATCCCACCCTCGCTCCGCTGATCGCCCACAACCTGCATCAGCGGCGGCGTCCGTTCCGCAGGATGTACCGGGGCGTCAAAAAAGCCCTGGGCGCAACGAAGTAAGCGCCCGCCAGCGTCAGCACGATCCGGCACCGTCATGTCAGTCCGCTACGGCGTGAGCCTCCTCACCGACCCTGAGTTCACCGCCCGCGCGTATCGCGCCCGGCAGCTGATCTGCGGCCAGTTCGCTTGCTGGGCCGCCGAGATGCACATGCTGCACATGTTGATGTCCGACTATTTCCCCTTCGACGGGGTCGATGACCAAAGCGCCGAAAACCAACTGGCCAGAGAACTTGAGCAACTCGCCGAACGGTACCGTCGTGTTTCTCCCCGTTTCCCTCTCTTCAACCGGGGCATCACCACCACGCGGGACATTGACAACGATGGCAACATCTGGCTCGACTTCTCTCCGGAGGTGGTCAACGAATCGCTGTACCGGTTGCAGGCTATGGTCGCGGATCTGTTGGAGCGCAATCCTGGCGTGAGGAGCCCCCGGCGCGTGTTCGGCCCCGACTTTCCGCCCCAGATGCCGTTGCTCTCCCACGCGAACCTGCCCGACTCGGTCTTTGACAGCGCCGTCGAGTTCGCCCGCTCCGTGACCGATGACCTCAAGGTCTCTCAGATCACCCGCGCATGGCGATTGACACTGACCCGTTTCGAGTCGAACGCCGCCGGTGATGACTGGTCGGGAGGGCGGTGGGCGACCGACCTCCAGTGGCGCGTCATCGGCAGTTACAGTCTGTGACGCCCGGCGTCCCTGGCTGTCACCCGCGGCAACCTGCGCTCCATTCCCAAGGTCCAAAAACCTACACGATTATGGGATCGAATATCGTAACGGTTCTAACTTCGTCCATCATCGCGGCCATAGTTATGGCTGGCATTTGCGCCGTTATCCAGGCCGTGGTCAAGGTACGCGCCCATCGCCAACTGACCCGATTGCATCGGGAGTTGGACATGGCCCGACAGGGGCATATTGAAGCGATGCAAATCCAGCACGAGCGTCAGCGCCAGCTATGCGCCGATCTGGGTTTGCCCGAGCCGCCGTTGCCGGAAATTTTGCAGCCGCAACCGGAACCTGATGCCGCAGCGAAACGAAGGTTCCGCATACCGGTGCGGCTGCCTTTCGGGAATAAGCAACCGCTGTTGCACCAGGCGCCCAAGGGGTCATCGGCCTTCATCGTGGGCCGCTACGGAGCCAGTTTCGCAGCCTCAACTGTTTGGAAAACGTCCTCTGGCAACATCCTGCGCCTGTTGAGTCCGGTCACCGGCCGTTTTCTGGCTTTTGCGCCCCGCGTTGCCGGGTTTGCGCCCAGGTTCGCTGCTGCGGGCGGCGGGGCTACCGGGTCTATCGCGGCCTCCACGGGGGTGCGCTTCGCCCTCGGCGCCATCTCGATAGTGGGCCTGGTGATCGGGCCGGTCCTGACCGCCTGGGCCGTCTACCGGGAATTGCGCAAGGTTCGCGCAGCTCGCGTGGAGCACGCTGAAACCCTGTCCCAATTCAATGCCGATCTTGAGGCGATGACTCGTCGCACCGCCGAACTGGAAGCCCAGCTATCTGCCGAAACCCGTCAGGCCGTGCTGGTAACCTGACCGTCGAAACGGTGAGCGGAGGGATCTAGTGCATCACCAGCCCGCCGTCCACGTTGATGGTCTGACCGGTGATGTTCCGCGCTCCCGGGCTCGCCAGAAACGCGGCCATGGCCGCGATGTCTTCCGGTTCGTTGGCGCGCCCGATGGGGATGTTCGAGGCCCGCTGGGACTGCAACTCATCCACAGATATCCCCATCTCCGCCGCTCGCTGCTCCATCGTGCTGGTTGACATCGCCGTGATCGTGGAACCGGGGCAGATGGCGTTGACGTTGATGTCGTAGCGGGCCAACTGGTGCGCCGCGATCAAAGTCATGGAGATGACGGCGCCCTTGCTGGCGGCGTAGGCCGCGTTGGAGGTGCCGCGATATCCCTTGCCGGCGATGGACGCGATGTTGACGATGCGCCCGCCGTCGCCCTGGTCGATCATCTGCCGGGCGGTGCGCTGCATGACGAAGAATGCTCCCCGGGCGTTCACCCGGTGGATGCGGTCCCAGTCATCCTCGGTGATGTCCATGATGTCCAGATACCGGGTCACGCCGGCGTTGTTCACCAGGATGTCCACCCTGCCCAGCGCGCTCACGGCGTCCGCGATGACCCGGTCGATGTCGCCGCCGTCGCCGATGTCCGCGGCGATGGCAACGCTGTTGCGGCCGGTGGCCCTTACGTCGGTCGAGGTTTCCTCCACTGCGTCGGCCAGGATGTCGGTGACGGCGACGTCTGCCCCATCATTGGCCAATGCCAGCGCCGTGGCCCGACCCATGCCGCGACCGGCGCCGGTCACCAGCGCAACCTTTCCTTCCAAAGACATGATGATCCCCTCCGTGTCGGGCGATTTAGCGTTCGGTCAGCGGCTCCAGCAAATCCAGGAGCGTTGCAACCTCGTCCAGGCTACTGGCGATGTTGTCAGCGTGCAGGAATCGCTTGCGCTGGTAGAAGTTGCCGTGCAGGCCGTTGGCAATCTCCCGGAGTACCCGTATCCGGTCGTCTCCGGTCAGCTTACCCGCCTGATAGAGCACCTCGCCGAAATGCTCGTGCTTGTCATACTGCCACTCTTGCGCGGTGGCAACGGCTTTGGCCATCCAAGCCGCGGCGCCCCAGCCTTTTTCGGAAGCGTGGTGCAGATCGTCGTCGGCCAGATAGGTGCGACTCTTCGCCAGGAATTCCCGGGATTGAAGCCGATAGTCTGCGATGGTCTCAATGAGCTCATCGTATGGTTGCATCGGGCTCATTTGGGGCATGTTCATCTCTCCGGTCACAACGCCCGCAGCAGCTCCTGGTAGTTCTCTCGCCCGGTTCGCCGCAGCCGCAGCTCGTCGGTAATCTCCAAATCGCCAGAGTCTTCCAGGAGCTCTACGTGGGCGACCACTTCGGTCAACGCCGCGAAGAAATTTCCGCCTTCCAGCTTGCGTCGCTCAAAGGTAAGGCGCGTCACGTCCTCCAAAGGCTGTGGTTCCGGCCCGGCCGTGACGAGTATGCGGCCCAGTCGCCTGGCGTGGAACCGGATCAGATCCGCCGCCCGCTGCGCCGTCTGGAAGTTGAACTTGTGGTTGTTGTACAGCCGGTGCGCCGGCAGGATGGCCACCTCAGTTCCCAGGTCGGCCACCCGCTGGAGCGAGCGCAGATAGGTCAGCAGTCCGTAGGAATCGTCGGGATCCTGGTAGTGAACGGGCAGGTTGCGGCGCACCTCGCCGCTGTAATCGGTCTTCATCGTGGGATGCGGGCTGATTTCAGGCAGCACGTGGTCCCCGGTGAAAACGATGTCGCTGCCCGTCCCGTTGCCGATGACCGCGCAGATCTCGTCCGGCGAGTGTCCCGGCGCGTGCATGTAGGTCAGCATGCCCTGTTGTTCGCCGTGAACAATGGGGTGACCCACGTGGTGCGTGCGACGGGAAGCCATGTACCGTTGCCGCTCTTCGGAATCCGAGTGCGTGAATCCGTTGGCTCGCGCGGTGGACCACATCGCCTCTTTGATTGGCGAATTGGTCGCCATTTGCAGGTCCCGGGGATCGAAGGGCAGCAGCGGCTGGTAGATGTCGTGCGCCCACAGCTCCGCTCCCGACTGCTCGATCACCCGCGCCACACCGCCGTCGTGGTCGGCGTGCCCGTGAGTGATGATTACTCGGTCAATGTCCCGGACTTCGAGACCGCCTAACGCCATCCCCGTCCGCAACAGGTCGAACGATGCCTCGGCGCCGGGGTCGATGAGCGTCAGCCCTTCGTTTTCGAAGATGTACGACCACGTAGGACCGGTATGGGAGTGTCCCTCCTGCGGGACGGCGACGGTGTGGATGGTTCGCCCGTAGCCATCAGTCAGCCGTAGGGTCATGCCGTTGCCGGCCGAGTCGCCGTTACGGAGGACATCGATCTCATTGAAGTAGTCGGGCATTGGGGAGTTCCTCCTGGCGCGGGCATGGCAATAGTATTCGATACTATACGGCGCGCATTATAACCGCTCGGAAGGCCCAAATGGAGCGTACCGATACCTGTCAGCGTTTCCTGCGTAGCTGTCTTGCATCGTCAGAAACCGCAGTCGCCCCTGCTATAATGCCGGCGTTGTACAGTCAAGGAGCGGAAGGCAGGAGGTTGCGCGATGCGATTGGAAGGCAAGGTTGCGCTCATCAGTGGAGCCGCCAGCGGTGTCGAAGGCGAGCTCATGGGCTTCGGCGGAGCGGCCGCCCGGATGTTCTGTCGCGAGGGAGCCAAAGTCGTATTGGGAGACATCAATACCGAGGGCGGCGAACGCACCGCCGAGCAGATCCGCGCCGGCGGCGGTGACGCTATTTTCGTCAAGCTCGACGTGACCCAGGAGCAGGACTGGATCGACGCCGTTGCCGCCACCGTGTCCGCGTACGGGACCCTGAACGTCCTGGTGAACAATGCCGGATCCGGCGCCCGCTATACGGTTGAGGAGACCACCGAGGAGGCATGGGACGGCCAGATAGACGTGCATGGCAAGGGAACCTTCCTTGGAACCAAGCACGCCATCCCTGAGATGCTCAAGGCCGGCGGTGGTTCCATCGTCAACATCTCCTCAATCTACGGCCTGGTGGGGAGCCCGACATCCACCGCTTACCATGCCGGCAAGGGGGCGATTCGTCTGTTGACCAAGTCCACTGCCATCCAGTACGCCGGTGACAATATCCGAGCCAACTCTATTCACCCCGGCTACTGCCGCACTCCGTTAACGGCTCGCAGCTACGAGAACGAGCGGCACTTCACCTGGATCAACGAGCAGATTCCCATGGGACGGGTCGGCAACGCCGACGACATCGCGTACGGCATAGTCTTCCTGGCATCGGACGAATCGTCGTTCATGACCGGTTCCGAGCTGGTGATCGACGGCGGCACCACGGCGCAGTAGCCGTGCCGGCGTGTCGAAGGAGCCCGACCCATGGCGGTATCCAAAGACCGGGTCTTGTTCAAAGAGCACGGGGTGCTCGTGACCTACGAGCGGTTTATCGAACCCGAAGGCAAAGAATACCGCATCGAGGACATCCTCGCCGTGGACATGGAGATCGTTGAGGAGGAATCGGACCGGCCGCCGATCCGATGGTGGCGCACCGTGGGCGGTGGCGGAATCATCGGGTTTGCCGTTGCGGCGGTAGGCGGCTTCGCCGGCGCCTGGCTGACCATGGGGATCTTCGTGGTGCTGGTGGCGGTGGCGGTCACCTGGTGGAGCAACCGCATCCGCTCCAACAAGTTCAAGGTTTATCACGTCATCGTGACGCTGCCCACCCCGCGGGAGGACCGCCAGGAGCACCGCATCATCTCATCCACCAGCCGCTTTTTCAGCGAGCGGCTCAAGGTCGCGCTGGAGCGCGCCATGGTGGAGCGTCCCGCCCGGTTCGAAAACCGCTAGGCGACAGTGCGGGTGTTCGGTCGCGAGGCGGGGAGGAGCTGATGGTCAGCTGCCCTCGCTGACGTCGATGACAACCTTGCCCACGGTGGCTGCCCGCACGGCCTCGTGGGCGCCGGCGGTGTCTTCCAGCGGGAAGTGCGGCCCGTCCATTCCGACCAGTTCTCCAGAGGCCAGCCAGCGGTTGGTGTCCTCCACGCCCGCGCTCTTGGCATCTTCGGCCATGTCGTACACCAGCACGTGTCGCACGTTGACGTTGCTGACCGGGAACTCGAAGGGAGGAGCCGGTCCGTCGCCGGCGGCGTAGATGGCGATGCTGCCGCCACGCTTGATGATCCGCTGGCTTACGGCGAAGTTGCCCGAATAGTCCACTTCAACGATCAGGTCGACGCCTTCGCCGTCCGTGATCT
The DNA here is from genome assembly GCA_965207585.1 of Dehalococcoidia bacterium. GTDB lineage: Bacteria > Chloroflexota > Dehalococcoidia > Lucifugimonadales > UBA3495 > Bin87. The sequence goes on along the minus strand of CBDBMT010000002.1, from coordinate 138,251 downwards.
CCAGGATACGGGCAGCGGTATCCTCGGTTCGATAGTTGACGGTGTGCTGCGCTCCGGCCTGCCGCGCAATCTCTGCCTTGGCGTCGCCACTCACCGTGCTGATGATGCGCTCGGCACCGCCCAGCCGGGCCATCTGCAACGCCATGTTGCCCACGGCTCCGGCGCCGCCGGGCACCAGGACGGTCTTGCCGGACAACGACCCGTCGGCGAATACGCAGCGGTGGGCGGTGAGGGCCGGAACGCCCAAGCCCGACGCGAGAGCGAAGTCGACGTTGTCGGGTAACCGAATAGCCCGGTTCGACGGTTGCACGGTGTACTCTGCCGCGGTGCCAAACGCTCTCCCGAACTGCGACTGGTAGAGCCATACCCGCTCGCCGATCCGACTTTCGGGCACTCCGTCGCCGACCATGTCGATGATGCCGCCGCCGTCTTGGTTAGGAATGATGCGCGGGTGGCTGATCCGAGCGGTCGTGCCCTGCCGCCGTTTCCAATCCGACGGGTTCACCCCGGACGTGACCACCCGAACTCGCACCTCGCCGGGCCCCGGCTCCGGGTCGGGCATCTCGCCTACTTGCAGTACCGAAGCGTCTCCGTTCTCCTCATACCAAACTGCGCGCATTTCAATACCTCCTGGACAGGTTTGGGAGATTCTACGGCCCGACCGGGTCTCGGTTCAGTCGGTCAGTTGTTTCCGCTCACCGCCGTCGCCGCCGTGTTGCACCCAAAGCCAGCAACCCCAGCGGCCCTGCGAGCAGCGCGGCGGATGCTAACTCTGTGGGCAGGCTCCGCCCCGCAGTATCAGGAGGCGGGGCGCCGCAACCCCCGCCTGATGACGCAGCCGGCTGGGATTGCACGGCTGTGGCAGGGGCTGGCATTGGCGTGTAGGTGGGAGCCGGCTCGGAGGTCGGCGTCGGCGGCGCAGTCGCCGGAGCAGTGGCCTGGGGAGCTGGAACCTGCTGGGCTAACGCCGCGGGCGTTGGCGTCGGGCGTCGGGTCGGTATTGCCTGGAAAGCCGGCAACACCGGTGTGGACAATTCGCGCGGGGATAGGCCCAGCGATTCGCGCCATTCGTTATCCAATTCCACGATGGTGAACCCGTAGGCTTCTTCCAACGACTTTTCGAAGTTGTGCATGGTGCGGATGGCGGCAAACAGCCGGGTCATTTTCTCCTTGCCGTAAGTGTCGAGCAAGTATGTCACCACGGAGTGACCCAAGCCGTAGTTGCGCAGCGTTTCCTCAGGTGTGCCGGCGTAGGTGCGCAGGCTGGCAAGCGGCGGCACGGCGTCGTTGCGTACGGCGGTGTTCACGTAGAAGCCGAACTCTGTGTTGCCGCCTTCCGAATATACGGCCAGGCCCTCGTTCAGCCAGGTGTGCACCTGGCCGTAGGCGGTTCCCGCGGCGTCGGCCACCAGCAGATGCGTGAATTCATGCGCGGTGGTGCTCAGTATATTATCGCCTACAAAAACGTCGCTTGAACCGTCTACCAACAATGTGCGTTCAGTGGTGAATGCCTGTCCCAGAGTGCGCAGTTGTTGCGCGGCCACACGAGACTTGGGCGGCAGCGCCACGCGCATGTCCGCGTAGTCCGAATAAACCACCAGGTTCATGGGTTGGGTCAATTCCACGCCCAGGATCGGGCCCATGTGGGCATAGGTGTCGGTTGCGACCTCCAGCACCTGGTTCGCCCGATTTTCCGATTCGCTGGTGTGATGGTAGTAATAGACGTTGATCAGCCCATCGGAGACCGAATCCCAATCAAGCCCGCGGTTCAGGTACACCAGGACCTGCGGTTCGGTTTCCAGCCTTTGCCCGTCGGCGGTGCGGATGTCAAAGTAGTACGACAGTCGTGTCCCGGTGGGGATGAATTCGTTGGCCGTCTTGCTCTGGAACAGCGCTTCGCCAGAGATACGCTCGCCCGGCTCGAACTCCACGCTGCGATACACGCTGCGGCTGGACTGCCCCAGCTTGCGCACGTAAACCCGGATCTCCTCGATGGGACTGGGGCTCTGCGCTTCCAAGTGAAAGCGCAATCCGTCGGGAAACTGGTTTTCAACACCCTGCTCAATAACCGTGATGGTTCCCTGAGCGCCGACCCCTCGCGTAACCAGAACCGATGGAGCGACGACGATAAGCAGAATGGCGATGGCGGCGACCCACTTAGTCATAGTGGCACCTCCGGGCTTAATCTTCCATACCGCATACGTACAGCGTCGCCGCTGGGATTGCCTTCCTCGTTCGCCCAGCCCGACATCCCTCGCTCCGATCTAGTCCGCTCCGCCACGTACCCGAGCCTCGCAACAACGCGATCATGCAGCGATGTTCAGCGCCCGCTGGGCGTTTTCCAGCAGCACCTTGGGGATCACGTGGTCCCGCATCTGCAGGTTTTGGAAGTCCGCCAACCAGTTGTCCGGCTGGATGAACGGGTAGTCGGAACCGAACATCACCTTGTCCTGCAGGCGGGTGTTGGTTTCACGTATGAGCGTCTCGGGTATGAACCGGGGCATCCAGCCCGACAGGTCCAGGAAAACGTTGGATTTGTGCAAAGCTACGGCGATTTGCTCGTCGATCCACGGCCAGGCGGGGTGCGCCATGATGATGGTCAAATTCGGAAAGTCGGCGGCCACGTCGTCAAAGCACGGTATGGGTTGACTGTACTTCAGCTTGAGGCCGCTGCCGCCCGGGGTCCCCGAGCCGGCTCCGGCGAACCCGGAATGGAACAGCACCGGGATGCCCAGACCGTCGGCGACTCGTAGAGCGGATAGAACTTGGTGTCATTGGGAAAGAAGGCTTGGTGTATCGGGTGCAGCTTGAGTCCCTTCAGACCGAGCTCCTTCACCGACCGCTCCAGCTCGTAGCACGCGGCCTTGCCCAACCACGGGTCCACCGAGGCGAACCCCATGAACTGCTCAGGATGGGAGTTGACGATGCTGGCCACCCAGTCGTTGCTGTCCGGCTTTTCGCCGGTGTTGGTAGTGGTGTCCACCGAAAAGATGACGCCGAACAGGTCAAGCTCGCGGAACTTGTCGGCCATTTCCGCCGGATCCTTTGGCGGTGGCGGCGCGCGGAAGTAGCGCAGCAGTTCCGCCTCAATCTCGATCTCGGGCAGCCCCGGTTCGCGGGGTACGTGGATGTGCATGTCGATGGCTTGCATGTTTACGCTCCCGTCCCCTCAGGATCCAGATTAGTCGTGGTCACTTTGCCGGCAGCGTGGCGGCGAAATCTGCGCCCCGTCCCACCCACCGGTTCAAGCCGGCAGCTGACTCCAGCCCTGCCGGCTGCACCAGCACCCAGCCGCGCATCGGCCGGCCCGTGATGTCCATGACGCCGGCGTGGGGCAGGGTCAACGCTTCCTCGTAACCCTCTGGCCCCACTCGTACCATCAAACCCTTGTCGGTCACGCAGCAGCACATGTTCCCGGCCAGCATGAACGCCAAGCCTCCGAACATCTTGCGCTCTGCGATGTCGGAATGTTCCGAAAGGACTTCCTTGACCCGGGCGGCCAGCGTTTCGTCGTAGGCCATGGCGGTGTCCGGCTAGGGTTGCCGACCCATGTAGCCAATCATCTTATCTTGCAGGCTGGAGTCATCGGGCACGCTGATCTCCGGGCCAACGAAGCCGGCCTGCCGTCCCATATCGGCAAAGCCGCCGGACACCAGCATCCCGTAGGCGAACTCCACCATACCGCTGTCCAAACTGGTGTCCTGCCCGGTCGCCTGGGCCAGATCCCAACAGTGAACGAGTTGATCCAGCACCGTGCCCATCATAATGCGCGCCACCGCCATCTCGCCAAAGGGAGTCATTGCCGTCCGCTCCAAGGCGCCGGGGTTGCCCGCAAGTTCCAGCGCGCGATCAACCGCGGCGTGGTAGGCCCGGATCAGAACGGCAACGTCCGTTTCGCCCTGATAACTGCTCTCGGCCTCGTTGGGGCGAATGTCGGGCACGTTGCCGGTGATGCAGCCGGCCGTGAACTCCAGCCCGCCGATAAGGTGGTTGAACAAATCCAGCACGCTCCACTCGGAGCATGGCGTCGCGCCAGTGGCCTGAGCCTGGGTTACACCACTGGCTACTTCTTTCGTGCGACGGGTGACCTGTTCCAGCTGATCTACCGGGTCGGGCATTGGCGCTTCAGCAGTCATACCTAAAACACCTGCGGGCAGTCGCGAGTAAATACGCTCCACTCGCCCTTTTCGGCGTCGTAGCGCGAGTTGACGAACACCTTCCAGTTGCTCTCGTCCATTTCGGGGTAGTCGCTGCGGTAGTAGAAGCCAGGCCATCGGGTTTCCTTGCGGTGCAGCATGTGGCGCAGGTGGGCCTCGCCGACCCAGGCGCGATGAATGAGCTCGTGGCAGCGCAGCAACTCGTGGCGGTTGCGAGCTCCCAGTTTCTCCAGGTCTTCCCGGAACATGCCCAGGAGTTCCAAGCCGCGCAGCATAGTGGCCTCGTTGGTGGTGAAGCCGGCCGAAACGCCGGCCACGTACTCGTCCATCAGCTTTTGGAGGCGGAACAGGCCCTGGCGCGGCAGCAGATAGTTGGGGTTCACTTCAGGATTTGAAGATGCGTATTGGTTCTCCTCGAAGGTGACCAGGGGAGCCCAGACCTGCCGCTTGAGCTCCTCGATCTTGCGGTCGTCGGTCTTGGGCTGGGTCGGGTTGTCCAGGGCATAGATAACGGCTGACTTGCCTGCCAGCCGTCCCTCGGTGAACGAACCGGATGAGAACTTGTGCGGACACGCGCCGACGCCGTCGCCGGCGGCGAACAGGCCCTGCACGGTGGTCATCTTGCTGTATCCCCAGTGGTAGCCATCAGGCGCCACATCCTCCGGCCCGCTCACCCACGCGCCCGATTCGCCGCTGTGGCTGCCCATGATATAGGGCTCGGCCAGCACGACCTCGGACGGACGTTCCTCGGGAGCGATATTGTGCGCCGCCCAGAGGATGGCCTGGGAGATGGTCATGTCCAGGAAATCTTCCCACGCTTCCGCGATGATTTCCCGCTTGCGTTCCTCGTCACCGGCAGCCAGCGCGTCGATGGCCTCGGGGGTTTTGAGTTGGATTGGACCGTTGCCCGCCTGGATCTCCGTCCAGAGCAGGTGGTTCCGCAGCGGCGTTGGCGTGGGGAATGCGGAGCCGTAGGGGTCGTACTTCGTGAGCTCAGGCAGCCGGTTGATGAAATAATTCTCCCCGGCCGCGTTGGTCAGGTCGGCCCGGAACAGCTGCGACCACGCGCCCACCGGACCGTAGGAGTCCTTGAAGCGGCTGGGGACGAAGCGGTGCTCCATCTGGGTCATTTCCGCGCCCACCGGGATCACCAATCCGTACACCGATCCCGTGTCGAAGATGGAATACCACGTGCGGCCCATTCCCTCGCCAACGCTGCGGGGACGGAACAACGCGGTGGCCCCTCCCGCCGCGCTGATCACCGACCGGGCTTTGAAGATATAGATCACATCCTCGCGGACCCCGAAGCCCACGGCTCCGGCGATCCGGTTCGAGTCCTCAGCATCGGTGAACAGGTGGGAGATGAACACCCGCTCATAATGGTTATCCGGTCCAATGGCTTTCTTGGTCGCCTCCGACACGATGGGCTTGTACGCCTCGCCGTGGATCATCACCTGCCAGCGACCCTCACGGACGTACAGCCCTTCGTCGTCGTACCAGAAGGGGAGGCCCCACTCCTCGAACATGTGGACGCTGCTGTCCACGTGGCGCGCCACGTCGTACACGAGGTCCTCGCGGGAGATGCCCATCATGTCGTTGCGGACATACTCCACGTAATCTTCCGGCTGGTTCCAACCGTGCCGCATGCCCATGTACATGTTGATGGCGGATAGCCCCTCTCCCACCGCGCCGCTGCGGTCGGTGGCGGCCTTGTCCACCATCACGATGCGCAGGTCGTCGCCGCCCCAGTAGCGGGCCTCGATTGCCGCTCCGCAGCCGGACATGCCGCCGCCGATGATCAGGACGTCGCTTTCAACGATGCGGGTGGTTGGTTCAGCCATTTTGAGATCGGTCTCCCTTCCAGTGATCTGTGGACGCGCAAATGGGACCGACGATGCGTTAAGAGTGCACCTGGCCCAAACACGGCGACGGGCAGTATAACAGACCGCCGGAGCGCGGCGTGGGCGTTAAAGACGGGTTCAGCCCCCGGAAACACCGGCGGTGACGCAGGCGAACGGCGCGGTCCGGCGGGCGATAGATCTCGCCAATCAGTCCAGGCTTTCCAGCGTGTCGATGAATTGGGCGATGAGTTCTTTGCCGGCGCGGATATACGGCTCTTGAGGCGGGCTACCGTAGAATCGTTGGTGATACGCCGAGGCAGTCATATACTGGATCAGCAAGTCACCGGGGGCATTTTCCTCGTGAACCAACCGGTATACTGCCTCTTCCAGCAGAGAATGCGCATGGTGCTGCCAGCCACGACGTTCCGCTACCGCCTTGATGGCATGGGCGGCAGCGCCCCAGACCTTGTTGCTGGCCTCCTCTAATTCGCCCCGGACCAGCTCGTCGTCAACCAGGGCCAGGAAGTGCCGGCTTCGCTCCCGGTGGTAGGCGATGGTGTCCACGCTGGTGGTCATGGTCCACCCTCTTGCTCAGCCAGGCTTTCCAGCGTCGCGACGAACTCGCTGATTATTTGTTTCCCGTAGCGGATGCCATCGGCCGGTGGAGGCCACGCATAAAATCCCTGGTGATAGGCCGACGCCATCATGTATTGGCCCCATAAATGCGACGGTGCGCCCTCGTCACGGATTAAACGCTGTATGGCTTCCTGTAGCAGCGAATGGGCATGGTGCTCCCAGCCGCGGCGTTCGGCGACGGCCTTGATGGCGTGGGCGGCAGCGCCCCAGACCTTGTTGCTGGCCTCCTCCAATTCGCCCCGGGCCAGCTCGTCGTCAACCAGGGCCAGGAAGTGCCGGCTTCGCTCCCGGTGATAAGCGATGGTGTCCGCGCTAGTGGTCATGCGCCTACCCTCGCGCCTGATTGTCACCAACCAGCCACCCGGCGTCCAGTTCCGCGTTGGGCTTACAGATCTTGATGAAGTCGCCCAGGTCGCCGATGTAGGGCGCCTCACCCTGTCGGCATACGCGCATATATTCGACAACCGCAACGAGATTCACCGCTCCCGAAGCGTCCATGAAGGGAGAGTCGGCCGCATTCGCGGCGTCGGTCAGCTTCCATCGGCCCGGTCCGGTGTCCTGGTTGGTGAACCAGTCCCGCTTCAACACTCCGTCGACGTCCGGGGAGCGTTCCCCCATGGCCAGTTCCACGGCCTGCCACAGCTGGGCTCGACGAATTGGCTCTCCCCGGGTTACCAGCACGTCGCGGATTATCTTGCTGGCCAACAACGTGATGTTGTCGTCGGTTTGGACTGCGTAGTCGGGATTTGCGACGCTGCCGGCAGAAGCCGAACTCGTGGGTGTGGTCATGGGTTCTCCTGGATGGATTGGGCGGCAGCGACCCGCTGGGTCGCTGGGCCGGACATAACGAATTTGGACGTCAATTATAGCAAGGCGCCCCGGACCCGATGCGTGCTGAGGGTTTCAAAGTACCCCCGGCTGGCCGAGCCAGCGACCGCTAATGGACTGAATGAGCAGCGCTTCGATATCGTCCGGTTCAGGCTCCTGCCGAGAGCAGGGTTGGTATTACAACCCGCGAATTTCGAGAGTTCTGACCTCATCAGCCTGCAGGTCTGCTACACGGATAGCGTGGTTGTTGGTGTCGGCAATGAACAGCAGCGGTTCCCGGCCGTCGTCGAACCTGGCGAAACTCAGTCCGCTGGGCTCGCTGAAGGTGGCCAACCTGCTGGCGCCGTCGTGCAGACCCATCGCTCCCGAACCCAGAACCGTCTGCACGGAGCGGGTCAGCGGCAGGACCTTCTTGATCTTGTGATTGTAGGTGTCGGCGATGAACAGCTCACCCTTATGCCATTCGATGCCGATGGGGTGCTGGAGCCGGACATGATGCTCCACGCCATCCCGGTCGCCAAAAGCGAACAGGTCGATGCCTACCAGCGTCGCTACGCGACCGGTCACCGGATCGATGCCGGCGCTCCGCACGCTGCTGGTTTCCGAGTCTGCGAAATACAGGATCGGGTTGTCGCCCCGGTCTTTGCCCACGACGATACCGCTGGGCTGGGCCAGCGTCGCCTGAGCCAACGGGCCGTTGTCGATATTCTCTCCGCCCGTGCCGGCGTGGGGACACACCATCCCGTCAGCCAGGGACATGCGCCACAGCTGATGGATTCCGGCCATGGCGATGTACAGCGTGCCGTCGTGATGCGCCAGATCCCACGGGCTGCTGAGGGCAACCTGGCGTCCGGTACCCTGGGCGCGCCGGTCGTGTCCTTGCTCCCCCGTGCCGGCGATGGTGTCCACCGTGCCGTTGGCCAGATCGACCCGTCGAATGGCGTGGTTCTCTGTATCTGCGACGTACAGAATATCGCCCAGGAGTTCCATGCCCTGGGGATGGTTGAACGCCGCGGCGGCGTAGTTGCCGTCGGCAAAATCCTCGGCGCCTGAACCGATAACCGCCAGTACTTGCCCGTCCAGATCGGTAATGACGATACGGTTGTGGTTGGTGTCGGCGATGAAGAGTCTATTGCCGGGTGCGTCGGCCAGCACCTTGCCGGGGAACGCTAACGCTGACTCTTCAACAGCCTCGGGTACGAGGCCCAGGTCACGGCGGTCGATCATGCCCTTCTCGTCGAACTCGGCGATCATGCGGCCCAGCAAGTCGTCGAAAGCCTCAAGGGGCAGTTCGCCCTCATGCTTGCCGATGACCTTGCCCTCGGGGTCGACGAACATCAGCGTCGGCCAGGCGCGGCAGGCGTACTGCCGCCAGACCTCGAACTCGGCGTCGTTGACGATGGGGTGCTTCAGCTCGTATCGCTGGGCCGCCAGCAGCACGTTGTCGGCGTACTTTTCATTGGGGAACTTGGCGGAGTGGACCCCGATGACCACCAGCTCGTCGGCGTACTTCTCTTCCATTTTCCGCAACTGCGGAAACACGTGCATGCAGTTTACTCAACAGTAGGTCCAGAAATCCAGCACGACGAGCTTGCCCCGCAGGTCCGCCATGCTCAGCGGCCGGTCGGTGTTGATCCACTCAACGTTGGTAGGGAAGTCCGGCGCGTTGACGGTGCCGGCAAAGGAACGGGTGGCCATGGGTTGAGCCTCCATTTTCAAATTAGTCCCGTCATTCCGGCGAAAGCCGGAATCCAGAACGCGGTGGGGTGCGTGCCAGCGTACACTACCGGGCTAATCAGTACGGCTTTGCCGCACTTCCCGGGCACGGTGGATGATGCGCTGAGCGTCGGCAACGGTTCGCTCCCGATAGTCGGGCTGGTCAGTGAGGAAAGGCTCGGACAATTCATACGCCTGCTCGCCGGCGTACTTGGTATAGACGTCCGGGGCTATACTGATAGCGAATTCGCGGAGTTCAGGGTCAATATGCCTGACATGGCCCAGCAAGTTGCCTATGTTGTGGGTGCGCTGGTATCTGACGCGGTGAGCTTCCAGCAGGGCTTTCATTCCGTGTCCCAGCGTGTTCTGCGCCTGTTGGCCGATTATTAAATCGTTCATCCCATTTTCCACGCACAAGACAAATGCTTCCAGGTGCGCTTCGGCGTGGCGCATCCGTTCATCGTAGGGTGTCCAGTCGTACTCGTACTCCGCTTCCTCATCGTCCGCATTGCGATTGTGGTAGTCCTCCGGATTTTGCGTCATGATTACACCGTCGAGCAGAGCCTGGGCAGCGATGTGGTTGATGTACCGCTTGCCCTCGCTGAATCTCTGCTGCGATAACCAGACCAATTGAACTGGCACCCGACGCCCGTAGGCGGCCTGTACGACGCCTTGGGCCCACTCCTCAACCGAGCCTTTGTACTCTCCTTCAGGCTCTTCGGCCTGCACCAACATGATGTCAATATCGGAGCGACGTTCTTCGTAGTCGCCCCGGGCCCGGGAGCCGAACAGGATGGTAGCCAGCGGCTGCTCCCGCTCGTGCACGGCTTGCGCTACGCTCAGCGCGCGTGGGTCGCAGGTGGCTGCGGTCATGACTTCACCACACTCCACACTCCGGACGAATTGCAATGCTGCAAAGCCTTCGCCATGACAGAACAGTCCGGCAATCAAGATCCTGAGATTTTCAAGATAGCAACAAATACCGGTGTGGCGACAGTTGCCAACCCAATCATCACTGCCGACGTGCCGATAATCTTCTTGTAATCGCCCAGGTTACGATTATGGTGCAAAACGGTGGCAAGCACCGTAACCGTAATGCCAGCGCCGGTTACAAGTCCAACCAGGCCGGCGATGCCAAAGTCAGCAAAATCCCTCCCTCCCAGGGACGGGTCGTACATCACAATCGCCAGGTACGTCGCAGCAGTAATGGCGCCAACGCTGACCAGGGTTGCGCCAACACCCACCAACCCCAAGAGGCCAACGGCGACATCCGTGCAGACCTGATCGGGACTCCGTGACGGTCCGAGAGCGCTTTTCATTGCACTGCTATCGCGGGGGTTGCGACTCGAAGGCCAGAGTGGCGTAGCGCATGAAGATGGCGCCTACCGGCTCGCCCAGAGGCGCGTTGGCAACCAGCACCGCGATGACGTGTTCGTTGCCCGGCTCGCCCGGCTCTTCCAGCAGCACGCGCTTGGGCGTGTTGTTGCCCGTCACCGCGCCGATGTTGCGGTCGATCTTACCGTCGATGTACACCTCGCCGTAGTTGTCCACGTTGGTCTCGAACCAGACCCGGCAGGTGGATACATCCTGGCCCTTGACCGTCTCCGGCATGGTGAACCGCAGGCGGTACCAGGCGAAAGTGAACCCAACCGAGTAGCGCTTCTGGAAATCCGCGCCGCTCTCCCATCCGGAGTCGTCGTAGTCGGGCAGGCGGGCGTTGCTGCCCAGCATCTCCGCGACGAGCCCCTGGTTGGGTTCACCCGGTTCCAGGCCTTGCGCAATCCGCCATCCGTCGGACTTGAGCACGGCCAGATCCTCTTTCTGTTCCAAATCAAGAGCTACTCGGGGCATGGGTAATCTCCTTTGTGACGGCATGGATTCGGGATAGAGTCTTAGCGGAGTGACTTATCAGTCAGCGGTTTTAGTCACTGGTTCCGGCTTTGCGCCATACTTCGCTATGATGGCGTCCACGAATGGTTTGAGCACATGTTCGGCAAATTCGATACGCACGCCTTCAGCCAGCGTATCGTCTTCTTTGTCGTAAAAGACGACCACGCCACTTGCGATTGTCTCGCCTTCTCCGAGCTGCTTTCCACTGTCAATCCAGAGTGATTGCGTTTCGGGAAAATACCTTACGACCGGGTCTGGCTCAGAAATCTTCTGAGGATTCATTACTCGTCCTGCTATGGTCTGCCTCCGTACCTTTCCGCCAGCCTGCGGTCCATATAAGCGGTGTGAAACAGGCCTGATTCTGGATCACCCACAAACACCAACCTTATCCACTGAGAGGCTGGCGGAACGCGACCCACCAGAATCGTCATCCGGCTTCCGGCCCGATATTCCTCGAACCGTTCATAAGGTTCGGCGATGATTTGCATAACCCACTCGGGACGAATATCCGGATGTCTTGCCGCGGCGGAAACTCCGTGCATTTCCGTTTAAGGCGAATTTTCATAGGCTTGGCGCAGTCGGTGGTTTTCTTCCACCTGATTGTACGACATGGTGAAAACCGTTCGCAGGCTGACAGTCGAGCGTAGGGGCGAATAATCATTCGCCCCTACATTGGGAAACGGCTATGCCTTCAAATGCTGTCCGAAGAACTCCAGCGTCCGCGGCCACGACCGGTCAGCGGCTTCCTTCTGATAGCGCGGGCCGGTGAAGTCCATGAAGGCGTGATCGGCGTCCCGGTACACGTAGAACTGGTGATCCTTGCCCAAACGGTTCAACTCCTCATCGAACCTGCGCATGTCATCCTGGGAGGGATTTTCGTCAACCTCTCCGAAGTGAAAGAGCATTGGGCAGTTGATGTTGGAAGCCAGTTCGAAGGGCGGGGTTTCACCGGCACCCCAGGTTACCAGCAGGTTCCCGCCGTAGTACGGCGCAACGGCGCTGAAGTGCGGATTGCTCGCGGCGGCCAGCCAGGCGACCCGCCCTCCCATGCAGAAGCCGGTCACGCCGATCCGGTCGGTGACAGCATCGTGGTTACGGAGCCAGTCCACGGTGGCATTGATGTCCGCGACGATGTCAGGATCGCTCAGCACGTCCCAGGGACGGGGCCGTGGATCAGCGTTCATCACCTCGTCCGAGTTGCGGTGGTACAGGTTCGGAGCCACCGCAGCGTAGCCTTCGGCGGCCAGCCGATCGCAGATGGTCCGGATGAACTCGTCAACGCCGCCGCCGTGCTGCGCCACCACCACCGCGGGGTATGGGGCGGTGAAGCCGGCGCTGCTGCTGGGCACGCTGGCGTACATGTCCATCTCGCTGCCGTCAACGGTGAGTTTTTCCCAGAAACTGGCCATTGCGATACCTCCTGATCGTTGTTGGGCTATTTACATCGATAGGCAGGATAAACAGGATTTTGACAGATAATCAGATAGTATCTTGTCTATCCTGTTCATCGATGTCAAAAATAGTGAAAGTGTGTGGAACTCTACGCCTTGAGATGCTGCGCGAAAAACTCCAGCGTGCGCGGCCACGACTCTACCGCCGCGCCTTCGTGGTACCGGCCGCCGGACGGGTTCATGAAGGCGTGGTCAGCCCCAGCATACGTGTAGAACTGGTGGAACTTCCCCAGCCGGTCCAGTTCGGCGTCGAGTTTGCGCATGTCGTCCTGCGACGGGTTGGCGTCGATTTCACCGAAGTGAAACAGCATGGGGCAGTGGATGTTGTTCGCCAAATCAAAGGGAGGCGTTTCGCCGGTGCCCCAGGTGGTCATCAGGTTGCCGCCGTAGTACGGGACCACGGCCTTGAAGTTCGGATTGGACGCGGCTGCCAGCCATGCCACGCGCCCGCCCATGCAGAATCCCGTGACGCCGATCCGATCGCTCTGCACCGCGTCGTGGCCGAGCAGCCAGTCGACGGTGGCGTTCACGTCGGCGACGATGTCGGGGTCGCTGAGGAGCGTCGCCGGACTAGGCCGCGGCCCGCCGGCGGCAGAGGCGGCGATCGCTTCTTTACTGTGCCGGTGGTAGAGGTTGGGCGCAACTGCCGCGTATCCGTCCGCCGCCAGTCGGTCGCAGATATCCTGAATGAATGCGTCAACGCCGGTAGCGTGTTGCGCGACCACGACCGCAGGAAACGGAGCGGAGAAGCCGGCGCTGCTGGACGGCACGCTGGCGTACATGTCCATTTCGTGCCCACCTACGTTGATCTTTTCCCAAAAACTTGCCATGTCACACCTCTTGCTCGCCACTCGGTCTATTGCGCTGTTCCCATGCTTCCTTAGAGAGCCAATTCATCATTGAGGTCAAGGCCAGTAGTATCAAGGCTCCGCCCAGTACGCCAACCGCTGGAACGCCATTTATTCGGATCAAGACTTGCGAGAGCAAATCCATGAGAATCAGGACTGCACCGGAGATGAGAAGTCCCAACCAAGCCGCCTGGAGTCGCCTCATTTCCCAAGATCCAGGAATAGCCAGACTGCGAAAACGCTCATCGCAAAACCAAGCAGGCCGGCCAGCAATCCCACGGAAGTTGCCCGCAGGACTCCCTCTTCCACAGTTGCCGAGTAGGTCAACCCGAACAATATGAAAGCGACCAGGCTACCGCCGGCCAGCGTGAGTATCTTGGTGAGCATGGCGAAATCTCGAATGATGTCTCAGGTTGGTCTACGTTGTTTATGCAAGCCCCTCTGCCCGAACCTCCGCCAGCGTCGCCTCAAAAGCCGCCAGGGTGGCGTCGACGTCTGCCTCAGAGTGCGTTGCGGACACCAGGAACGCGTCCCGGCCCATGATGTCGATGCCGTGGTTCTGCAACCCGCGCTTGATGCCGGTGACCGCCGGCGTGGCCGCGGCGCGCTTGATCTGTCGGTCGACCTCCGGCCCGAACTCGTTGTCGAAGTCGCCCTCGGCCAAGGTGAAGTGGATCATCGACGCGATGCCGTAGGCATGCCCGCCAACCTCCATGCGGCCGAACACCTCGTTCAGCCCTGCCTTGAGCCGCGCTGCCATGGCGTCGGCGTGCTCGTTCAGGGGCTCGGAGGCGATCAGTTCCAGGCAGGTCGCTCCAGCCACCGCCGACAGCGGATTGCCGTTGAACGTCCCCGGATGGTAAACGCGCTCGGTGTTGTCCCATTCCGGGTCGCCGCGTTGGGCGATCATGTCCACGATGTCGGCCTTGCCGCCCACGGCGCCGCCGGGCAGGGCGCCGGCCACGATCTTGGCCATCGTAGTCAGATCGGGCGTGATCCCGTAGCGGACCTGCGCGCCGCCGGGTGACGCACGGAATCCGGTGACCACCTCGTCGAAAATCAACACCACGCCGTGCTGGTCGCACAGCTGGCGCAATCCCGCCAGGTATTGGGGCACGTTGAACGGCAACTGCCCGTAGTGAGCGCCCGTGGGTTCCAGGATGATCGCGGCGATGTCAGCGTCGCGCTCCATGGCCTGCTGCACCACGTCCAGGTTGCCCGCCGGCACGATGATCATGCTGCCCCAGGACTCTGCGGGGATGCCGGGCGCAGGGCGGTCCGAACCGGCCATGGCGTAGTCGTGCCACCCGTGAAAATGGTCCTGCAGCTTGATGACCTTGTTGCGCCCGGTGTAGGCGCGCGCCAGCCGCATCGCCATGAGCGTGGCTTCCGTGCCGCTGCTGTGGAAACGCACGCGCTCCACCGCCGGCATCAGGTTCATGATAGCCCGCGCCCACCGCAGTTCCTCATCGGTGCACGCGCCCAGGTGCGTGCCCCGCCGGATCTGTTCGGCGACGGCGTCGGCAATGGCAGGGTGAGAGTGGCCCAACAGCAGCGCGCCGTGACCCGATACGTAGTCGATGTACTCGTTGCCGTCCACGTCCCACTTTCGGGGCCCCTGCCCGTGGGTGATGTACAGGGGGAAGGGTTCGGCGTAGCGGTTGTCGTGGGTGACTCCTCCGGGGAAAATGCCCACGGCGTCACGATAGCGTTCCGCGGATCCGGCGTGATTGGCGATGTACTGTTCCAAGATGGTGGGCATTGTGGGACTCCCGTTCGTGATTCAATTAACTAACGCAGCCGGTCGAACGCGGGGACTGCGTGACCCGTCAGACTTGGTTTGTGCCTCGAGCCGGGACCCTGCGAGGGCGGTCGGCCGCCGCCATTCGAGTCCGGGTTCATTGTAGCACCGGGTAGGTGGTTCACACAGTTATCGGGTCTCAGCCGGCGTATCCCCGGCTGTCAACTCCGGAGGCCGCTTGATGAACAGGAAGCACGCGCCCGCCAGAAAGGCGCATATCGCCCCCGGGATTATCGCGTAGTCGTAGTGCCCAAAACGGTCTGCCACCCAACCCGCGTACACCGGAGACGCCACCAACGCCCAGGCGTAGGCGAAGGTGATATATCCCCGCAAGGTGGCAAACCTGGTGCGGCCATAGTACTCGCCCAACGCGGCCCACACGATCACGCCGGCTCCGTCCATCATGCCCTCGCACACGATGAACGCCACAATCAACGTGATGCCGACCGCCGTCTGCCAGTCGCCAAGCCACAGGCACAGGTATCCGATCCCTTCCACCGTCAGGCTCAGGAACATGATGGTTTTCTTGGATACTCGGTCCCCCATGTACCCCATCACCAGCCTGGACACGAAGTTGATGGCCGACATCGCTCCGATCAGGTTCGCCGCCATCTGCGTGCTCATGCCCTTGTCGTCAACCATAATCGGGAAAAGGCTGATCAGGATGCCCAGCGTCGCCATCTGTCGCAGACCGGCGCCCACCAGCAAGAGCCAGTAAGCCTGGGTTCGCAGCGCCTCACGCACCGTGTAGTCCCGCGTTTCGCGCCGCGCCGCAGCCGAGCCGGCCCGGACGGGGGGCGGCCGCGTCGCTCCGTCGGGCATCAGTCCCATGTCTTCCGGGCGGTTCCGGAACCAATAGCACAGCGGCAGCAGGATGACCGCGTAAAACCCGCCGGAAGCGATGAGGCCCCAGCGCAGGCCGGCCTTGTCGATCAGGAGGTTCATCGTGGGAATCAGCGCCAGGCCGCCCAGGGACGCCACCGCGGCCAGGATGGATATCGCCAGCGCCCGCCGTCGGTGGAACCATTGGTTCAAGCCGGCGAAGCAGGCGTGTTGAAACCCCATGCTGTTGCCCAGCGATACCAGGCCCAGGTAGATGAGGGCGAACCCCCAGAATCCCGGCAGCCAGAAGGCCATGATCAGGTAACCCACGACGGTGATGATCAGCGACGGCACCAGCACCTTTCGGTTGCCGAACTTGTCGATCAGCCATCCCGCCAGCGGCCCCTCCAGCCCGCCTTCGGCGCGCGCTATGGAAAAAACCAGGTTCGTCTGCGCTTGGGTAATTCCCAACTGCTCGCGAATCGGGAGTACCAGCACGCCAAATCCGCGAAAGAAAATCCCGCTGGCGAAGAAGCTCATCACCGAGGTCACGACGACCATCCACCAGCCGTAGTAGATGCGCCCGCCGGGAGATGCGCCGGCGGGCGGCGCCGATCCGATACGTTCCTCTGTCCTGGCCACTTGCTCGACCGTCGCCTTGCAGCAAATTCACCCGGTCAAGCCCTTGACAAGGAGCCTGGCCGGGTGCGCATACAACGCGGGCCAGTTTACCGCCCGCTTCAGCTGAGGGCAACGCGGACAGGCGATCTGACGGCTATTCGGCGGCAGCGGCCAGCCGCAGATACGGTGCGCATCTCCGATTGCTATAATCGGCCGCAACTTACCCGTGTGACTGGAGGCTAACGATGGCTGATGATTTGTCCGGGCTGCTTGCCGAAAACGATCTTACGCTCCTCGACGGGAATCAGGTGCGCACCGAGGGCCCACTGTGGCACCCGGGAGGCTACCTTACCTTTGTGGATCTGCAACGAGAACAGTTGCTCAAATGGGACCCTCAAACGCGTGCAACGACAATCGTCCGTGAGGACACCGGCGAGGGCAACGGCTGCACCCTGGACCGACAGGGGAACCTCTTGATGTGCGAGGGCGCCGATCACCGATGCGTCACGCGCATGGACGCCGACGGCAACGTGACCTCCATCGCCGACCGCTGGGACGGCAAACGCTTTAACAAACCCAACGACGTCATCTGCCGGACCGATGGGACGATCTATTTCACCGACCCGCACCTGCGTTTTCCAGAGGAATTGCGCGAGATCCCATTCGCGGGCGTCTATCGCATCGATCCGGCCGGAAACGTGCACCTCGCAACTGACGAGTGCGAGTACTCAAACGGTCTCGCCCTGTCCCCTGACGAATCGGTCCTGTACGTCGCCATCAGCCGTGCGGAGCCGGAGGACTTCGACCGCGAGGAACGGGGTGAATTCTGCCCTAATCGACGTATCCGAGCCTTCGACGTCGCGGCGGATGGGACCCTGAGCGGCAATCGCATCCTCATCGAAATGGGATCTGACGCTCCGGGCGTACCCGATGGCATGAAAGTCGATATCGAGGGCCGGGTCTGGTGCACCGGGTCCGGCGGGGTTTGGGTCGTTTCGCCGGCGGGAGAGCGCTTGGGAGTGCTGGAAACCCCGGAAGTCACGCGGAACATCTGCTTCGGCGGTGACGACATGCGGACTCTCTTCCTGACCTCGGGTCAGTCGCTATACAGCATCCGTGTGCAAACTCCTGGCATCGGCGCATTCTGACCTGCATCAAATTGTGGTAAAACAAGGCTGAACCCAAGGTATCGCCACACGCAATGACAATGAGGAGGCTCAAATGACCACTGCCACCAATGTCGTCGGCAACGGCGCGCACACTTACGAATTTGATCGCAACTGGGCGCAGGCGCCCGATGGCATTCCAATGCCGGCGGCGGCAGTTTTCGGCGACGACGAGGACCGCGTCTATTGCTTCAACCGCAATCCCGAGCACCCGATCATGATTTTCGACCGGGAGGGCAAGTTCATCAAGTCCTGGGGCGCCGGGATGTTCGAGTTCCCCCATGCCATCATCATCGACCAGTGGGGTTACGTGTGGCTCGTGGACCGCAACATGGGCCAGATTTTCAAGCTCACCAAGGACGGTGAGCTGGTCATGACCATCGGCGAGTACGGCTTCCGCTCCGACACCGGAGCGGACAACACCGCTTTCGATTCCAACTCGTGGCACCAGGTGGTGCGCGGCGCCGATCCGTTCAACATGCCGGCCGGCATCGCCCTCAACGACGCCGGCGAGATCTACATCGCCGACGGTTACGCCAACGCCCGGGTGCACAAGTTCACGCCCACCGGCGAGCACATCTTCTCGTGGGGCGAGCCGGGCGCGGGTCCTGGCCAATTCAACCTGCCCCATGGCGCCTGGATCAACCGCCAGGGCAATCTTTTGATCGCTGACCGCGAAAACGACCGTGTCCAAGTCTTCAATCAGGACGGCACGCACGTGACCGACTGGCCCAGCAAACTCATCGGTCCTGCCGTCATCTGCATTGATGACGATGACGTGGCTTACGTGGCGGAGCACAACGGCGGCATGCTCAGTATCCTCGATGCGAATGGAGGGCGGCTGGCCCAGTGGGGCGACCTGACGCACCGCAGCTGCCACGGCGTTTGGGTCGACAGCCAGAAAGATCTTTACGTGGTTGAGCCCTATGAGGGAAGCACCGGTCGCACGGTGGTGAAGTACACCCGCAAGGATTAGCCGGCACACCTGCAAATTGTGCAGGGGCGGCTATACAGCCGCCCCTGCTTTTTGAGTGAATTCCGTTCAGCGCATTTTCCGGTTTCGCAACGATATTGGGCAACTCGCGCAATATCTGATTATAATGCGCAGCCGAACGTGCATCCAGTTCCCTTGCGGCGTTGTGCCGACTCTATCGCGATCAGGGTTGATCGCGCATGAAGATTTTCGCAGATTTTACTCCCAGCACTCATTCAGAGGATGGACAGCAATGGCTACCGTCACGCTCAACATCTCCGGCGACAGTCAGGAGGTGATCTCGGTTATCCGTTCCCTGGCAAAGCAACAGGAAGTAGGCCAAGCACCAGTCGCATTGGAAACGCCGGAGGTTGCCAACGGCGCGACCATGGATACTGTCACCGCCGCGCCGCACGCACACACCTGGTCGGCCGCCACTGCGCGGGACACACGCAACAACGTATCCGCGGACGCGCAGCGCTTGTTGGACGCGCTGATACGCGCCCCAGACCATCAGATGCACATCGACGAAATTTACAGCCAGCTCGATCTGGACCGCTACGGCCTGATCGGCGCGCGGCGTTCCATCTCTGCTGCCCTCAGGCGCAATGCGGCGACGGCCAACGCTACCCTGCTTACCACCAAGGACCGCCGCGTTACCCTTAGCAGCGAATACGCGGACGCGATCTCAGTGATGTAAGACGCCTGTACTTCGGTAAACTGGCGACGCTCCCAACAGACATGTGAGAACACATCCTCCGCCGCGCTGCGTCACGACCGTCAAGGATTAGGGTCGCTGAAGGATCATGCCACCCGCTCCGGCCACACCGGGTCATGATACCCCAGCGGCACCGTGGGCCTTGCCCAGTACGGTTGCGTTTCGGAAAGCTGCAACGTCGGCGCCAGATGCGTCAGTTGTCCCGCCGGCACCTGGCTGGTGGTACACCACCGACTGATCTCGTCGGCTTTGAAATCCGGCGCTACATCAATTAGCTCGGCCTCTGGCACTTGTCCCCGGTCGACAAGCCATTTGCCGGTTTGCGCCAGGGAAATCCTGACGAGCCAGCTTCCGCCTTCCCGGGCGCGGCGCGCCAGGGCGGTCAGCGCGCCGTAGGCCATCAGATATCCGGTCAGGTAATCGATTGCGGACACCGGATAGAACTGCGGTCCCGGTTCGGCCCCTGGGAACAACTGTCCCTGCCGGTCAGTGATGCCGCTGACGGTCTGGACTACCGTATCGAAGCCGCGGCGGTCAGCCCACGGTCCGATGCGCCCGAAAGCTGACAAAGAGACGCAGACGATGCCTGGCCGGAGCTTCGCCAGGTCTTCCGGTGCGAGGCCGCGTTGCGCCAGGGTCCCGGGACGGTAGCCTTGGGAGAACACATCGGCCTGGCTGACTAGATGACGCATCGTCTCGAGGTCTTGCTCGTCCCTGAGATCCAGGCGCGTGGACAACTTGCCGTGTCCGGTGTCGAATTCCTGGGCTTCGCTGCTGGGCAGGTGCTCGGCCGTCACTTTCATAACGTCCGCGCCGTGCTCTGCCAACGTGCGGGCGCAAGTTGGTCCGGCCAGAACGCGGGTTAGATCCAGAACGCGTATCCCCGAAAGTGGGCGGGAACCTTCGGGCAACGGTTCCGGCGGGCCGTCGGCGATCTTGTCGATTTCGAGCAGGGGCAAAGACGCCACGGCGGCCGACTGCGGATGCTGCGCCCACTCGTCCATGGACCGCACCATGCCGCCGGCTCCTCGGGCGGCGATGATCGCCTCCTCCAGTTCCAGGGCGTCCCAGTTTGCCACCGCTTGTCGCACGGCTTCCCGGTCTTCCGGCACGCCCAATACGCTCAACGCCGCTTCCCGGTGATTCGGAAAGTTGCAGTGCAAGTAGCTCCACCTGCCATTTTTGGCAGGGTACACGCCCATTACTGATGGCCGCTCTCCAGCGGCCGGCGCTCCATTGAGGGTCATGTACCGGCTGCTGCGCAACGATGCCGTAGCCTGCCTGGAGTCCACCGCGATATCCTGGCGTCGTCCCGTCCGCGTCTCCCACAGATCGGAGACGGCCAGTCCGACCGCAGCCAGGCTCGCGGCGGCAGCTTCCCCGATACGGAAAGGAGTGGGCAGGATCGGGTCGACCCCTCCAGTAAACGAAACTCGCGAAGCCTGCTTCGGATCGCAGCCCGGAATGGAGAGCAAGGTTGATAGAATCTGGTCAGCCACTGCGAAATCCTTTGCTTTGCGCCTGGCACGTCAACGGGGAGCCAATCGGCGCTGGGAAACTATCCATGTCAAAATGCTGGAACTTGGCGATCATATTACACCAAAAGATCAGGGCCCAATCATTTGAAAGCGCGCGCGTTGGCTCATGGACTTCGATGCTACGACAACGGTCGGTTAGCGCGTTGTCGGTCTCGGCCGGCCCGTGTATATTGTTTGCATCGTGGGGCGGACCCAGCCGCATGGTCGGTCAGGGGAAGAGCATTGCAAGATAACGCGATCAGACTGGGCTCCTGGGATATTACCTCCGAAGCGGTCCGCGAATACCTTTCAGCCGTCAGCGATAATTTACCGCTGTACATGGACTCGCAATGCGCTCCTCCAATCATGCTTGCTGCCCGGGTTGTCGCCTTGTTGTTGGAACGCTTGTCGCTGCCTGACGGCGCGATCCATAGCCTGCAGGACCTGGAGACCGTGGACGCGCTGCGCGTTGGTTCCACAGTTTCTGCGGTGGCCCGTGTTGAACCGGTTCGCGAGCGCGGCGGAATGCGATTTCTCACTGTCAACTACACGGTCTCTGACGAACCCACCGGATCGGATTTAATGAACGGTCGCACCACGGTGCTGCTTCCCGCGAATGAGAGCGACGCATAGACAGAGCAGATATGCCTGCTGACGCTTCAACACACGCGCCATCGCAATTCGGCGTGGGCTACGCGATCACTCCGGTGCGACGTGCCGTCAATCGAGAGAACATCGATGCCTACCGATCGGCTTCCGGAGACCACAACCGGATCCACCATGACGATGCGTTCGCGGCGTCCACTCGTTTCGAGGGCGTGATCGCCCACGGCATGCTGACTTTGGCTATGATCTCCGAGATGATGGCGGGCGAGTACGGTTCCTGCTGGCTGCGGTCAGGCAGCCTGCGCGTCCGGTTCCGTGGCGCGGCATATCCCGGAGACCTTTTGGAAGCCGTCGGCTCGGTGACTAGGAGCGAATCGGTCGCCGATGGCAGCCGCTTGACTTGCAATGTAGAGCTCCTGAACGTTGATAATGGAAACAGGATCATCACCGGATCGGCGACCGTCGTGGTAGGCTCGGCGGATACGAGGGAAAATGCGCAATGAGCACGAACGGAGACATGCCACGGGTACGCGTCGCGGTGGATGCGATGGGTGGGGACTTTGGTCCGCCGGAGACGGTTCCCGGTGTCCTGGCGGCCCTGGATGCCCATCCCGAATTGACCGTCATCTTGGTGGGTGATCACGATGCCGTGCAGGCCGAGTTGTCCGGTCACGACCTTACCGGCCGAGCCGTTTCGGTAGTCTCCTCGGAGGGGAAGGTTGAGGACGATGAGCATCCCGTAGCTGCCCTGCGACGTAAACCGAAATCCTCAATCGCCGTTTCCATGGGCCTGGTTCAGCAAGGCGCGGCCGACATGGTGGTGTCCATGGGCTCGACCGGAGCCACCATGGCCACGGCGGTGATGGCGTTGGGTCTGCTGGAGGGATTGGAGCGGCCCTGCATCGGCGGCAACTTCCTTGGCGTCGCGCCAAACACCACCGTGGTCGATCTGGGCAGCAACGTGGATTGCCGCCCGTCGCTGCTGCTGAGCTTTGCCGCGCTGGGGGTTGCCTTTTCCCGCCGTCGCCTGGGCATCGAGAACCCTCGCGTCGCCCTGCTCAGCGTGGGTGAAGAGTCGTCAAAAGGCAATCGCCAGGTGCAGGAGAGCCACGCCCTTTTTCGAGAGAGCCATCTGAACTTCGTGGGCAACGTGGAAGGGATGGACTTTTTCACCGGCAAGGCGGATGTCATCGTGTGCGACGGGTTCATCGGCAACATCCTGATCAAGTTCGCGGAAGGTCTGGGTTCCGCGCTGGTCCCGTATCTCCATCAGCGCCTGTCGGCCGTCCTGCCGAATGAGCAGGTCCAGCAAATCGGTGAAGCGTTGTGGACCACCATGAACCTGCCGCGCACCATGGGCGGACCGCTCTTTGGCGTTGACGGCCTGGTCATGATCGGTCACGGCTCGTCCACCGCCACCGGCGTCGCCGGCGCGATCAATACCGGCTTGCTGTGCCATCGGCTGGAGTTGGTGGAAGGGTTCCGGCAGGAGTTGGCTGAATTGCATCGTGCCGTCGCGCGCAAGACGTGAAGGATTGGGTGTTCAACTATGTACACGATTGATTTGAGCGGTCAAGTCGCCCTCATTACCGGTTCGTCCCGGGGCATCGGCGCCGTGATCGCGGCCCGACTTGCCGCCGCCGGTGCGTCCGTCGGCATCAACTACCGCACTAATGCCGACGCGGCGGATGCTGTTATTGACCAGATCCGCGCCGCCGGCGGAGAGGCCTTGCGCGTGCCCGGTGATGTTTCCGACGAAAACACCGCGGAGGCCGTGGTGAAAACCACCGCCGACCGGTTGGGTCGGTTGGACATCCTGGTCAACAACGCCGGCGTCAATCGCGACCGGCTCATGCTGCGCATGACCGCCGCGGATTGGGATGACGTGCTCACGGTGAACCTGCGCGGCACGTTCCTGGCCACCCGTTTTGCCATCCCGTTGATGCTTCGCCAACGGTACGGGCGCGTCGTCAACATCTCCTCGGTGGTGGGGCTCACCGGCAACCCGGGGCAGGCCAACTACGCCGCGTCCAAGGCCGGGCAAATCGGATTCACGAAAGCCATGGCGCGGGAAGTGGCCAGCCGCAGCATCACGGTGAACGCGGTCGCCCCGGGTTTCATCGAGGTCGGCGATGACGGCGGGATGACTGCCGGCATGACCGACGACCAGCGCAGCCAAGTGCTCTCGCGCATCCCGGCCGGCCGTTTCGGGGCCGCCGAGGATGTAGCCTCGGCCGTTCTTTACCTGGTGAGCCCGGGGGCCGGCTACGTCAATGGTCAGACGCTGACCATCGACGGAGGGTTGACCGCATAAACCCGCCAAATGGAACGGAGGACTCTGTGATGAAGGCCACCACCCGCTTCCGACAATTACTTGCCGAGCCTGGGATCATCACTGCCCCTGGCGCTTATGACTGCCTCACCGCCGCCATCATCGAACGGACCGGTTTTCCGGCCGTGTACATGACCGGAGCCGGAACCTCGGTGGCCCGCATCGGCTACCCTGACCTGGCGCTGGCCACGGCCACTGAGATGCTGGCCAACGCAGCATCCATCGCCTCCACCGTTGACGTGCCGGTTATCGCCGACGCCGACACCGGCTACGGCGGCACCATGAACGTGCGCCGCACCATTCGCGAGTACGAACGCACCGGCGTCGCGGCGGTCCACATCGAGGACCAGCAGTTCCCCAAGCGCTGCGGCCACCTGGAAGACAAGCGGGTGGTGACCATCGACGAGATGGTGCAGAAAATCCATGCCGCCGTGGACGCGCGCACCGATGACGATTTCACCATCATCGTGCGCACCGACGCGCTGGCGGTGACTGGCTGGGACGACACCATGCGCCGCTGCGCCGCCTTCACGGAGGCCGGGGCGGACGCGCTGTTCGTCGAGGCCATCCGTTCCGCCGAAGAAGCGGCCGAGGTGGTTGCCCGCACCTCGGTTCCGCTGTTGTACAACTTCGTGGAGACCGGCAAGTCCCCGTTGCTCAACGTGGCCGAACTGGAAAAATTAGGATTCAAGATGGTTATCTTCCCCGGCAGCGCCTTCATGTCCGTGGCGCACACCGTGGCTCGGGTCATGGCCGAACTCAAGGCCACCGGCACCACCGAGCACCTGGTCGGGGAAATGACGCCACTCACCGATGCCTTTGAGCTCATGGGCTTGTCCCAGATGCTGGAGCGGGACGCTGGGTATGCCGTGGCCGATGGCGCAGTGGCGGCTGATTGAGGCGCATCTGCGTTGCGGCCCTTTTGGGACGCTGACAAGCGCGTCGCCGTTTGACAGATCTCGCGCCAGACCTCGTGTGAAAGGAGCCTGATGGCATTCGGCCCAGTCACTGGGGACGGCGATGCTGAATTCCACGGCCGCTTGGCAACTGAGGTCAACGCTTGGGCACTTGACGGAATAATCTCGGCAGAACAGGCCGAGGCAATCCTAGGCCGTTACGAGGCTCCTGCTGACGGAGCGCTCGCCGGCGCGGACCCCATGCCCGATAGCCGCGCCGCGCCAAGCGCCGGCCTGGCGGAGCGCACCACTCTCGTCAGCCGGGCCGTGTCCATAATCGGCGTGATGGGCGCCCTGCTCGTCGGGCTGGGCATCATCATCTACGTCGCGGCGAACTGGGATGTTATCCCCGTTTGGGCTCGCGTCACGATGCTGGTGGCGTTGACGGCCGCGATCAACACCGCAGGCTGGTTCCTCCTGGCCCGGTTGGACTATCCGCGCATTGGCGTGGCCATGCTTGTGGTCGGAGCGCTGGCCTACGGGGCCTCGATCCACTTGATCGCGCAGATTTACCACGTTCCCGTAAATCATCCCAATTTGACCACCGCGTGGTTCCTGGGCGTGCTGCCGATGGGCTATGTCGTGCGATCCCGCCTGTTGGTGAGCGTATCTTTGGTCCTCCTCGTTTTGAGCATGGGGTTCCGGACGCAGTGGTGGCTGGAATACTACGGCGCAGAAACGTTCTTGCTCCTGGCGCCGTTGACCCTGGCGCTTTCGGCTGCGGTGGTCGCCCTGGGTTTGCTCCAGTTGCGGTTCGCCTGGACGCGGCCCCTGGCGGTGTATTGCTGCTATCCGGGTTTCGCGATTGGTCTCGCAGCTTTTTATGCGATGACGATTGCCAGCATTTGGGTCGATGTGGGGCAACTCACCTGGGCGGCGCTGTCCGCCGAGTATTGGATCACGGCCGGCGTGGGCTTCGCCACGACTGCGGCTGCGACCGGCGTTCTCTGGTGGAACTCCCGCGACCGGCGGGACGAAGGCCCCATTGCGCCCACGGCCGTTGTGGCCACGATGTCGATTGCAGCGGCTTGCATCTGGCTCTGGTTCGCCTGGCCTGAGCCTGGGCTGTGGTGGCTGTTCAACCTCGTCGCCTTCGGCGGCGTTGTGTCAGTGGCTTTCGCCGCTCGTTCTCCCCTGCTGTTGGCCGGCGCTAGCGCATCGTTCCTGGTGCTGGTGGCAATGCGGTTCGTGAGCCTGGTGGATTTGGACAGTGTGGCCGCGCCCATCCTATTGTCCGCAGCTGGGCTGACGGTTGGAGCTTGTCTGTTCGCCGGGAGCCTGGCGATTAGCAGCGTGTCCCTGGTTGCGTCGCACGTCCGGATCGTGGCTGCGGTTGGGCTGGCGTTGGCTGCCTCCGCCCTCCACGTCCTGGGCTACGGAACCTTTTGGCGCTGGGAGACACCGCCAGTCTGGTCCTGGATGCCAGCCGAGTACTGGATCGTGGTGGTCATTGCGTGGCTCCTGGTGGCGCTGGCGACTTCATTTGCCCTGTGGAAGCGTGAAAGTTCGGGCAACGCAGATGCGGGCTGGCGAGTCGGCGCCGTCGTGGCCATGGCGGTTCTTGGCCTGGCCATGTGGCTGGGATTGGGATATCAGGTTTCGGCGGCGTGGGCGGTTTTCAACCTCGCGCTGCTGGCCGGCGTCGCGGCGTTGATCTGGTACGCCTACCTGCGCTGGCAACGATCCGTGGCGTACTTCGCGTGCCTGGTCTTCGCTTTTTCCGTGGCCATTCGATGTTTCGCGGCGATAGACATCTTGGCAAAGGACGGCCTGCTATTGTGGCTGGGGCCGGTGGGCCTGGGGATTGCGGCGCTGGTGTTCCTCACCGGGCGGCTCCAGGTTCGTTGGGCGGGAACCGCGACGGCAGAACTCCGCACCAACTCGCGGGTTTGGGATCTGGCCGGGCTCTCCGCAGCCATCGCCAGCGCCTATGCCATGAGCTACAGCGATCCCTGGACCCCGGCGGGTGGAGTGGCGGCCGGTTCTGCGCTCGCGTTCCTGCGAGAGTATTGGTTCCTGGCCGGCACAGTGTGGGGCGCCGCGATTGTTGCAGGAATCCTGATTTGGGTGGTGGATCGAAGACAGTTCTCTCCGGTGAGAGCGTCGCCGGGGCAACTGCATTGGGAGACGTCGGCCGCCGCCGCAATGAGCGCAGTTTGCGTCTTTGCGTGGTTGGGGTTGCTGCTTGGTTGGGAGTGGACCTGGCTCCCGCTCAACGCCGCCCTGCTGGGCACGGTGCTGGCGTTGGTCGCGGCGGGATACCGCTGGAACCGCGGCGACCTGATCAACCTGGCGGTGGTCGCCTTCGCAATCACGCTGTTCACCCGCTATTTCGAGTTCGGCTTCGGGCTGCTGGGTCAATCCCTGGCATTCATCGTCGCCGGGGCGATCATGCTGGGCATGGGCTTTGGCCTGGAGTTTCTCCGGCGAAGAATGCTGCGCGGTATGCGCGTGGTTGAGGAGCCGGCGTGACCCGGCTGGCGAGCATCCTGTTTTTCGCTGTGGTGGCTGCGCAGGTGGTTGGTCTGGTCGCCTTCGCCGGCGTGCGCCAGACGGCCCTGACCGAGGGGCGCGAGATCACCCTGCAAACCGCGCCGGTCGACCCGCGTTCGCTGTTCCAGGGAGACTACGCCATCCTGGATTACGAGATTGCGGAAATCCCCCCGCACCTGGCGGGCCAATCTACGGGCGCTCAGGTGTATGTGACCCTGGCGGAATGCGGCGAGGTGTGGTGCGCACGCGCATACACCCGCTCGCAGCCGGAATCGGCGGAGGTGTACATCCGCGGGGTGATCAACGCGGCTGGACGGCTGGACTTCGGGATCGGCACCTTCTTTGTACCCGAGGGCACTGGCCGCATCGTGGAGGACGCGGAAGACGTGAAGGTCGTGGTCTCTCTGGACGACCGAGGTCAAGCAGTCATCAAGAGTGTCCTGGTGGACGGTTTGCCTTTCAACCCCGACGGGAACTGACCACTGGGGATATGCCGGCAGTTACATCCGGTTTCCCCAGTCGACGTACTGTGTCTTCCCCACCGCGCTGATTTGCAGTTCCTGAGCGAACCCGGGTCGCTCGGCCCTATGGATCTGTCGGTCCGGCGTTGGTTCCGGCGCACCGCTCTCCAGAGCCTCCGCCAACACCCTGCCGTCCATCGCTGACGCTTTCGCGTCCAATCCCAGCAGATGCAGAATGGTGGGAGCCAGGTCGATGTTGCCCGTCGGCGTCTCGATGATGGTTTCCTGCTTGAACGATGGCCCGCCGGCCAGCCCGGTGTTCCGCAGTTCGTGACGGCTGAGGCTGCCATGCTGACCCTGACCGACACTGCCTCCTGTGGCGGGAGCGAACCCAGGGTAACCTGCCGGATTGTCAACGCTCTGCCACGGGAAGGACATGATCAGGTCGGGCGAGCGCGGCCCTTCGCATCCCAGCAGCGCCAGCGGCAACGTGCCCGCCGGACACCCCACACGTTCGGAGGCGAACAGCGGCCCGCACCAGGGTTGCGCAACCAGCCACGCGGTCAGCCCCTCGGCCGTTTTCGGATCGCAGTCGTTGACGTACAGCAGCGCCGAGCCGCCGTTGGCCGCCACCGCGACACCCCCGGGCCGGTCAATAGTCGGGAATTCTGCCTCACGCAGCAACTGCTCAACGCGAACAACCTCGCTGATGGTGGAATATCCGTGGTCTGATGTCACGAATACGTCCGTTTTTTCGGCGCGCCCGGTTGCCCGCAGCCAGTCCATCAGCTCGCCGAACTCGGCGTCCGCTTCGGCGAGGGCCTGCGGAGCCCGGCCCAGACCGACACCGTCTTCGTGCTGCGTCTTGTCCGGTTCGGATGACCACAGCAGGGCCACCGCCGGGTCGCGCTCGGGCAGCACGAATTCGGTGAGGATGCGTCTCGCGTGGGTCAGGCGAGCCGTGTTGGGCAGGTCCTGCGCCGGCCATTCGCCGAAGCGTTGGGCCAGTTCGGCGTGCAGCGGACGCGGCAGCGCAAAATCGGGATGAATCGTCGCTCCGCCGGCCGTGTCCGCATTGGGGTTGTGCACGTAAGCGTTGCCGCTGGTGCCGGTGCCGATGGCGAAGTACTCCATGCCGTGTTGACCCAACACGTCGGCCAGCGTGGGCAGCAACAGCGCGCGCCCGGTGGAGTCGGCGATCTCTTGCAGCGTGGGTTCCAGCGCGGGGATGACGCGGTGCGGGTCGAAATCCCGGCACAGGAAGGTGTTGCCGGCCAGGCCGTGCCTGCCGGGCGTGCATCCAGTGACCAGGCTCGACGCATTGACACGCGTCACAGTGGGAAACACCGGATGATGGTTCGCGAAGGTGATGCCATTTTGGGCAAAGGCCGACAGGCTGGGCATCAGCTCCGGCGTAATCTGCGCCGGCTGAAGGCCGTCGAACACTACGATCAATACTCTGCGCTGGACTTGGACTGCCATCGTTCTTGTCCTCCCGTACTCAGTTCGCCGCCGTCTAGGACCACCCCAGCAATTCGCGGATCAGTCGCAGCGATGTCGTAACGTCGACGCCCCCGGGTTCAGCGACGCTCACGGGCCCGCCGGTTTCGTCCAGCAGCCGGCAGCGGCCCCAAAGGTCGCTGTCGTCGGTGCTCGTCGAGTCGTCCACCGTCATCGTCACCGAGCGAAACGCTATCGCTTGCGGGGCCACTGCCGCGACCAGTGTGAGCGGGTCATACATGTTGAACCGCTCACGGGTAGGGCCTTGACCGAACCATCCTGCCATTATCCGTTCGGCCAGGACGCCCACATCAGTGGAAGGGCGCGCTGCCAGGACATCCTCCCGTGTCAGGAAGACCTGCCGGCACGGCGCCATGTCGATGAGCGTAATCGGGACCCCTGATTCAATCACCATTCGGGCAGCGGTGGGATCGCTGTAGAAGTTGAACTCCGCGTGCGGCGTGACATTGCCGGGAGTCTGCACTGCGCCGCCCATCACGAGCAGGCGCTTCGCCAGCGGCAAAACTGACGGTTGATCCCGATGCAACCGGGCGAGGTTGGTCAGCGGGCCGAGGGCAATGACGGTGACGGCGCCCGGATTCGCTCGAAGAGTTTCGGACAGGAACTGCACGGCGCCGGTGTTTGCTATGCCCATCTTCGGAGCGGGCAGCGGGTGGGTAAGACCCTCCGCCGAGTGAACGTGGCGAGCGTAGGCGTACCGACCCCGTATCGGCCGAGTTGCTCCCCTGGCGACCGGAACATCGGCGCGCCCCACGCTTTCCAAGATAGCCAGCGCGTTCCGAGTTGCCGGACCTATCGGAACATTGCCCGCCGTTGTGGTCAGGCCCACTACGTCCAGCTGCGGGCACGACAGCGCCATCAGCAGCGCGATGGCATCGTCGACGCCGGGGTCGGTGTCGATCACCACCGGGTCCGGAACTGGGGGATGCGGTGACGGCATGACGTCAGGCCGGTTCGAGGAGGACCGAGTGGCAATACGCGCGTATGGCGCGCGCGGACGAGTACTTGAACCGGAAACCGGCGGATTGTTTGAATTTGGCAGAGCTTACTATCAGCGGGTGTTTCGACAGGTGCCTTCCCATCGAGTTGAACGAACGGCTGGATCCGGCGTGTCTGGGCAAGCCTGGGACCCGGCACCATTCCAGAATGTCCAACGAATCTACCACCCCGTCACCGGCCACGTTGAACACTCCGTCCAATCGCTGGGTTATCACTCGTTCTATCGCTCGCGCGAGGTCATGTTGATGCAGGAACTGGAGCGGAAAGCTGCGCTTTCGGTTGGCGGTAACGGCCGGTAGGAACAGCTCATCGGCCGCAGGGCTCGCGTGATTGGCGCTGATGGACATCGCGGTGCGCAGCACGGCGACCTTCATTTCTTCGTCGGCATCGGCGTTGGCCGCCGAGGATTCGTCGTCTGACGTAGCGGACAAGGCGGGCTCGGCATCGGCGAGGTAGCGGTGTTGGCGGCTGGGATTGGTGGAGGTTCGCTCCGTGATGGGGATGGGGTTGTCGGCATTTGCGCCGTAGACGCGAATGTCTGACAGGTAGATGAACTGGCGCACTCCCGCGATGCGGGCCGCCCGGAGCCAAAGCTGCGCGTCGGCGCAGAACTGTTCCGGGTTTGGCCCATCGTAATAGCTCCCCACGTGGATCAGCGAATCGACTCCCTCCAGCTGCAACACGTCCGGGATGTCGGCGACCGTAAGCTCGTGCCCCTCCAGGAACATATCCCAAGCCTTCTGCTGCATGAAGTCTGGAATGTCGGACATGGTGAGGATGCCGCCCACGCGATTTTGGGCCAGACGGTAGGTGGAGATGCGTTCCACGGGCCAGCGCAACGGGCGTTCCGCAATCGCTACTAGCCAACAGTCGGGGCGTTCCCGCTCCAGGTACAACAACATCTGCGCCCCGAAGCCGGATGCTGCTCCGACCACGCCAATGGTGTGCTCAAACTCGCGTGACGCTCCAGGTTGGGTGCTCATGCCTTGGTGCAACTTGATCTGCGGTTGGGTGGCTGTGACCAGGTCCGGATTGCGGTCAACGGTGGTCCTGAAACATCTGCATCTCGGTCGCTATGGCGTCGTCGGGTAGTGGGGCAGCGGCACGTGGGCCGAAGTTGCGGGCATGCACAAAAATCTGTGCCAGCCGTTCCACCAGGTCGCAGACTTCCAATGCCTCCCAGATGTCCGGCCCCACGCCCACGGCGCCGTGGTTGCGCAGGAGGGCGGCGTTCCGGTCGCCCAGCGCGGCGTAGGCTTGCTCGGCCAGTTCCTGCGTTCCCGGGAAGGCGTACCTGCTGACCTTGATTGGCCCGCCGATGGTCATCAGCATCTCGTCGATCAGCGGCGGAATGTCCCGGCCGATGACTGCCGCCACCGACGCGTATATGGAGTGGGTATGCGCTACCGCTTGCACGTCCGGCCTCTGGCGATAGATCTCGAGGTGCAGGCGGGTTTCCGACGAGGGCCGCATCGGAGCGGGAAGCACCGGTTCACCCTCCAGGTTCACCACTACCAGCTCATCCGGTTTCAGCCGGTAGTAGGGATGATGCGTCGGGGTCACCAGCAGCAGGCTGTCGTCTCCGGCGTCGGTCAAACGCAGGCTGGTGTTCCCGGAGTACGCGCCCACCAGACCGCGCCGGTACATTTCACGAGTAGCCTCGGTGAGGTTAGTGCGCTGTTCAGACCATTGGTCGTACACTCTCGGCCTCCCGGTTGCTGGTGGCGGCGCCGAGGCTCGACATAACCGCCGCAGCGGCATTATATCCGCTGATGATGGCCCCCTCCATAGTCGAGGGCCATCCGGTGTCAGTCCATTCCCCTGCCAAAAAGAGATTGGGCGACGCGGTGACCGGTCCGGGTCGAAACCGCTGTGCCCCGGGAGTGCACCGGAAAGTGGCGTTGCGCTGTTTCACCGCGGTTGAATTCACCAGCTGCGCCTGGCGCGCCCTGGGGAACGCCGCCTGCATCTCATCGGCAATGCGGCTCGCGAGTTCCGTGCGAGGCAGGTCAATGTGCTCCCACGCCGCGCTGATGGACACCGTCAACGACTGGCCGCCGCGCGAGCGGTCACCGCCTCGGATCAGCGAATCGTTGAACACCCATTGCAGGGGGTTGTCGAGAAAGTAGCAGAACTCCCCCTCCATCACCGGGCGGTCGTATTGAAGATGAACATTGACGATGGGCGAGGCTTGCAAGCCGGCGAGCGAATTGAACGGCGCCATTCCCGCCAGATGGTCCGGGATCAGGCTGGGCAGGATCCAGAACGGCGCCGCGCTCACGTAGGCGTCGGCGCGGAAAATCCGGCCGGCCCCAGCCTCGACGCCCAGCACTGAGGCGTCTTCATCGGCCTTGATGGCATGGACCGGGCAGCCGAGCAGAGTCCGCACGCCCAGCTTGTGCAGGTAGGTTTTGCTCGGCGCGCCTACGGCCTGTGCCAGGGGAGCCTTGGGATACCCGATGTTGATCTCGCGCCTCCCCTTCAACAATCCGTCCTGGGCGATCATCAATCCCATCGCCGCGCTGACATCTCGGATGTTGTCGTTGAGAGTTCCTTCGATGATCACGTTCCAAAGGTTGTCGATGCACCGTTCCGACTGGCCGTGGGCTCTCAGCCAGTCGTAAAACGAAGTGGTTTCCATCTCCGCGGCGGTCCGGTCGGCCAGCATCGCGGCGATTACCCCGCGGACCGCGCGTAGCTTGTCGCCCAGGCTCAGGTGGCGATAGGTGACGAAAGCCGCCAGCAGGTGGACAGGCGCGGGACCGCCGAGTCCGTAGAGCTTCCCCCGGCGCCCGGCGCGGTCATAAACATCGACGTTCAACCTGGGCTGCAAGCGCCACAGGTCGCCGACCTCGATGCGCTCGAAGAACTCGGTGAGGTTGCGACACGCGCCCACAAATACGTGCTGGCCGTTATCCAATTCGCGCCCGCTCTCCCGGTCGACAAACGAAAAGGCTCGACCTCCCAGGGAGCTGCGCGCTTCGAGCAGCGTAACCCGCCAGCCGGACTCTGCGAGCCTGGCAGCCGCGGCGATGCCAGCCAGTCCGCCGCCAATTACCAGCGCCGATGGTTCGGCATCACTGCGTCTACCGGTCACTTCATCAAAGGACCCGTGAGCCATGCCCTGGCCATCAACCCCAGCTTGGCGCCTTTGCTCAAGCTGATACGTTCCCGAAACACGTCGTATCCGGCGGCTTCGATCTTGTTGAGCACTCCGCCATAGATGAGACCCAGAGCAGCCGGACAGGCGCGGGATCTTGGTGAGAGGTACGGCAGCAACCGCCGGCCGCTGGCGAAGTACTCCCGGGCTCGGTCGATCTGGAACTGCATCAGGTTGGCGAAACCGTCCGTCACCGCGTGATTTTCCAGGTCCGCCTCGGTTACTCCGAACCGGTCCAGCTCGTCCTCGGGCAAATAGACCCGGCCGAACTCCCAGTCCTCGCGCACGTCCCGGCAGATGTTCGTCAGCTGCATGGCCAGCCCCAGGTCGATTGCGCCCTGGCGCGCTTCTTCACGGCCGCGATACCCGAAAATGTGGATGCAAATCAGCCCGACCACCGAGGCCACCCGGTAACAGTAGGCGCGCAATTCCTCGAAATTGGCGTATCTGGTCTTTACCAGGTCGGATTCCACGCCGTTGAGGACCTCCTGAAAGTATTGCTCGGGGATGCTATAGGTCGCCGCCACATCGGATAACCCGATGAACAGCGGTTGGTCGGCTTTCCCAGCGTAGGACTGAGACAATTTGCGGCGCAGATGATCGATGCGCTGCAACTTCTCTGCGTGGGTTCCTTCGGCGTCCACGGAGTCGTCGCAATATCGGCAGAACGTGTAAGCAACGTAAATGGCCCGCCGCTGACGGGCCGGCAGCGTCAGGAAGGCGAAATAGAAGTTGCGGGCTTCGCGCCTGGTTACCCGGCGGCATTCCTCATACGCAGCGGCCAGCGCCTCGGGCGACGGTGAGGGTGCTGTCGATAGCGGGGTCGTCATGGGGTTTGCCTCAAGGATTGGGCAATCCGTACCCGGCGCCCAACTTGTTGCCCAACCAGGCAGACGCCAACAACCACGCTTTCTGCCGTTTCGACAATGCGGGCCGGCGGCTCAGGACGTCGTAGCCCTGCCGGCGTATGGCGTGGAGAACGGCTACGCCGCCCCGTGTGAAGAGGGCCACTGGCAGTTGGGCGCGACGGTCGAGCGACCCAACCAACGGCGCGCCCTGTTGGAACATTCGCATCGCAATGTCGCATTCGTATCGCAACAACGAGCGGAACGCCGCGGTCGCTGATCCGCTCGCGATGTCGCTCTCGGTGACACCGAACCGCTTCATGTCGGTTTGAGGGAGGTAGATCCGGCCGCGGTCCCGATAGTCGCGGCTGACGTCTTGCCAGAAATTCGTGAGTTGCAGGGCGGTGCAGGTATGATCCGCGAGGAGTTGCCGCCGACGGTCGGCGTACCCAAACAAGTACAGGTACAGGTGTCCGACCGGGTTTGCGGAGTGGCGACAGTATTCCACTACTTCGTCGAGTGTCTCGAAACGCCCGGATCCCTGATCCATCAGATTGGCGCGTATCAGGAGATGGAACGGTTCCCTCGGGATATCGAACGAGTTGACCGTGTGCTGTACCGCGATTGATATGGGGTGCGCGGGTTGCCCTGAATAGATCGCGTCCAGCTCGCTTTCCCACCACGCTAGTCGGCCGCGGCGATGGGCGGCGATCGTGTCGTCGAGTTTGCCGTCAGCAACTGCGGTTGCCACCGGTTCTGCCGGCAAAGATTCGTCGCCCAAATCGTCCACCATCCGGCACCAGGCGTACATCGCATAGACGTGCGGCAGTTTTTGCCTGGGCGTGATCCAACCGCCGACGTTGAAATTCTCGTAGTGGCTGCGCGCCAGCGTTTCGCAGTACCGGTACGCCTCGGCCAGCGTTACCGGCGCCGCCGATGCGATAACGCCGGCATCCTCATTGGAGAGATTTCGCTCTTCAACTGCGGCTGACATGGTGCCCGACATCCAGAGTGCGCTTACTCACCCACGATCTGGACCATTACCTCGCGCGGTCGCGGGTGGTCGAGCTCAATGAAGAAAATGCTCTGCCACTGACCGAACGGCATCTTCCCATCGATGAGCGGAATGGTTTCACTCGACCCCAGCATCAAATGTTGCAGGTGCGCGTGACCATTGGGAGATTCTTCCTCGGTCATGTTGACCGTGCGTACCGAGAAATCGTTGTGCCGGTATTCCCCGAAACGGGGGCACATCTTCTCCAGGAACCGCGTCATGTCTTCAATCAGCAACGGTTCGTTCTCGTTGATGATCACGGCAGCAGTGGTGTGACGAGAGTACACCACAACGAACCCGTTGCTGACGCAAGACTTTCCAACGCAACCCTTCACCCAGTCAGTGATATCGATGAATTCGGGTGCGCCGGTGGTGTCGACTTTCAGGGAAAAATGTTCGGTTTTCATGGGCTGCACTCTGTAGGGGAGTGTGATGAACGGAACACTTATGCGGTAAGCGCAGACCGGCCGGCTTCGAGGTCGATTAGCTGTTGGCCGTTGCTCTGGGAATAGACTTGCGAATTTGGCTGGTTCTGGCGTGCCCGGTAGCGGGACAAGGCTATCAGCGGCCACGTGTTTCGGTAAAGGTGGTAGTTGATCATGAATCCCGCCGAGAGCTCAGCGCCCTGGAATCCACGTTCGCCAGCCTGTGGGATCTTGTCTACTCGTTCGCCTTTCAGGTATCCGGGAAACCCGGTGCCGGTGAAATACGGCTCGTCCCAGTTGCCCTCCGCAAGTTGTGTTTCCAGCAAGTATGAAACGCCGCGGTGCGTGGCCCGGTGGTCGTCGTATCCGGCGGCTACCAGCGCAATGATAGCCCAGGCGGTCTGGGAAGCGGTACTTGGCCCAACTCCCCGTTGCGTCGAATCGATGTACGACGCGCACGATTCGCCCCAGCCTCCGTCTGGATTCTGATGGTCAATCAGCCACTGCACCGCTCGGCGGACGTAGGGCTGACGCATGTCTTCGCCGGCGGCCTCCAGCGCCGGCAGGACAGCCCCCAGGCCGTAGACATAGTTTACTCCCCAGCGCCCGAACCAACTACCATCATCTTCCTGCTCCTGGCGCAAATAGTGATACGCCTGTTGCAGGAATCTCTGGTCGGTCTGGTATCCGAGCTTGGCGTACATTTCCAGGACGTGGGCGGTTACGTCCGCACTGGACGGGTCCAGGACTTCGCCGAAATCGCTGAAGGTCAGGGCCGTGACGTAGCCGTGATTGTTGTCCTTGTCGAAAGAGGCCCAGCCGCCGTCCTTGTTCTGCATCCCTTGAACCCATTCCGCGGCGCGCGAAATCGCCTCCTGACGCAAGCGGTCTTCAGAGCCCGGCAATTTGCCCAGGCGCAAGGCCAGTACCACCTCGGCGGTGTCGTCGATGTCCGGGTAGCAGTTGTTGTGGAATTCAAAGGCCCATCCGCCCGGCTGCAGCTGCGGCGCCCGCACCTGCCAGTCGCCGCCGACCAGTATCTGCTGGTCCACCAGCCATCGAGTGGCCGACTCCAGCATGGGATCCTCGGGAGGCAAGCCGCTTTCGGCCAACCCTTGAACGATCAGGCAGGTGTCCCAAACCGGTGAAATGCAGCCCTGGATGGTCCAGCGGTCGCCCTTTTGGATGGAGAAGCCGTCCAGCCCGGAGAAGCCGCGGGACATGACGGGATGCTCGTTGTCGAACCCGCAAAGGCTGAGGGCGATCAGGCTGTACACCCAGGGAGGTTGAATCCCGCCCCAACTTCCGTCGTCTTCCTGGCGGTCGAGGATCCAACGGATGGCCTTGCGTTCCGCGAACTTGCGCAGTGGGTTCCAGGGAAGACGATTGTAAGTCTTCGCCAGCAACCGCTCGGCCAGATGCACCAGCCGGGGCAAATTCAATCCGGGCGGCGTAGGTATGGAGTAATCGGTCTCGGAGCGACCATCGGGAAACAGCTCGTCGATGGCGTGCTCCGGCGCTGCCGGTCTAGCCTGGCGGCGTGACAGCACGATGGACAAGGGTACGATGCACCCGCGCGCCCAACAGGCGAAGCGGTAGATGTTCAGGGGCGCCCAGTTGGGAATCAGCATCAGCTCCGGGGGAAGATTGGGCGTGCCGTGCCATTCCCATTGTTCGAACAACGCCAGCCAGATCCGGGTGAACATCCGGGTGCGCGGGACTCCCCCCCGCCGCAGCACGAACTCACGGGCCCGGCTCATGTGGTCCGACTGCGGGTCTTCGCCGCACAGCTTCAGCGCGAAGTAGCATTCCACGGTGGCGGAGAGGTCTCCGGGAGCGCCGTAGTAGATCGGCCACGATCCGTCGTCCAGCTGCTTGCTGCGGAGATAATTGACGATGTGCCGGTCCCGTCCCGGTTGGTGATGGCCCAGGAACCGGGACAGCATCACGTACTCCGCCTCCATGGTGTTGTTCGATTCCAGCTCACCCCACCAGTATCCGTCCGGGTATTGGATCCGTCGGAAGTAGCCCTGAAGTCGTGCGATCGACAGGTCCAGGGCTTCAGGCGATGGCGCGTCAACGCGAGCGCGGGATTCGTTGCGAGCGATTTCCTGGATAACCATGATGCTTACCCTGTAAATCTTGAAGCGCTAAATGTAGCCGTGATCCCTGAACCAGCGGATCGCTTTTTCCAGCGCCACTTCAACCGGGCTCTGGGGCAAACCGAGCTCCGACACCGCTTTGCCGCTGCTCACGTACATCGGGTGCCGGGCAACTTTGATGGCCTCTACCGGAACCGCCGGCAGGCGTCGCAGAAGGGTGCCTTCGATGAATTCGTCGAGGTAAGCGATCCCTAAGATGGCCCAATGCGGGATGCGAATGTTGGGCGCGCGCCGCCCGGTGATTTTGGACAGGATGTCGAAAATCTCCTTCAGCGTGAGATTGCGGTACCCGAGTATGTACCGCTCTCCAGGGACGCCGCGTTCCATCGCCAGTATGTGTCCTTCGGCGACGTCCGCCACGTCGACCAGGTTCATGCCCGTTGCGATGTAGCCGGGAGCTTTGCCGCGGGCGAAGGACAGGGGAATTTGCCCGGTCGGTGTTGGTTTCACGTCCCATTCGCCTACCGGAGCGCAGGGGTTGACTACCACCACCTCCATCTCGCCGTCATTGGCCGCCAGAGCAATCTGCTCGCTGGCATACTTGGACTGCTTATAGTAGCCGATAAGCAAAGCCGGTCGGGGCGGCATCTCTTCAGTACCCAGGCTCTCCGGGTCGTCGGAGCCTTGGTCAGGGATGCCGATGGTGGACACCGAGCTGGTGAAAACCACCCTCCGCACTCCGGCCCGCCGGGCGGCGTCAAGGAGGTTTTCCGTTCCGGTCACGTTGGAGCGGTAAACTTCGCACGGGTGCGGCGACCAGAAGGCGTAAGTTGCCGCGCAGTGATAAACGGTCTCGCAGCCGGCGACGGCCCGCTGCACCGATTCGCTGTCCAGCAGGTCGCCGGTTACCTGAGCCACCCCCGTTTCTCGAATGGCCAGGTCGTTGGCGGATGGCCTCACTAGAGCGCGAACATCCTCGCCGCGGGCCCATAGCGCGCGCGCCAGGTTCCCGCCGATAAAGCCGGTGGCGCCCGTTACCAACGTGGTCATGGCGCCAACCGAGCCACACCCGGGGATGGAAAGGGGAGGCTGTCCAACCACCCGGATATACAGTCGGTCAGGT
The DNA here is from genome assembly GCA_965207585.1 of Dehalococcoidia bacterium. Classification (GTDB taxonomy): domain Bacteria; phylum Chloroflexota; class Dehalococcoidia; order Lucifugimonadales; family UBA3495; genus Bin87. Next base: position 99,189 of record CBDBMT010000002.1, on the reverse strand, counting down.
TGGCCCGGGCGACCCGTGCCTTCCAGGCCAGCCGGATCAGATCCGGTACGCTGCCAGGGTGCGTCACCAATCCACGCAGTACGCCGAAAGTTCCATCGCCAGCGTTGATGAGATATTCCGGCAGATCATCTTGTGCGGTATCCAGCACCGCTCGCACCGAGGCGAAGGGGATCCCATACGCGGATGCGGTACTCGCGGCCCAATAATCTTCCATGTTGACCGACATTGCTCCGGTTGCCGCGTGCAGGGCAGATTTTGATTTCGAGTTGGCGATGGCGTTGACCGTCACGGAGGGGCCGTACACTAAGCGGGTCTGTTTCCCGCAGGCCCAGGCTCTAACGCTGTTGGTCAGTTCAGGCGCGGCTATGATGGGTTCCATCGCTTCGAAGGAGTGAAACACCTCACTGACGTGCAGGTCGCCGGTAAGCAGGTTTGGGTCCACCCCGCCGGAGAAACCGATCATGACAATCGCGGCCGGCGACAACTCCGCCACGGCGGCGACGCCGTCCTCAGTGCGCTGCCGGCCTACCCCGGTGACGCACGACGTTACAGCGTTTCCGTGCGAGCCGCCAATTGCCCGGCGCACGCCGGCGATTTCCGTGGCCAAGGGTGCAACTATGGCAAGCATAGACGTACCGACAGCGACCAACCTCAACCGGTCGGTCAGCGTTCTCTTTATCGTCCCGGTCGTTTGCTACCCAATCGGTCGAGCGGACACAGTGCCGGGGATTGGCTAGCCGACGCTGATCCCTCCTTTGTGGGCCGCGCCGGATTTGATGAACGTCACCCATTCCCGAGGTTTGCCAATCGCGTTGAATATCGTTGCCGATTCGAAACCGCAGTGCATCATGCAGTTGTTGCAGCGAGGATCCCTCCCCACACCGTATTTTTCTTCCCACAAGTGGGGTTCGTAGAGTTCGTCAATGTCAGTGGCGTGTTCGTCGGCCAGCGGATAACAGGGTTTGCGCCAGCCCATCACCGTGTAGGTGGGATTGGACCAGGCCGTGCACTGGTATTCTCGCTCTCCCCGGAGGAAGTTCAGGTAGAGCGGGTTGTTGTAGAACCGCATTCCTTCCATCCTGGTCGGGTCCAACAGGTCACGGAACACGTTCCTGGATTCCTGCCGCGTGAGGAACAGATCCTGGTCGGGTGCGTCTTCAAAGTCGTAACCGGGCGATATCATTGATCCTTCGACACCCAGGTTGCCGACGTAGCGGAACATCTCCCGCAAATCCTCGACGTCGCTGCTGCGGAACACCGTCGTGTTCGTGCACACGCGATAGCCTCGCTTCACTGCCATTTCGATGCCTTCCACCGCCCGCTTGAACACGCCGGCCCGCGCCACCGACTCGTCGTGCTTTTCCTCCATGCCGTCCATGTGGATGACCCAGCAGAAGTACTTGGACGGCGGAATCTTGTCCAGCATGCGCGGCAGCAGCAGCGCGTTGGTGCAGCAGTAGACGAAGTATTTCTCATCAACCAGAGTGTTGATGATCTCGTCGATTTTGGGATGGATCGTCGGCTCGCCGCCGGCAATGGACACGATGGGCGCTCCCGACGCGTGAACCGCGTCCAAAGCTTCTTCCACGGGCATCATCTGGTCCAGCACGCCGCGGTATTCGCGGATGCGGCCGCACCCGATACACGCCAGGTTGCACATTTCGAGCGGCTCCAGCATGGTGACCAGCGGGAATCGCTTCCGGCCGCGCAGCCGGTTCTTGAGGATGTACCAGCCCATGCGAACGCCCAGTTCCATCGGGCGCTTGGCCGGTTTGATAACGGCGCCTGGATCTTTATTTGTCTGTACCATGCTCATATCCCCGTATCTTATTCTCAGGGTGGTCAAAACAGGCGGTAAGCCATGAAGTCAATCAGGTCTTTTGCGTCCTCTGTGGCCCAGGGCGGCAGCTCCAGCATGGCCAAAGCGATTCGGCCTTCCTCAGCAGTAGCGTCGGTGAGTTCGTCGGTTTGGCGGTCGGCGCCCAAGTCATCCAGGATGTCGAGGACGCGATTCACGTCTTCCTCATCGAGTTCCTCCTGAGAGTACAGGCGCAACAACTCGTCACGGTTAACCCCTTCGGCGTGCTGGAAGGCGTACACGATGGGGTAGCTCTTTTTGCGCTGGACGATGTCGCTGTCCGTGGACTTTCCGGTAATGGCTTCGTCGCCCCAAATCCCCAGGTAGTCGTCCCTGATCTGGAATAATCGCCCGATGGCCCGGCCGAACCGGGCCACGCCCTCCAGGGTTTCAGTATCGTGGGTGGCGATGGTGGCTCCGATCACCATGCTGCTGCGGATCAGAGCGCCCGTTTTCAAGGCTATCATCTCCAGGTATTCGTCCGATGCGATGACTTCGCGCCGCTCGAACTCCAGGTCTCGGCACTGGCCTTCGATCATTTCGAGATAGCTTTGCGTCAGCAACTGGGACACGCGAATAGTGGTGGCGGGCGGTACGTTTCCGTCGATGCCCAGGGTGCTCAGGTCGCCCAGCGACTGCATTGCATCGCCGGCAACCAGCGCCTGCCCCGTACCCCAGATCGCCCATACCGTGGGTTGGTGCCGCCGTTCCATTCCCTGGTCTTGAATGTCGTCGTGAACCAGCGAAAAATTGTGGATGAGCTCCAGCGCGGCTGCTGCCGGGGCAGCATGGCCTGGATCTCCCTGGAGAGCGTCGCACGCGAACATGCAGAGCGTGGGCCTGAGCGCTTTGCCCTGGGACGCAGGAGTGGCTGCCGGGGCGCCCGCCCGGTCCGACCATCCCAAATGGTACCGCAGCAGCGCGTTGACCGCGTGATCTTCCAGAGGCGGCACTGCGACTGCCAGCGCGTTTTCCAGGTGTTCTCGGTAACGGTCAAACATGGCGGGCAAACCTGGCGCTTCTCTTGGCGCCCTGTCGTTGCCCTGCCGGCCCAGCCGGCTGGCCTCCGTGGAGGCTGTTGGTGTTGTACCCATTGACGAAGCCTGCCGTGCGGTGAGGATGACGAGGTAGGCGCGGCGCGCGGTTTCCGGGTAGGGCCCGTTCGTTCCAACGATGACAAAATGTAACGAACGCCGATTATCATGTCAAGCGAGGCGATCCGGGCCACGTTTCACACGGCAACCGGGCTGCGCGAGCCCTCAATGACGGGAACTGTCAAGGTGATTCAGGTGAGACCCGGCGCGTGCAAAAAGACGACACTCCCGCGCCGGCGGGAGTGTCAGGGCCGAGGAGGCAGTGCCACCCTGGTCATTCAGGTCAGTCCGCCGGCGACCGCAGGGACAATGCTGATTTCGTCTCCGGACTTGATAGACGTCCGCAGCCCCTGGTCGAACCGGATGTCCTCACCATTTACATAAATGTTCACGAAGTAGCGCAATTCGCCCTCTTCGTCCAGCAACCGCTCCTTGAAGCCGGGGTAGTCGCTCTCCAATCGATCGATCATCTGCGAAAGGTCGGCCACGTCCAGTTCGACCTTGTCCGCGCCGCCGGTCATGCGTCGCAGCGGGGTGGGAATGCGTACCGTTACGCCCATCGGAATTGTTCCTCCTGCAATTTTGGGATGCCGTTTTGCGTCCGCCGCTGCGGCATGTTGGTTGGTACACCGGATTGGTCTGCCAAGGACTGGCGTCAGCCTTCGATAACGTCTCCCGCTATGGGGTCAACCCGCACGCCGGTGTTGCCAACCCAGTCGAGGCCCCGTTGGATTTCCTCATCGGAGCCTTCCAGCTCCAGGATAACCCAGCCGACGTCCGAACGAACGTCGGCGCGCCTGATGTTGGTAACGACGTCGAAATCGTGCCCCAGCCGGTAAATAATCGGCTCCCGCACCATCTCGGCCGAGAACGTGAACCGCACGCGCTGTTTGGCCATGAGCAACTACACCCGAGCCGCCAGCCGATGTTCCAGGGCCTCCTCAAAGGAGCCCATCATCGGCTTGACCTGGAGAGGATTGACCACTTCTTCCACGGCTTCCTGGGTCTTCAGGCCGTTGCCCGTGATGTAGGCCACCGTGAGTTCGTCGGCTCCGATAGCGCCGGTGTCCGCCAGGTACTTCAGGGTGGAAACGGTTACTCCACCGGCGGTTTCGGTGAAAATCCCCTCGGTTTCCGCCAGCAGCTTGATGCCCTCCACGACCTGGGATTCCGGCACGGCGTAGCCGCTTCCGCCCGACTCCCGGATGACGCGGAGGCTGTAGATCCCGTCTGCCGGATTGCCGATGGCCAGCGACTTGGCGATGCTGTCGGGCCGCACGGGACGGATCTGGTTCTGCTGGTTTTCCCAAGCGGTAACGATGGGGCAGCAACCGGCGGCCTGTGCCATGTGCATCCGCGTGGTGATTGCGGGATGATGCACGGTGTTCTGATCGGCCCCAAAGGGTTGCGGGTCCACGCCGTCCAGCAGACCCAGGCACGCCAACTCGTTGAATCCCTTCCAGATCTTGGTGAACATCGCGCCGGAGGCCGACGGCACCACCACGTGGTCCGGTATCCGCCAGCCCAACTGCTCGGCGACCTCGTAACCGAGGGTCTTGCTGCCTTCGGCGTAGTACGGCCGCATGTTGATGTTGACGAAGGCCCAGGGGTAGTTATCGCTTACCTCGCTGCACAGGCGGTTCACTTCGTCGTAGGTGCCTTCGACGGCTACCAGCGTGGGGTTGTAGACCGCGGCGCCGATGACCTTCCCGCGCTCCAGGTCAGCGGGTATGAAGACCACCGCGTCGATCCCGGCCCGCGCGGCATGGGCGGCCACGCTGCAGGCCAGGTTGCCGGTGCTGGCGCACGCCAGCGTCTCGTAACCGAATTCGACTGCCTTGGTAGCGGCAACCGAAACTACCCGGTCCTTGAACGAGAATGACGGGTTCACGCTGTCGTTCTTGATGTACAGATTGTTGAGCCCCAACTTCTTGCCGAGGTTCCGGGCCTTCAGCAACGGGGTGTAACCCGCCATGATGTCCACAGGGTCGTCCGCTTCCGCTGGGAGCAGATCCTGGTAGCGCCAGATGCTCAGCGGCCCGTCGGCGATGCGCTGGTGCGTGACCACCTCGGAGATGGTCACGTAGTCATAGATGACCTCCAGCGGGCCGAAGCAGAAATCGCAAACGTTGAGGGGTTCGCCCGGGTATTCCCGGCCGCATTCCCGGCACTTTAATCCTTTGACAAACGCCACCGGATGTTACCTCCGTGGTTCCTGATATACCCGTGCGCCGGTTTGCAACCCAACCGTCGGCATGGATCAAAACACATACACCGGCAACCCATTGTGCCAGAGGACGCCCGGACTATCAACCGGGGCAGCATCGCGCGCAGGTTGGTCCCGGCAATAAGTGGAGCCGATGAAGGGACTCGAACCCTTGACCTGCGGTTTACGAAACCGCTGCTCTTCCGGCTGAGCTACATCGGCGTGCGATTAATTGTACCCTGAACCAAACCCCTTTCCAACCGCTCCCGCGCCGGTGACCTCCCGGTTGACGATGGGTATTCTCCGCGCATAGCATTCGGCTACCGATGGCGGCCTGACCGCCCCCAACCAGGAGTAGACCAGCATGCGCGAAAACACCATGAAGACGAAGCTGCAAGCCGGCCGGCCGGTGTTCGGCTCGATGATCACCTTTCCCTCTCCGGTGGTGGTCGAGATGCTCGGATACCTCGGCTACGACTGGGTGCTCATCGACAACGAACACGGCAGCATCACCGTTGACCTGGCCGAGGACATGATCCGTGCCGCCGAATACTCCGGTACGGCTCCGATAGTCAGACCTGTCGGTAACCGGCCGGAAATCATCTCGCCTTTCCTGGACCGCGGCGCCTGGGGCGTGCAGGTTCCTCACGTGAACACCGCTGAAGAGGCGCGAGCCGCCGTCGCCGCCGTCAAGTACTATCCGGAAGGCGATCGTGGCCTGTTCAGCGGGGGACGACCCGCTGAGTATGGTTTCAGCGGCGCTACTCCCGATTACGTGGCCGACGCCAACCGCAACACCCTGGTTTGCCTCATGCTGGAAGAGGTGGAGGCCATCGAGAACATCCCGGAGCTTGTGGAAGTGCCGGGGGTAGACGTGTATTTCATCGGAGCCGGCGACCTGTCCCAAAGCATGGGCTACCCGGGCCAGCAGACCCACCCGGAAGTCCAAGCTCTGGTCGAGAAGGGCGTGCAGCAAATCGCGGCGTCCGGCATCACCGCAGGGTGCAGTTGCCCCGACGCACTGGTTCCGCACTACCTCGAACTGGGCGTGCGGTACTTCCACAATACCGTCGGCCGGCTGATCCAGGGCGCGAGCAACGAGTACCTGAACACCATGCGGGCCGCGGCAGACGGCCTGTAACCACCCAGACGCTTGCCCACTCCAAGACAGTAAGGAGACGAACATGACCAGTCCCATTGACCCAGCAGCAATTCGCCTCACCGGCGAGAACTCCTTCATTCGCCTGTCGCCGGAACCGGGCGGCGAACAGACCACGCGCACCAGCCACTGGCGCGTGCTGTGGACGCCGGCCGGCGCTGGACACGTCCTGTTTCTAAAGAGCGCAGACCTCGACGGCGACCAGGTGCGCGTGTACTCCGACAACATCGCCATGACTCGGTATGTACAGGAAGAAATCGAGTCCATGCTGTTCCCGGAGTTTGGCGACACTAACCGGCCGGTCATTCCCGCAGAGTTCAGCAGGTCCGGCAGCATCGCCAGCGCCTACAACGAGATAGTGGCGGCATCCACGGAAACGGTGGTTTTGAGCTGGCACGATTTCCTGACGCCCTATATGCTCAACAACCCGGCCGGCGAGGTGTCGGGCCGCACGCACGGCGTGTACAGCTGCTTCTTCCCGGCTCGCCAGGCCCAAATCACCGTGGGCGACCGGGCCCTGAGCGGAGTGGTGACGCTGGAAGCGCGGGGTTCGGCCCAGAGCAGCACCGCGTGTTGCGCCTGGTCGGAGACCTGGGTAAAGCCGTGATGTGTTGCTCCGGGGTCAGGGCGTTACGCTGATCGCGCCGTCGACGTACAGGATTTGCAGGGCTTCCAGGGCCACCTGTTCGACCTGCTGCGTAGCGGCGGGTTCCAGTCCCTGGCACAGGTTCGCGATCGCTTCCGCGGTGGTGACGTTGCCATCCAGCCCGTGCAGCAGGCGCGCCACCAGGCCGCTGCACGGGAGACCCTCCGGGTGGCCGTCGGTGACCAACCCGTAGCCCCAGACGAAATCGCCGTCCGCCAGCACCGGTTGCCGCTGCAGGACGACGCCGGCCGCCAATCGTGGTCGTGCGCCTGGATGCAGTGGGTGTTCTCGCCTCCGCTGACGTTCTGCCTCTACGCCGGTCACGCTCCGACTGAAAGCCGCCGGCGCCAGGCCATGGGACAACACTGCCCGCTCGTAACCACGGGGCGGCTGACCGGCCACGGCTTGGATGAAGGACTGGCGGGGCGTCAGAGACGGGTCGTCGTCGAGCAGACGGCGCGCCTCCCAGAAGTATGAATCCGCGGTGCGGTTGCTGGAATAGAACAGTCGAGCCAGCTCTCGAAAATGGCCGTACTCTTTATAGTACAACTGCTGGTACACTTGTCCCACCGGCCCGTCCATGTCGGCATCGGACAGCGCCGAAGCGACCGCGGCGGCGGCCAGGGTGGCTGAAGTCAAAGCCAAGTGCACGCCGGACGAAAACAGCGGATCTATAAAGCAGCCGGCGTCTCCCACCAGGATGTACCCCGGGCCGTAAAGTTGCCGGCAACGGTACGACCAGTCCCGGACGATTTCCGGTCCTGAGACGAGGCGGGCTTTTTCCAACATTTTCGCGGTTTGCGGGGCCGCCGCGATCTGCGCCTCCAGGAACCCCAGCGCGCCCAGTCGCCGGATGCCTTCCTGACCGATTTCGGAGTCCACCACCGCGCCGACGCTGGACCACCCGTCGCGCAGCGGGATGTTCCACAGCCAGCCGTTGGGTTGAGACTCGATCAGGATGTTGCCTGCGTCCGGCGGTTCGAGCCTGTCCCCGCCCTGGTAGTAAGCGTACACCGCCAGGTTGCGGAAAAAGTCGTCCCACTGCCGCAGGCCCAACTGCCGCGACAACAAGCCGCCCTGCCCACTGGCGTCGACGACGTACCTCGCCGGCAGAGTTTCTTCGCCGCACCGTACCGCTATCGCCGTCTCCGCGTCGTCGAATTCGATGGCCGTAGCGGGGCACCCTTCCCGCACTTCTACGCCTGAGCCCCGCGCGTTGTCCAGCAGGATGGCGTCAAACTCGGGCCGCCACACCTGGTACGAATGCGGGTTGGAGGCATTGGTCTCGCTGAAGTACCAACTCCACGGCTCCCGGTCCACCCCCCAGATCATCGTGGCGCCGCGCTTCAGCACAAACCCGGCTTGCCGGACGCGATCCAGCACGCCGAGATCCTGCAGAATCGGGATGCTGGCAGGGAGTAGCGACTCGCCCACGTGGTCCCGCGGAAAGCGGTCTCGCTCCAGCAACGTGACGGGATATCCGCGACGCGCCAGCAGGGTGCTGACGCACGAGCCGGCCGGGCCGCCTCCGATGACAACGATGGGCGAATCGCGCATAGGTGACTGGTAGGTCGGCGGGACGGGCTGTCGATGAGCAGGCAGCGGCAACCAGCCGGCTGACGCGTATCCAAATCGGGCGTTCAGCGGTAGTACTGCGAGAACACCGGCTCTTCGCGGGTGATGATTTCCAGCACGCAGGGCTGGCCGGTCGACGAGATTTCCTTCGCCCTTTCGATGGCAGGGCCGACTTCGTCGGGGTCAACCACATGCTCGGCATACGCGCCCAAGGCTTCAGCCATGCGGGCGTATTCCCCGGTGACGTACTTGGTGCCGTACCGCTCCGTCGCGACCGGAATGTTCTTTTCGTACCCGCCCATGGCGCCGTTGTTCACGATGACGGTGATGATGCCCAGCTTTTCCCGCGCCGCCGTCTCGAAGTCCGTGCCGGCCATGCCAACCGCAACGTCGCCCATCAGGTTGACGCAGGTCTTCTCCGGGAAGGCCACCTTTGCGCCCATGGCGTATCCAAGACCGCTGCCCAGTTGGGTGGAGTTGCCCCAGCCGATGTACCCGCGTGGAGTGGTGGCCGCGTAGAAGGGCACGATCTGGTCCCGTGGGTTCCCGGAGTCGTGGGTGACGATGCTGTTGGCCTTGTCCAGCCGCGCGTTCAGCTCGTAAACCACGCGGTACGGGCTGATGGGAACGTCGTTGCTGGAGAGCCGGGGCATCCACTCGGCCAGCCATTCCTGGCGCACCTGCCGGATTTCGGCCACTACCGATTCGTCGCCACGCCGGCCGTTTTCGCCCAGCCGATCCTTGACTTCCTCGATCAGCTGGCCGAGAACCAGCTTCGCGTCGCCGACGATGATCTCGTCCAGCGGATACTCGCCGTTGAGGTCCTTTTCGTCGACGGTGGACTGGATGACGGTCTTGCCGGAGGGAACCGGCGCCGACGCCAGGGTTTTCTGGAAGCTGGTCCCGATGCCGAAAACCACGTCGCTCTTCGCCAGGAACTCGCCGACCATACGGGTGCCCGTGTTGCCGCCGGCGCCCAATGCGAGAGGGTGGTTTTCCGGGAAGCCGCTTTTGCCCAGCGTGGTGGTCATGGTGGGGGCGTTCAGCAGTTCGGCCAGTTCCACCAGTTCCGAGGTGGCCTCGGCGTAGAGCACACCCTGACCCGCGTAGATGACGGGCCGGCGGGCGTTCACCAGCAACTCGGCGACCCGGGAAATATCGCGCGGGTCGCCAGCCGATCGTCGTTTTTGCTGCGGCAGATAGTGGAACTGCTCCTCCGAGATCTCCCCGGCCAGGACGTCGTTGGGCATTTCGACCAGCACCGGATTGGGCCGGCCGGTGCGGAGCTGCGTGTACGCGCGACGCATCAACTCCGGTATGCGTTCGGTGTGGTTTGCCGAGCCGGCCCACTTGGTGACGCCCTCGTAGTTCCGGGCGGCGTCAAAGTCGGAGGACATTCCGTGCCGTCGCGTCCCCGGGTGGTTGGGCACCATCAGCAGCGGCGAGGAGTCGGCGTACGCCTGCGCGACCCCGGAGAAGGCGTTTTCAATACCGGGACCGCCCTGAACGAGGACCACGCCGTTCTTGTTGCCGTTGTTGACCCGGCTGTAAGCGTCGGCCATGTTGACCGCCGTCCGCTCCATGCGGGAGATGATCGGCCGTATGCCGGCCGCCGCGCAGGCGTCGATCAGGATGTTGTTGGGAAAGCAGAAAACGACGTCCACGCCCTCACGGGCCAGGATGTTGGCGAATGCGGTCTTGCCGTCCATGTTGGATTGAGCCTCCAGAAAAGTGCAGAGGCATTATAACGGGTCTGGTCAGAATCAGGATTTACCGGATTATGGGATTGTCAGGATTGGGGTGTTCGTGGTGGTTGGCCTCCTTCCTTCGACAGGCTCAGGATGAGCGGGAGTCGGAGAGTTGGTTGAGCGGGGTTTAGCTATTACATCGATGGACAGGATATTCAGGATTTTGCGTTGGCCTCCTTTTGGTTGGTGTTGGTTGGTAGCCTGCCTGAGGTCGGTTTCCGGAATTCACTTTGGTCGTTGCCAGCCCCACGGCCGGGGGTTGTTACGCAAGGAACGATCAGCCACCGTTGAGTTCGCACAGGTCATGTAGTTAGCCGTACACGTCGCAGTGGGTAGCGCGCATAGGTTGCCCGGTCGGTCCAGGCGTGGTCTTGCGAATTTGGATTTGCTGACTGGTTGGTGGCCGTTGACGACCGTAGTGATTTGACCTCGTGGCAGGCGGTGAAGGTTAGGTTTTGATGTGCACGATACCATGATAGAACAGGCGTTTGGAGTGGGTCAACGGGTGGGTGTAAGGGATTTCGGATTTTTCCGTATCTTGGTAGCCAAAGCAGTTGGCGTGGCGGGGGATGACGAACGCTGTCGTCACGGCCTTGCAGGCCCTGGAAGAGATCACAAGCTCCGAAAGCCTTCCCCCACGCCGACTACGAGCCACGACGGCGCGAATCTCGCCAGCATACGCCAGTCCCGCAGGCTGCTTGAGCACGCCTCCATCAGCAAGGTTCAAGGTGCTCCACGTAAGCGTCTACCCCTTCGGGAATGCACCCGGTCAGTTGGGGGTTTTCACTAAGGAACAGTGATGTTGACTCAGGCAGGTTGCCCAGTTCGGGCGGAATCTCCCCGGTGAAATTGTTGCTGGAAAGGTTCAACGTTTCCAGGTTGGTGAGGTTGCCCAGTTCCGGCGGAATTTCACCGGTCAACTGGTTCCCGGAGAGCCGTAGTCTCTCCAAGAAGACCAAGTCTCCCAGCTCAGGCGGCAGTCGTCCCTTCAGACCGTTATCCGGCAACCACAGTCCAGTCACCACACCGGTGTTGTGGTCGGTGGTGACTCCGTGCCACCAGGAGAACGGGTCATCATGATCCCTGCCGCGGCCAAATGGGTCTTTTTCCAGCCAGTTACTATCGTCGGTCCAATTGGGGCCGTCGGTGGCATTGTAGAGAGCAGTCAGAGCGGCCTCTTCGACAACCTGGCAGCGGGGCAGGCGCAGGTCGTCCAGATCGTTGTCGGGCAGCCCGTAGCCCGAACCGAGCCTCAAGTAGGTGTCGGGAAGACAGCCGGAAAGCCGGTTGGTCCCGCCCAGGCGTATAGAGTCCAGGTTATCTATCTGTCCAAAGCTGGCCGGTAGCGGTCCGGTCAATTGGTTATCGTTGAGGAAGATGTGCTTCCTCTCTAGGGTGCCACCGCTGTACCTGAGGGTAAGCCCGGAAGGAATTCGCCCGCTCAAACGATTGTGGGACAGGTCCACCCTCAGCAGGTTGTCGAGGTCGCTGAGTTCCGGGGGTATTTCTCCGGTCATGTCATTGTGGGAGAGATTTAGCTCTTCCAGGAATTCCTGAAGGTTCGCCAGTTCCGGAGGTATTTCTCCGGTCAGGTTATTGTGGGAGAGATTCAGCTCTACAAGGTGGATGAGGTTTCCCAGCTCCGCCGGCAGTTCTCCCGTCAAGTTGTTCTCCGCCAGGTTGAGGGAAACGACTCCGCCGACGGGCAAATGCCCTGCACAACCACCCACTTTGACGCCATGCCAAGCGGACGAAGGCGCTTCACTCAACCAATTTTCTGCTGAGGTCCATTCCGGCCCGCCCATGGCGTGGTAGATACCATTCAGAGTAGCCCAGTCTCGCCCCAAGTCCTCAGCTTCGCGTTCCCGGCACTGTTCCTGACGGTTGGCGATTTCCCTTCCCCGCCGAGCTCTGGCCATTGCACCCCAAGCCTCGCCCGCTGCATCCCACACAGGCTGCAAAGGGTCTGGGAAAGTATCATCATCGCCGTCGAGGGCGCGCGCCAGCCCTCCCCCCACGACGAGTATCACCGCAATAAGCAAGAAGGCCCCCACCTTTTCCTTCATCGCTGCCTCCGTGACTAGTCGTTGGTATTAGTTGGAGAGTATTTTGAAAATGCCACGAGGTCTCATTGCGATGTGAGTTGACCGTACCACGGCGGAGGAACCCCGTAAACATCACCAAACTTATCGCGAAACTCTATTGCAACAGAGGCGACGCTGAGCGGCGGGCGGGGCCGTGGCAGAATGGCAGTTGAGGTATGCTCAGGATCAGGAGCGACGACGATGGCGAGCAAGACCGTAAATGCCAGATTCACCAATGGGGTGCTTACGCCGCTGGAGCCTCTGGACCTTCCCGAAGGCATCCTGATGAAGCTAACTATCCAGACGGTCGATGCCCCCGGCCGGGACTCGCCAGATCAGGCCGCACGCAAAACCAAGTTCAGGGTTGTACCCAATCACAGCGGGCTTGCCCCGGGCGTTGACGCCGGCAACCTCAAGGACATTATCCGCGATCTGGAAGACGAGGAATTTCTGGAGAAGCTTGCCCCATGATCGTGCCGGACCTTGACCTTCTGATATTCGCCTACAACGACGGGAGCGAATTGCATCGGGAAGCGGCAGCGTGGTGGGAAGAACTGGTCAACGGTACGGAAATTGGCGGGATGCCGTGGCAAGTATCCAACGGGTTTGTCAGGCAGATGGCAAACCCCCGAGTGGTTGAGCGACCCTGGACTCCGGCCCGGGCAACCGGAGTGGTGGTGGAATGGTTCAGCAGTGGCTCCATCGTGGCGCTCGACCCTGGGCCGCGTTACCTGGAAATCCTTGAACAAATCCTTGCCACGACGAGAGCCACTACGCGACTGGTCACCGACGCGACCATCGCGGCCCTGGCCATAGAAATCGACGCCGAGGTACATACCAACAATGGCAGGGATTACCAGCGGTTTCCGGGACTGCTCTGGCGGAATACGCTTACGTAAGGTGTGATAAGGTGTCCGCTATCGACCGAAAGGAGCGAGTGAACTATGGCCGAATACATTCCGTCGACCCGGGATTGGGTGCGAGAGCAGGTGGAGTTGTACGAAAGCAGCGGCGGCACCGAGGGGACCACCCTGCGTGAGACGGGCTTGCCCGTGATCATTGTTACCAACCGCGGCAACAAGACCGGGGCGGTCCGCAAAACCCCGCTGATGCGCGTGAAGGTCGGCGACGCTTACGTGCTGGTGGGGTCGCAGGGCGGCGCGCCGCGCAATCCCGTTTGGGTGTACAACCTGCGCGCCGACGCCGATGTTGAAATCCAGGACGAGACGGACGTGTATTCCATGCGTGTCCGCGAGGTCACCGACCCGGACGAACGGGCCCGGCTGTGGGCAGCTTCCGTAGAGGCATTCCCTCCTTACGAGGAATACCAGGGGCGCACTTCCAGGACGATACCCGTTTTCGTGGCAGAACCCGCGTAAACTGGAACTGGGTGATGCGCTCCCAAAATGGGCTCGGCATCGGCGCCGAAACCAGCGATTTTCCGATTCAGGCGGTGAAAATCGTTGTTTGCCGCCGTTGATGCCAGTATAGTAATGGCAGCAAAATTGCGCCGGTCCTCCTTCCTTGGGTATTGTAATCGCCGTGCCCGACGAAACAGACCTTGCGTGTGCACCGTGATTACCAACCAGGCCGGAGGATGAACCGTGGCCCTTTCCGACATGACCCTTGAATGCAGCGACTGCGGAGCCGAGTTTCTCTTCACCGTAGGCGAGCAGGAATTCTATGCCTCGCGCGGCTTCACCAACTATCCGAAACGGTGCGTTTCGTGCCGGAACGCTCGGCGAGGCCAGCCCCGTGACAACTTCGGCGGCGGTGGCGGCGGCGGGTTCGGTGGAGGCCAGCGCGAAAGCTTCCCCATCGTTTGCAGCAACTGCGGCGTCGACGCAACCGTGCCCTTCCGCCCCCGCGGCGACCGACCGGTATATTGCAGCGATTGCTTTAGCCAAATGCGAAATTCCTGAGGCCGGCGTCCTGGCCTCAGTGTCGTTGCCGACTTGAGGCCAACGCGACCGCCATGCCATACCGGGACCTTCGCGAGTTTATCGCCTTTCTCGAAAGCAAAGGCGACCTGCGGCGCATCTCCGCTCCGGTAAGCACGGAGCTCGAGATGACTGAAATAGCCCATCGCTCTCTGCGAGCCGACGGGCCTGCACTACTGTTCGAGAACGTGGTTGGCCACGACATGCCCGTGGCCATCAACCTGTTCTGCTCCGAGCGGCGCATGAACTGGGCGCTGGAGGTCGAAAACGCGGACAGCCTCGCCGGCCGCCTTGAAGCCATGATCGAGATGGTGCAGGGCGGCCCTCCCCAGGGAGTGCTGAACAAGCTGCGCACCCTGGGACGTTTGGTTCATGTCGGGGCTTACCAGCCCAAGACCATCAGCAATCCGCCCTGCCAGCAGGTCGTGCTTTCCGGCGAGGACGTCGACCTGTACAGTCTGCCGATCATCAAGTGCTGGCCGATGGACGCCGGCCCGTATATCACCCTGCCGCTGGTGATCACCAAGGATCCCGGGACCGGCACGCAGAACTACGGCATCTATCGAATGCAGGTGTTCGACCGGAACACCACCGGCATGCACTGGCAGACCCACAAGGTGGGAGCACGGCATTACCGGGCCAGCGCGGAGAAACTCGAGGTGGCGGTTGCGCTGGGCGGCGATCCGGCGTCTATTTGGACGGGGTCAGCTCCTCTTCCGCCGGACATCGACGAGATGGTGCTGGTCGGCTTCATCCGCGATGAAGGGGTCGAGTTGGCCCAGGCGGTGTCAGTGGACCTGAGGGTTCCGGCTCATGCCGAGATTGTCCTGGAAGGGTACGTCACTCCCGGCGAGGAGAGAACCGAGGGACCATTTGGTGATCACACCGGCTACTACTCCCTGGCCGAGCCCTACCCGGTGTTCCACGTGACCACCATCACCCGCCGCCACAATCCCATCTACCCCACCACCTTCGTGGGACGCCCGCCCACCGAGGACTACTGGATGGGCAAGGTTACCGAGCGCGTGTTCCTGCCGCTGATTCGTCTCATCCTGCCGGAAGTCGTCGATATCAACATGCCCGCGGAAGGCATTTTCCATAACCTGGTGCTGGTGTCGATGAAGAAGGAGTACCCGGGACACGCTCGCAAGGTGATGTACGGCCTGTGGGGTTTGGGACTGCTCAGCCTGACCAAGGTGATCGTGGTCGTGGACGACTTCGTGGACGTGCAGAACCCTTCGGAGGTGGCATGGCGGGTGGCCAACAACATCAACCCTGCCACCGATCTCGTCCTGGTCGATGGCCCCATCGACGACTTGGACGTAGCGTCGCCGACGCCGCGTTTCGGCAGCAAGGTCGGCATCGACGCCACCCGGAAGGGGCCGCAGGAAGGCTACCATCGCGAGTGGCCGCCGGACATCGAAATGAGCCGGGAGATCCGTGAGCGGGTCTCGGCGCGGTGGAGCGATCTGGGGCTTGACGACATCATTCCGACGCCCGGTTACTGAAGCTCCGAGAAGGGCGCATCAATCCGCGGTTGCTGTCGGCGCAGTCTCCAGGTTGACCTCGACCTCAACCTCGAGAACGGCGGCGGGTTCGTCGTCTTCGTCCGGTTCGGGGGCAGGAAAGTACCCGCCGTAGTCGTTGGGCTGTGAACGGTGGTATTCAAGGGCCTGTTCCACGGACATTTGCGGCGGCGGAATGGGGTCGCCGTACTCGTGCGAAACCTCAATGTGGAGGGCCATGGCCTCTTTGATCATTGCCTGGATGCCATCCCAAGTTTTGTGCGTGGAGATACAGCCGGGCAGGTCTGGCACGTAAGCGCAGTAGTTGTTAGGCGTTTGCTCAAAGACCACTGCGTAGGTCAATTTCATCGTCTCCTCCCCTGAAGACCAGCTTGCCGCAAGATGCTTCGCCAAGTTTTTATCTTCAAATCGTCACTCGGGTGGCCTGGAATAGTCACCGTTCCGGGTTTTACAGGGTGCTTGAAGACGCGGTGGCTGCCGTTCATCCGGTCAAGCCACCAGCCGTCTCGCTCGACGATCCGTATGGCTTCTCTCACTTTGGGCATCGTCAATCTCTGATAATCAGGGGGCTATGTTACCATGATGACGTTATGCACAACGCACCGGCACACCCCGGCCCTTTCCGCGTGGTGGTGGGCAAGGTTCCACACTACCTGAACGCGATCAACATCTCGGAGTCGCTGTTCGCCATGCCGTTTGGTTACATCGGCATGGTGCTGGCGTCGCACGTTTCGGGCGGGAGCGGATGGCCGGGCTGGCACGCTTTCATCTGGATCACCCTGGCGTTCCTGGGAGTGCGGACCCTGGGCATGTCCGCCAACCGCATAATCAACGCCCGTGAGGATGCCCGCAACCCACGCACGGCGGGCCGGCACATCCCTGCTGGTATCCTGAAGCCTCTGGAAATTGGAGCCATGGCCGGGGCCGGCGCTGCCGTCTTTTTCGTGGCCGCCTGGCAGCTGAATCCCCTGGCGTTGATGCTTTCCCCGGTGGCCGCCGCATACGTGGTGCTCTATTCCTTCGCCAAGTACTTCACGTGGCTGTGCAGCCTGATGCTGGGATTGGCTCTTTCCATCGCCCCGTCCGGCGCGTGGATCGGTGTTACCGGCGAACTTACGTGGCAACCGGTGCTGCTCACCTTCGCGGTGATGATGTGGGCCGGAGGCTTCGAAACCATCTACGGCAGCATGGACTTTGACTTTGACCGCGCCAACCGGATTAACTCCATCGCTTCGCGGTTCGGGGTTCGCAACGCCATCCGCACCACGCGGGTATTGCATACCCTGGCGGCTGCCGCACTGCTGGTCCTGGGCGTCTGGATGCAGCTGAACGTGTTCTATTTCATCGGTTGGGCGGTGGCCGTGATACTGCTGGTGTACGAAAACAACCTGGTGAAGTCCGGCCAGCCGGCCATGGTGGGCAAGGCGTTTGCGTTCAACAAATACATTTCCACTCAACTGCTGGCCTTCACGATCCTCGCGGTGGCGCTGCCCTTCGATGGTTTCTTCCCGTGGTAGCCGAGGCTATGACATGACGGCGCTTCGTGCCACTGACGCGGGTTAGCCGACCTCAATAGCCGCGACCAATGGATGCCACTATGCTTCCCCACGAGTCTCCACCACTGGTTGTCGGGATCAGCGGTGCCAGCGGGTCGATAATCGCCCGCGAACTGATCGATGCGCTGCTGGAGCGGGAAAAGCCGATAGTCGTTGTCGCTTCCAATGCCGCACGCATGGTGTGGCAGGAAGAACTCGACGAGTCTTACAATATAACCGTCGCACGCTGGAGCGAGCATCCTCACTTCGGCGCCTACGCCATCTCCGACCTTTTCGCTCCCATAGCCAGCGGGACCTTTCCCACGGCGGGCATGATCATCGCACCCGCCAGCATGAACACGGTCGCATCACTGGCCCACGGCTTGACGCCCAATCTCCTGCTGCGCGCCGCTGACGTGACGCTCAAGGAGCGACGCCCATTGACCCTGATTCCCCGGGAAACGCCGCTGCATGCGATCCACTTGGAGAACCTCCTGACTCTGTCGCGGCTGGGAGCCACCATCATGCCGCCCGAGCCGCCGTTTTATCTGAAACCGCTGGACATGGATGGCATAGTTCGCTTCGTGGTCCAACGCGCGCTGGTCGCGTCGGGCGTGATTGATGGCATGCCGGACCACATGCAGTACCGCGATCACGAGCGTTAGAGCATCAGTTGCGGCATGGCCAGGATCGTCTACTACGTCGCCGCCAGCGTGGACGGCTTTATCGCTGATTCCACCGGCGGCGTGGATTGGCTGCCCGATGGCGATTCCAGCGACTATCGCTACGCCGAATTTTACGCCGACGTCGAAGCCTTGGTAATGGGGCGGCGCACTTACGAACAGGTCCTGGGCTTCGGGGAATGGCCGTATCCAGGCAAGCCCGCTTACGTGTTCACCCAATCTCCGCCAGACGACGGTCCCCAGGGGGTCCAATTTGTGCGGGGGGGCGTGGTGGATTTTGCGCAAGACATCGCGGACCGGCACGCTGGAACCGTGTGGTTGGTTGGCGGCGCGGATCTGGCCGACCAGTTCCGACAGGCCGGACTGATTGACGAATACCGGGTGTTCGTGATTCCTGTGATCCTGGGGCGCGGTATTCCCCTCACATCACCCCGTCATTCCGGCGAAAGCCGGAATCCACCACCGACGCCGATGAAACTGGTCGAGTCTCAATCCTACGATGACGGCGTAGTGATGCTGCGCTACCTCCCACGCATCCCTCTGGATTCCGGCTCAAGGCCGGAATGACGGGTGTAGAGGATAGGGCCGTGGCGCACCTAAGCGGCGACGAAAAGCGGCGCTACGTGGCGGAGATGTTCGCGCGCATCTCGCCGCGTTACGACCTCATGAACTCGCTGATGACCGGTGGCCTGCATCACCGCTGGAAGCGGGCAACCGCCAAACTGACCGCGGGGAGCGCAGTCGGCCCGGCCTTGGACGTAGCCACCGGCACCGGCGATCTGGCTTTCGCCCTGGCTGACTGCCCCAACGTCACGGAAGTCGTCGGTGTTGACCTGCTGCCCGAAATGCTGACCATCGCCAGCCGGCGGCAGGCGTCCCGTTCGGGCCAGGGGCGGAGCATACAGTTCGTCCGGGGAGACGCCTTGCAACTGCCCTTTCCGGACGCTTCGTTCATTGGCGCCACCGCTGGATTCAGCCTTCGCAACATGCCCGATGTGGCATCCGCAATTCGGGAGATGGCACGCGTAGTCGCGCCGGGCGGACGGGTAACCACCCTCGAGCTGACACCCATGGCGCCGGGTATCGCGTCCAGCATGGGACGGTTCTATTTCCATCGTCTGGTTCCCCTTATGGGGCAAATTGTTGCCGGTGACAGGACCGCTTACACCTACCTCCCCGACAGCGTCGATTACTTTCTCACTGCTGACGGCCTGGTCGATGTGTTCCGCCAAGCCGGACTGGTAGACGTGGGCTACCACCGTTTGGGCTTCGGAGGTGTGGCGTTGCACTTCGGAAACCAACCAGCATGAGATCTGAAACTGTACCAAACCCCCATTTGAGCACTCTGGACTTATTGAATTACCCTTAGGACTACAGCATACTATTTACATAGATGCCTTTGGGCGCGGTGAGCTGCAGCGTCGGGCATACGGGAGGCGGCTTTGGGTTCCGTAGAGCAGCAGCCGCAGGGTCGGGTTCAGCGAGAAAAGCCGACCGTAGGACAGCGCATTGAAAGTCATTTTCAAGGCAGGATTCTTGCCGGCGTGATGCAACTGGTCCCGATCCTCGTGACCGTGTTTATTCTGGCGTTCATTATTGGTCATACCGATGGTTTTGTCAGGCCGATGCCTTTCGTGAAAGACCGACCTTGGGACTTTCCCGGCATCGGATTGATCGGCATCATTGTCATCTTCTATCTGATCGGCCTGTTCGTTTCGTTGGCCATCGGACGCCGGACCATGAACGGAATGAACTTGGCGCTCAGCAAGATCCCGGTGGTGAAGACCATCTTTGGAGTTACGGAGCAGGCTACAACCCTGCTGGCGTCCGACTACAACTTCAGCCGGGTGGTTTTCCTGGAGTGGCCCCGCGAAGGCATGGTGGCCATCGGTTTCGTGACCGGGCGGGCATTCTCCCAGAGCGGAGACCATTCCCTGGCGATCGTTTACATACCGACCGTACCGAATCCGACCTCCGGCAACATGGCCTTCGTCAACGAAGACGATCTGTTCGAGACCGACATGACCGTGGAAGACGCTATCAAGCTGATCTTCTCCGGGGGTATAGTATTACCGGAACGGTTGGCGTTGGCGCGTCTGCCGCGTGAAGTTGAGTCCAGGGAGCGCGAGTTTATCGGCCGCTTCGAGACCACTCCCGAATGAACGCCGGGCTGGGAACGAGAGACGGTTACTGATTGATCGGCGGAGACAGTAGAGCAGTGGAATACGAAACGGTCATCGGCCTCGAGGTTCACGTCCAGTTGGACACGCGCAGCAAGATGTTCTGCGGGTGTCCCGCCGATTACCAGGCTGCCGAACCCAACACACGGACTTGCCCGGTTTGCCTGGGCCTGCCTGGCGCGTTGCCCGTCATCAATCGCCGCGCCGTGGAATACACCGTGATGACTGGTTTGGCTCTCCACTGCCGGATACCCGGGTTCACCAAGTTTGACCGGAAGAACTACCCTTACCCGGACCTGATGAAGGGTTACCAGATCTCCCAATATGATCTGCCGCTGGCGCTGAACGGTTATCTGGAGATCGATGGCGATCCCGACCTGGAATACGGCCGGCGACCCATTGGCGTGGAACGGGTGCACCTCGAAGAGGACGTTGCCAAGATGCAGCACTTCCCCGCGTCCCCGGACAATCACGCCGAGGGCTATTCCCTGGTGGACGTTAACCGCTCCGGCGTGCCGCTAATGGAAATTGTCAGCAAGCCCGACCTGCGCTCTCCGGAAGAAGCCCGCCAGTACCTGACCTCGCTGCACTCGATGGTCCAGTATCTGGGCGTTTCCACCGGCAACATGCAAGACGGTAATTTCCGCTGCGACGCCAACGTCAGCATCAGGCCGGCCGGAAGCGATACCTTCGGCACGCGCACCGAAGTCAAGAACATGAACAGCTTCCGGTCCGTCTTCATGGCCCTGGAATACGAGGTGGACCGGCAAAGGCGCGTGGTCGATGACGGCGGAACCGTGGTGCAGGAAACCCGCGGATGGGTGGAAGATCGTGGCGTTACCGTGTCCCAGCGCAGCAAGGAATACGCTCACGACTATCGTTACTTTCCTGAACCCGACCTCCCGCCGCTGAACGTCGGCTCCGAATGGGTGGACCGGTTGCAGTCGGCTTTGCCCGAATTGGCGCCGCAGCGCAAAGCCCGGCTCCAGGGTGAATACGAACTCTCCGATTACGACGCGGGTCAATTGACGGTATCCCGAAATATGGCCGATTACTTTGAAGCGACTGTGACGTTGGCCGGCGAGAGGGCGCATCAGCCGGCAGTTGCCAAGGAAATCGCCAACTGGATGACTGGCGACCTCTCCTACCTGCTGAACCAGGACCACCGGGATATCGCCGACTGCCCGGTGAGTCCGAGCGGATTGTCGGAGCTGTTGGGCCTGATCGCTGATGGGACCCTGTCCACCTCGCTGGCCAAGACGGTGCTGGAGCAGATGTATGCCGCCGGCGCGCCGGCGGCGGAGATCGTGCAGGAGCAGGGACTGGCGCAGATCAGTGACACCGGAGCGATCGAGGCCGCTGTTGCCGAGGCAATTGCCGCTAACCCCAAGGCCGTTGCGGACTACCTGAGCGGCAAGGATACCGCTGCGCGCTTTCTGATGGGACAGGTCATGCGCATCACCAAGGGGCAGGCGCAACCGGAGCTGGCCCTGAAACTGGTTCAGGCCGGGCTCGAGGCCCAGCGGCCGTAGCGTGGTAAAATAGTCTTCGGAGAATCGCGATGAGCCTGCTCAACATTGCCCAGATCGTCACGTCTATTGTGCTTGTCCTGATCATCCTGTCCCAGGTCCGGGAGGCTGGGAGTGGGATGTTTGGCAGCGCCCAGAACACCGTGCGTACGCGGCGCGGCCTGGAACGCACCATGTTCCAGCTGACCATCGCGCTGATCGTGGTGTTTCTGCTGGTATCGGTCCTGAGCGCGCGTTTCACCTGATTCCGACTACGCGTCGAGCCGGTACGGGTCTGAGTGTCTGATCCGCCTATAGTTCTCGCCACCGACTTTGGCCTCGCCGATGCCTACGTGGGCATGATGCGCGGGGTCATTTTTTCGATTAATCCGGAAGCGGTGGTCATCGATCTCACCCATGGCATCGCCCCTCAGGATGTGCGCCACGGCGCGGTAGCCTTGGCTGATGCTTGCCCCTACTTCCCGGACGGCAGCATTTTTGTTGCCGTCGTCGACCCCGGGGTGGGAACCGACCGACCGGCCATCCTCCTGCGAACGCCTCACTATCGCTTCGTCGCGCCGGACAACGGGCTATTGACCATGGTGTGCCGCACGCACGAACCCGGTTTCGGCGACATCGGCACAACGGGACCACAGGACGTACCTGACGGTTGCCGGGTCTGGCGATTGACCAACCTCGCGTATTGGCGCCATCCCGTCAGCGCCACGTTCCACGGCCGCGACGTTTTTGCCCCCGCGGCTGCTCACCTGTCGACCGGAGTTGTGCCCGACGCGCTGGGCGAGCCGACCAACACCATCACCGCCCTTTCGCTGCCCATCCCACGACCGGAGGGCGGCGCGGTTCGCGGCGAAATCATCTTCGCCGATGCCTTCGGGAACCTGGTCAGCGATATCACCGCGGACGTACTGGCCGACATGGGCATAATCGGCCGTGAAGCCGATGCGTCGGTCAGCATCGCCGGAAGCGAAATTGCCGGTTTGTCCCGCACGTTCCACGAGCCGCGCGGCGGAGGCTTGAAAGCATTGCTGGGCAGCCACGGACGACTGGAGGTAGCGCTGGTAGATGGCAACGCTTCGGCAGCGCTC
Organism: Dehalococcoidia bacterium; assembly: GCA_965207585.1. Lineage (GTDB taxonomy): Bacteria > Chloroflexota > Dehalococcoidia > Lucifugimonadales > UBA3495 > Bin87. Next base: position 76,341 of record CBDBMT010000002.1, on the reverse strand, counting down.
CGCGCCGGGAGCGGAACGGAAGTCGTGTTGCGCATCGGTTGATTCACCGACGTGCTGTATTCGCGAGCTCGTACTCGATGGCTGGTGAAAGCGAGAACGCGGGCGCGTAACTCTTGTTGACACGGCCCGGCCCCATGCTACTATGGGGCCATCCTAAAGCCGGCGTTGCATCCGTCGGCTTTTGTTGCAACAGGGGCGCGCCCCCTCGAAAAACCTCTGCGTCACAAGGAGTGTGTTGCCATGGAACTCGACCGCGACACCTTGCTGAAACTTTACCGAACGATGACTACCATCCGTCACTTCGAGGAACGTGGCGTGCCTGAGACCGGTCAGCGCGGGATGTCTGCGTCGGTCCACTCGTCCGTCGGGCAGGAAGCGGTCCCGACCGGTGTTTGCGCTCATCTGTCCGACGACGACTACATCGGCAGCACCCACCGCGGTCACGGCCACTGCATCGCCAAGGGCGTGGACCCGAAGCTGATGATGGCCGAGCTTTTCGGTCGGAGCCATGGCCCCAACAAGGGCAAGGGCGGCTCCATGCACATCGCCGATATGAGCAAGGGTATGCTGGGAACCAACGGCATCGTCGCGGGCAGTGTCCCGCTGGCCGTGGGCGCTGCGCTGACGTCCAAGATCCAAAAGCTGGGTCGCGTCGCCGTGGCGTTTTTCGGCGACGGCGGCGCCAATCAGGGTGTGCTCCACGAGTGCATGAACCTGGCGTCCGTTTGGAAACTGCCGGTGATCTTCTGCTGCGAGAACAACGGCTACGCCGAATCCACGCCGGTGGAGTACGGTCTTTCCGTGGCCAATGTGGCTGACCGGGCCGCGTCCTACGACATGCCCGGCTTCCACGTCGACGGCATGGACGTGTTGGCAGTGTATGAAGCGGCCGGAGAAGCCGTGTCCCGCGCCCGCGCCGGCGACGGTCCGGCCCTGTTGGAAGCCCGCACTTACCGCTACTACGGCCACACCGTTTTCGACAATCCGCTCACCTATCGCACCAAGGAAGAGGAAGACCACTGGAGGGCCCGCGACCCGCTGCTGACCTTCCGAAACCACATGGTCGCCCAGGGCAACGTCATTACGGCCGAAGAGCTGGATCAGATGGACGAGGAAGCGCGCGTGCTGATGGAAGAAGCGGTGGCATTCGCCGACGCCAGCCCGCTGCCCGAGCCCCACGAGATCTACGAGGATGTTTATGCCGACTACCCGGTCGACATGATGCGTCGCGGCGCGAACATGCCGGTGTAGCGCGCATCGGCAGGGCATGAACATGGTCATGGACATTGGCAAGGGCCAACCAAATCTGACCGACGTCGAAATCTCTGCGCTGGGCAAGCTGATATACCGCAAAAAAATCAGACCGCTGATGACCGAAAAGGACATCGGCAGGTTCGTGTACGTGGACGTGTACAGCGGGGAGTACGAGATTGCCGAGAATATGCTTGATGCCACTCACAAGTTGAAGAAACGAGTTCCCGACCCCTGTGGGTACATGATCCGGGTCGGTTACTCCGCTCCCATATTCCTGGGGTGGCATGAGGAGCCAGAGCTATGACCCCGGGCAGAGTAGACGCCCGGCGCAAGCCGTTCGTTCCGGTCACTGTGTTGGACAACCAAAGCAAACCGCACACTATCCAGTTCATACTGGACACCGGCTTCACTGGTCAATTGCTGCTTCCGAACCGATACATGAACCGTCTGGGCCTGTCGATCACCGAACCCCTCCTCGGCATGGAATTTCTATGGAACCACCGCATCACCATCGACGCCATTACTGACGGCGCAGTCAACATCACTCCCCTGGGAGGCTGAACATGACAACTCTGACCGAAACCCCCATGCTTCCCCCGCCGGGGGAGACCCGTGAAATCCAGACGCGTGAAGCCATTAATGAGGCTCTGCTTCAAGAAATGCGCCGCGACGAAACCGTCATCATCATGGGCGAGGAAATCGCCGGCGGCGCCGGCCGCGAGCACCTTGGAATCGTCGATGCCTGGGGCGGCGCTTTCCGCACCACCCGGGGTTTGATCCAGGAGTTCGGAAACGAGCGGGTACTGGATACGCCGCTTTCGGAAGCGGCCTTTGTCGGGACTGCCATCGGCGCCGCCTCGACGGGAATGCGCGCCGTCGCCGAGCTGATGTTCGTCGACTTCGTGGGCGTCTGCATGGACCAACTGCTGAACAACGCCGCCAAGATGCGCTACATGTTCGGCGGCCAGGTCAAGGTGCCCTTCGTCATGCTGACCCGCATCGGCGCCGGGTTTGGCAGCGCGGCCCAGCACTCGGAATCTTTTTACTCACTGTTCAGCCATATCCCTGGTCTCAAGGGAGTTTGCCCGTCCGACGCGTATACCGCCAAGGGATTGCTGCTCTCCGCGATTCGCGACGACGACCCGGTAGTGTTCTTTGAACACAAGGGACTGTATGGCGAGACCTGTCCGGTGCCCGAGGACATGTACACCTTGCCCCTCGGCAAGGCCCGGACCGTGCGCCCCGGTACCGACATTACACTGGTCGGCATCAGCAAGATGACCTGGGTCGCCGTGGAAGCCGCCGAGGAGTTGGCCAAGGAGGGCATCAACGCCGAGGTCATCGACCTGTTGAGCGTGTCGCCCATAGATTACGACCACGTGTTGGACTCGGTGCGCCGCACCCACCGCCTGCTGGTGGTGGACGAGGACACGCCGGTGTGCAGCATTTCCTCCGACATCTGCGCCCGCGTCGCCGAGGAGGCGTTCGATTACCTGGACGCGCCGCCCTCGCGGGTCACGCCGCCCCACACGCCGGTCCCGTACAGCCGCGCGCTGGAAAACGTTTACCTGCCCAACGCCGAGCGAGTGATCAACACCGCTCGCAGATTGATGGCGTAGCCGGAAACCACTGGGGCGGGCCGCAAACCCGCCCTTACTTTTGTGCGATGATCAGTTCGACCAATTCTGGAGGCCAAACTATGACCACCGTCGGAAGCGGAAAGCATACCTACACTCTGACGTCCGACTGGGCCAAAATGCCCGACGCGCATCCTCTGGGCGCCGTCAGCGCGCTGGCCAGCGACTCGGCCGGCGACATCTACGCCTTCCACCGGGCGGACCCTCCCATCGCGATTTTCGACCGCAATGACGGCTCGTTCAAAAGCGGTTGGGGCAACGGCGGGTTCGTCTACGCCCACGGGTTTTACATCGAGGATGACATCGTTTACCTGACCGACCGGGACACGTCGACCTGCATCATGTATACGCTGGACGGAAAGCCCATCCAGATGCTGGGGCGCAACGGCGTGCATTCCGACACCGGCTGCGAGGTTGCCGGCGCGTTGGTTCCCCGGGCTGCCGGGCCCTTCAACTACCCGGCGGAGCTGGTGCCATCTCCCAGCGGCGACTTGTACGTGGCAGACGGCTACCGCAACGCCCGCATCCATCGGTTCGACAACGACGGCCGGCTCAAGTATTCCTGGGGCAAGCCGGGCAAGGAACATCCCTATGAGTTCCACCTGCCGCACAGCCTGCTGGTCACGCGGGACGACCGAGTTTACGTCTGCGACCGGGAAAACAGCCGCATCCAGGTGTTCAACACCTCCGGCGACTTTCTGACGATGTGGACCGACACCTGCCGTCCCACCGACATCGCCGAGACGCCAGAGGGAGATTTCGTGGTCAGCCAGCTGGCGCCCCTGGACGAGTCGCACCCACCGCGCGTGGCGATATTCGACCGGGACGGCAACGTGCTGGCGCGCTGGGACAGCCGGTCTGCCCACGGCATCTGGTGCGATGCCCACGGGGACATTTTCCTGGCATTGACCGGCGACCGGGCCGTGGACAAATACGGCCGCAGCTGAGTATCGCGGGATGCGACCGTACTGCTACTGGGGGCGGATTAAAACCGCCCCTATTTGGGCGATGTCAGTCTGCTACAATCAGCCAACGAATGGCTAGTTGCGGTTAGTCGCAGGGAGAGCAACGAAATGGATCTCGGCCTTTTCTACCAAATCCAGGTACCCAAGCCCTGGGACGACGAGAGCGAAACCCGCAAGTTCCAGGAAATGATGGAGCAGGTGTGCTTCGCGGAGGAGATCGGCATGACCTCCGTGTGGTTCGTCGAGCATCATTTCCGCTCTGAATGGTCCCACTCCAGCGCGCCGGACATCACCCTCGCGGCGTTGAGCCAGCGCACCACCAATATGCGATTGGGCATAGCCGTGGTGCTGGCGCCGTTGCACCACCCGCTGAACGTCGCCTCGCGCATGGCGACGCTGGACGTGATCTCCGGGGGGCGTGTGGATCTGGGAATCGGCCGCTCCGGCTATCCTTACCAGATGCTCCCCTACGGATCAGACCTGGCGGACGTGTCCGAGATGGTCGAGGAATACCTTCAAATCATCCCGGGGGCGTGGACTGAGGAAAGCTTCGGGTTTGAAGGCAAGCACTATCAGATTCCGCCCCGGGAGGTTATCCCCAAGCCCATACAGAAGCCCCACCCTCCGATTTGGCAGGCTGTAAGCCAGGAGTTCACGGCCGAAAAGGTGGGCCGCCAGGGTCTGGGCTGTCTGGCGCAAACCAGCGTCGGGCTGGACCGGGCTGAGGGGTTGATCCAGATTTATCGCGATGCCATTGCCAATCCGGAGCCGGCGACCAAGCTGGTCTATCCCCGCGTCGCCGGAAACACGGTGGGCCTGTGCATGGAGAACCGTCAGAAGGCTTTCGAACGAGCCGAGACCATCATCGATTGGTATCGGGAGCAGCAGCGCATTCGCGATTCATACGTTTGGCAGGGCTACGACCCCGCCAGGGTTCCCGAAGATTACCAATGGCATTACCAGCGTGCGGTCAACGCCGACACCGCGCGCGCCGACGAGGTCACTTCGCGCCAATTGATTGATGATGGCGGTCGCTTCTGCATCGGTGATCCCGACGATTGCATCAAGTACATCGAAGACTATGAGCGCATGGGTGTTGACGAGATCATGCCGCTGTTTCAGGTCGGGCCCGTGACCCATGCCGAAGTGATGGAGACCTTGCGCCTGTTCGGCAAATACATCATTCCGCACTTCAAGGAAAAGGCGCGCCGGGATGCGCTGGCGGCCGACGACTGACCGGTCACCTGGCAACCTGCGATCGAGCGCGAGTTGCCAATACGGACAGACTTGAGGGGCGGGTCATCGAACCCGCCCCTCTTTTGCGTCTGATGTTCGGCGATTGGCCTAGCGGCCATACTCGTTGCCGGCGCCATTCCCGTAGCCGTTGCCATACCCGTAAGGCTGGCGCTCTTCGGTGGCGGCCATGCGACTGCGCTCCCGCTCCCGTTCGATACGGACCTGCTGACCTCGTGACACGTATCCGTACTGGGATTCGGGCTCGTGGCCGTTGACGGGAGGCATAAAGTGGCGGGAGCCGAAACCGGCGTACTCCAACGTACCGGCCAACTGCATCGGCGTGTTGTCCTCGCCCATGATGTCGCTGATGGTCGGAATGTTGTCGTTCTGCATCGGGAAGAACAGCGAGACGTGCATGTGCCGGTCGTCCGGCGACTGCTGGAAGTTCGACGATGCGAAGGACCACATGAGGTTCGGGTAGGCTACGTCGAAGTCTTCGCGGTGCATCTGGTCCTGGACGTCCGATGCGATTTCTGCCAGTCCGGACGCTTCCACCGGCAGGGTAATGACCATGCGCATCACGGTATCGCCTTCGGGGAAAGGATGCTTGGCCAATTGGAGATCCGTGCGTTTTGGGTCCATGATGTCCCACATCGCGGACTTGATCGAGAAGGGCAACTGCTTGGCGTTGTCATTGACGACCACGATCTCACGGCCCCGGAAGGGCCCGAACAGACGAGAGCCGCTGCGGGTGTCGGCGATGTCAACCCGACGGTTCAGCACGCGTACCCCGAACCAACCGTTGGAGTAATCGCCGAAGCTGGTTACCGTTTCCGCCATCGAGCCGGCGTCAATCTGGTACCGCATTCCGGCTTCCATTGAAGCGAGCGCGATCGCGAGCTTGTCGTCCAACCGCTCAAAATTGGGAGACAGGCTATTGTCCGTGATCAGCGCCGGGTGACGCTGCAATTCCTGGACGCCCCGGCTGTTGCGTACCACGCGGGTGCCAATGGTTTCCTCGTATGCCCCCCACGTCTCGCGGCGCATGTTCTCCTTGAGCACCGCTTCGCTGGGCACAAGAACGATGGGAAGGAAGGTGGCCTCGGGGAAGCGCTCGCGCATCATGCCGTGCAGGACGCCGCCCAGCTTGGCATGTCCGCCAAAGCCCAGCCATTCCAGAACCAATTGCGGAGGGGAGCCGACCTCCTCCGACCGGCGCGCCACGGTGTCTACCATGCGCTCCATATCCCGGTGGATCAGGCCGTAGAAATCCTTGTACGCGTTGGGGTCACGCAGGAACCCGTCAACTTTGGGGAGGAAGCCGGGGATTATGACCGGCAGTTGCCCACCGCGAACACGGCGCATCGAACGAGTTTCGTTATCAATAGAGTCGATCGTGCCCTGGTTGCAGTCGTACATCATCAGGCTCTGCACGCGGTCCAGGACCCCGGCTTCGCCCATGCGTCTGGCCCACCGCCAACTGCGCTTGTAGCCGGCAGTGCCGACTGCAACGGATACGATTGGGGGTGGAGTGCCGTCTCGGGTGAGGTCGCTCTGCGAGCCCAGCCTATGTGGGGCATTGCGGCGAATGTGGAAAGTGCGATTTTGATTCTTTGGCGGCATAGTTATGTTTACCCCCTTTTTGACTTGGGAGGAACTGACCCAATAGCGAACAAAATAAATTCAAGCCTATATTAACTACCGTTTACGTTGCAGGCGTACAGCTTGTGACAGCCCTCGCCGCTCGATGAGTCACACCAAACCGCACGGCACAGTTCTACATCTTGAGAATGACAGGTGAGACTATACCAGAGGAAAACAAATACGTCAAACGGAATGCGTTGCGGACAATTCAAAAAAACCGCTAGGATTGCTAGATATATCGGACATGCTCCTGCCCGTCATCCTCGAATTCCGCAGCGTCGTCCGCTGGCGGCAAAACCGGATTGGACGCCAGATCACGCATGTGGAAATATGATCCGAAACCCGTCTCGGCCATTGCGGTGGCGCCGTAGGGAAGCGCCGATCCCTCGCCACGCAGTATTTCGGTGACGCCCTGCAATTCGCCTTTCACAGGGTAGATCCTGGTCACGTGCATATAGGGCTCGGGTTCGATGCCTTCGGTAAAGCGAGCGGTATTGAACGCGATGTCCAGATTGGTGAACCGGTCGAATATGCTGGTGTGGTCCAGCGCTTCCGCCGCCTGGGATGCTACGGTTTCCAGCTCGTCGCCGTGCAAAGGCAGAGACACCACTATCTCCTGTGGGGCGTTGGGCGGTTGGTTGATCCCCTCCGCAAGCTGGGCGGCTGGGTCCAGGGTGGACCATATCGCATTCCCAAGAAGTGAGGACAGGTCATCGTTCGGTCCCACGGCTGCGTACTGACGCCACCAGGGCGGAAAATTCAACCACTCGAACTTCCTCGTGACCGGCATCTTGCGCTTTACGGCGGCCATGCCAAGCCATCCGCCCGAGGCGGACATCAGGCGTTTCAGGGTTACTCCCAACTGGCTGATCGAGGGATCGTTTTCCTCCCCGAATTCGGCCACTTCAAACCCGGCCAGTCCGGTGGCCAGTCGGGCGTCGTCCTCACGGGCGTTAACATCAGACTGGGTGGTTACCAGGCAGTTCGAGCCGGACAGCAGGCTCTCGTATTGTTCCCAGATGTATCGCCTGGTCCATTCCTCGGAAACGTGGTCTTTGGGCAGCATCATGACTGGCAGGATAGTGGAGTTGGGGAATGCGTTCTGCATCTTTTGATGCAGAAGTCCGCCGAGAACCGCATGTCCGGAAAACCCCATGAACTCGATGATGGTCTCGGGTACTCGGCCGCAACGCTCCGAGTGGAGCATCACCTGGCTGATGATGTTGTCCATGTCCCGTTCCAGCGGCCCGCGGAAGTCGCGAAATCGCGTCGGGTCACGCATGAAACCATTCGGCACCGGAACGTAGTTGGGGAACAAAACCTGTGTACCGTCGCCGGTGCGCGCCGTGCCGAAAGACTTTTGCAGCGTCTTTTGCACGTTGGCTACCGTGACCTCGTTGCAGTCGTAGTAAACCGAGGTCTGGATGCGGCCGGCCGCGGAAAGCTCCGACATCCGCTCGGAGAACAACATGGACCGACGCACTCCGGCGGTGCCCACTCCCACAACAACCAGCGTCGGCGGGGTGCTCTCGACAATACCGCCCTTGGCGGTATGGAGAAGGCGATGGTTGCGACTGCGCGCTCGGACAAAAGTTGTTGGCATGAAGGCGGGTACACCCAAATGATCTGCCGACGACGACTCGCTTACGGCTGTCGTCGGCTCCATTTTAACGCGGATGCTTCCGCAACGCCAAGCCAACACGACGACCGGCTTGGCGAGGTTTGTCGGCTAAGCTCCGGGCTTGAGGAACGCCAGCACCGCGTCGACAAACCCCTCGGGGTCTTCGATTTGGGGTATATGCCCAACGCCGGGCATGATGTGCTTGCGGGCGCGGACGATGTTGTTGTGCAGCAGTTCCTCACCGTCGCGCAGCCGGTCGACCTCGCCGTACAGCACCAGGGTTTCGCGGGCGTTGACCTGGGGCAGCCGGTTCATGATGTCGTACCAGGCCAGCGACTCATGCAGCTTCTTGACCCACGCTCCAGCCTGGGCCCTGGTGCCGTTGTTGGCATCGACCCATTCTTGCCGGGGCTCGGCAAAGGTGGTGGACTCTTTGGCCTGTTCGATGGTCCGAGGAACGGGCATCCCGTCGGCGTCGTAGCCGGCCGACGCCTCAGCGATGCGCTCCGGAGCCGTTCGGGCGTCCCACACCGGAGCCCCGACCAGGACGAGCTTGTCCAGCCGGTCCGGGAACGAAGCGGCCATCTCAGTCGCCAGAACCGCGCCGACCGAATTGCCCACGTAGTGGCCGCGGTGGATGTTGAGTATCTGGCAGGCATCATCCAGTGCCTGGGCGTAGTCGGGTATGTTGAAATGGCGGGTGGGTTTGTCGGATTCGCCGTGCCCGAGCATGTCGAAGGCGTAGCAGGTGTAGTGTTGGCTGAACGCATCGATTACGGAACTCCACGCCCAGGTGGACGTGCCCAGGGGATGCAGCATCACCAGCGGATAGCCGGCGCCTTGTTTGACAAAGTGCATGTTGCCTTCGCGGGTGGGTACGGTGTCGGTAAGGTCGCGCCGCACGAACATGATCGTGGCCTCCTGAGAGTCTGTGGCGGAAATGAACTGGAACTCGCGCCGGGGTCGGCCGGACGGTTGCCGCAATGCTAGCGATGGCCCCGGTCAAAGTCAATCGCGCGAAGGAAGCGCGGATGGGTCAGCCGCTCAGCGGAACCGGGTGGGTTTCCGGGACCGCAAAAAGCCGGGGTTGATGACCCCGGCTCGTTTGTCTGGTGTTTGCGCGTCGGTCTGCGGCAACTAGTCGGCTGCCTGCGGAGCGAACTCCTCGCGGGCCATCGGGGACACAGCCGGCGCGCTCTTCTCGTGCCGGCGGAGGATGAACCGGGGCACGATAACCCAAAGGGCGAAAAGTCCTACAAAAGCGGCTCCGGCGGCGATGGCAATCATTTTTCTGTCTCCAATCTGGGTTGAGGGACGCTGCCCGTTTCGTTGGACACAGTATCGCGGGCGGTTGTTACGCGAATTTTGCACTCATGTTACGAGTGTGTTACCGATCGGCGCGATTGTCGGGAACCTCCGGCGGTTTTGCTCAATCCTGGAGGGCGGTCACGCCCATCCACCAGTGCTTTCCCTTGCCGCGGCGCTTGCGCTGGTATCCGCGTGACCTCAGCTCGAGGCCGAACTTGCGCTGGCTGTGGGCCAGGTAGCCCTGGTCCAGGCACCAGCGAGCATAAGAAGCATACAGTTCACCGGCCAGTGACATGGCTTCTGCACCCGTTGAGCACACATCGGCAACGAAGTCTTCTATCGGGCCGCACTCGCTGGCTTGCGATGCGATGGTAATCGCCCGCTCCGGGGGCTCATCCGGAGCGATCCAACCGGATCCGGGATCTGGTCCGGACGCAGCCGGCCCGGTTGGGCGAAGGCGGCCCGATCCGCTGCCGTATCCGGGGACAATCGGATCCGAGACGTGCAAACCTGTCGGGTCCAACTCCTGGAGAGACGTGTAATCGCCTTTGGCGATGCTGGCAGCATCCGCAACCGCCATGCCGTCCACGCAATAGGACGCGAACAGGACCAGGTCGAGATAGGCAGGCAACCCGCCGAGGTGTTCCCACCGCATCTCCCGGCCATTCCAGGCGGAAGGGTCCAGGGTGAACCCCAGCGCAGGGCAATCGAAGCGTTGGCGGTATTCTGTCGGCACGATCCAGGTCGGGTTCAGCAGTTCGCGTTCGAGGGCCAGCCCAACAACAAAGCACACCGCCCGTACGGCTCTGAAACTGAGGTCAGGCTCATCCAGCGGTTCGTCTGCCGAGATGCCGTCCAGTTCGCGTTGGGTCTGCAGCGCGCACAAGGCAAAGGCGGCACGGACCTGGTTACCGGCGCAGCGGAGCAGGCCGCGCTGGTCGGACATCTCCAGGGGGACGCTGGCGTCCACTGGCTGACCGTCCGGGGGGTAGACTACGGTGCTGGCGGGCACGAACACCGGCGTGATCAGTCCCCGGTGCGCAGCCGCGTAAAAGGCCATGGCGACGCACAGATTCTCCCGGGCCAGCCGTATTCGCTGGCCGGGCGACAACGTGGATGTCGACGGGGGGTGGGTCAATGAGCCGATCTAAGGAAGGGGAGCCAATCAAGGAAGGGGCGGATGAATATCCGCCCCTGGAATGCCGGGCAGTTTGCCCACGAAATTTTCGTCTACGAGTTGATGTCCATCACCACCTTGATGATGCCATCCTCGCGCTGCTCGTACATATCGTAGGCATTCTGGATGTCCGAAAAGCCCACGCGATGGGTGATCAGTTCGGCAGGGTCTGCCCATCCTCGGGAGCGCAGGTCCACCATGTCCTGGATCTGACTGATGGGGTCGCCGCTGCGGGCGCCGGTGGTCGGGATGATCCGCGGCTGCTTGTCCATCCACAGGTTGTGCTCGATGGGCACCATGTGGTCGGTCTGGATACCGAAGATGATGACCTGACCGAACTGGCGCACGTGACGGAAGCACTCGTTCAGCGGTTCCGGGTAACCGGCGGCTTCCACACACACGTCCGGGCCGCGGCCCTTGGTGATCTCCATGACGGCTTCGGCGACGTCCTGCTTGTCGGGATTGATGCGGTGAGTGGAGCCCATCTGCTTGGACTTTTCGAGGCGATAGTCCAGGGGATCGACCACTATGACGTGGCGGGCGCCCATCCGGGACAGGATCATGGTGAAGCTGAGGCCGATGCTGCCCTGGCCAAAGATCAGGATGCTCTGCTGCAGTGGGCTTCCCAACTGCCGGCAGGAATACAGCACCGTGCCCGGCGGCTGGCACATGACCCATTCGTCCAAACCGCCCTCGTCCGGCAGCAGGGCGAGCCGACCCGGTTCGGAGAGGATGTACTCGCACAATCCACCGGTGCCGGGATAGGGTATTGCGATCACCCGCTGCCCTTCCCTGAACTCGTCCGTCCTGCTTTCGACTATGACGCCGGCGAGTTCGTGCGCACCCTTGCAGGGCGCCATGGGGTACTCCGACTCATCAAGCACCGGGCCATAGGTGTGCCGGATATCCGATCCGCAGACGCTGACGCTTTCCATCTTGATCAGAACCTGGCCGTCGGAGGGACCTGGGGTTTCGATATCGGTGAACTCCCAACGCTTTGGGGCTACCAGTTGGGCTGCTTTCATTCGGGGTTTGCTCCTTTGAAATAAGGCGAAAGGTCGCGCGACGAACGCACTACCCGGCAATCATAGTACGCAGGCCGATTTAGCGACAAGGGCCAAGGTCACAGTGGCTAGCCAATCGGCCGGTTGGTGACTTCGCGGTCAACCTTGCGGGAAATCCACTGGCCGCCGCCAGCGGGGGCGGTCAGCTGTCCGTTCTCCACGGCGACGGTGCCGCGCATGATCGTCATTACCGGCCAGCCCTCGATCTCGAAATTCTCCCAGATGCTGTAGTCGCTGATGTGGAGGTCGTCCATGGTCAGGCGCTTCTTGATCGAGGGGTCGATGAGGGTGATGTCGGCGTCGCTGCCGGGCGCCAGCGCTCCCTTGCGGGGATAGAGGCCGAAGATGCGGGCAGCGTTGGCGGAGGTCACGTCCACGAACCGCTGGAGCGACATGCCGCGCTTGGACACGCCTTCGCTGTAGGTGATGCCGACGCGGGTCTCGGCGCCGTTGTGGCCGCCGGTGACGTCGCGCACCGACTTGCCCTGGATCTTGAGGTTCCAGTCGGTGCAGTACTCGTCGGTGGCCATGGTGTGCAGGCCGCCCCAGGCGATGCCTTTCCAAAGCATGGCGGCGTCTTCGGGCGACTTGAGGGACGGGTAAGTGTGGTACTTCATCCCGTTCTCTTCCTTGTAATTGTTGGCGTTGAAGCAGGCGTAGTTGTGGAGCGTCTCGCCGTAAATCGCCATGCCCTTGTTGCGGGCCTCGCCGATGGCGTTGATGCCCTCGCGAGCGCTCACGTGAACGAAGTACACGGGCGAGCCGGTCCATTCGGCCACCCGCAGAACCCGCCGGAAGGACACGTCCTCCGACTCGTTGCTGTGAACCAGGGGCATGTTCCACCACTCGTTGCGCTCCTCGCGCTGGAGCTTCTCGTACATGTACTGCACCATGTCGTCGTCTTCGGAGTGGACGAGGAGCATGGCGTCGTTGCGCTGGATGACCTCCATCAGGTCGTGGAGGTGTCCCATGCCGACCTTGCGGGGTTCGCCGGACATTTCCGGTGGCCGGATATTGGTTGTGAAAATCTTGACGCTGGACCAGCCACCTTCGATGTACTCGTGCAGCGATTCCAGCGTGCGCTGGGGAATCTCGCCCAGGAGCATCAGGTGGTGGGCGTAATCAGCGTAGGAGTTGCCGCGCCAGGAGTTGGTCCGTTCCTGGATGGCATCCTCGATGGTGTTGCCCGGGTGATGGATGGCAAAGTCCAGCAGGGTGGTCGTGCCACCGAACAGCGCCGCCCGGCTGACCTGCTCCGGTGGAGCGGTACGCAGATTTCCGGGCCCCATGATGGGCGCGTCGATGTGGGCGTGGGGTTCGATGCCGCCCGGCACGACGATCTTTCCGGTGGCGTCGATGACCCGGCCGACATCGTCGGTCATGGTGTTGGGCGCGGTGATGGCGACGATTTTTTCGCCCTGGATGCACACGTCCCAGTCGCCCACGCCCCAAGGGGTGACGACCTGGCCGCCGCGGATGATCAAATCCAGCATAATGTCCCTCCGTGGAAGCCGTCAGCCGGCATTTTAAGGTGTCAAGTCATCCGGCCAGGCGGCGCCAGTATAGCGCAAAACCCGGCGCGTTATGTTTCGCATCGATAAGCAGGATGCAGTGGCAATTGCATACGGGCGCCTTAATCTCACGCGCACCCTGTATTATTGACAAACGTGCTACTTTATATTATAATTTGTGATATCGATAGCGCCGTATATGAGCCGCGACCAATATCCAACCAACCAACTTTTCGGAACCAATAATGGATCAGGAGGAAAACATGATGAACCAGAACGTGAAGCGCAACGCCACCCTTATACTGACCGGCCTGGCCGTCGGCGCTGCCGCAGGGATCCTGCTGGCGCCCAAGAGCGGCCGGGAGACCCGATCCGACATCCGGCGTGGAGTGAAGGCCGGCTACCAGCGCGGCGGCTTCTTCTGGCGCCGGATGCGCGGCCACCAGGAATCTCCCGTTGAGTTCGTGCTGGACGACGAAGGTATCCTTGCCGGACGATGTTAACCGCCGCCCGGCGGAAAACACCGCCATAATGGGAGGGGCCGCCTGGAATTGGCGGCCCTTCTTTAGTGCCGCTATAATGCGGGCGCTCCGGCAGAACGCCGGCAATCCCTTTCCCGGACGGCAAGGATGGAAATATGGTCACCACTTACTCGTGCATCAACACCGAAACCGTGACGCGCCCGACGATGATGGGTCGGAACGAGGTCGAAACCCATATCGGCGTGGTTACGCTGAACCGCCCCGAGGTTCTGAACGCCCTCAATCTCCAATTGGTGCGCGAACTGGACCAGGCCATTACCGATTACGAAGATGACGACAGCGTGGGCGCCGTCATCATCACCGGCGCTGGCGAGCGCGCTTTTTCTGCGGGCGCCGATATCCACGAAAACCGCGAGCTTTCACCGGAGGAGCGCGAAGCCGGGCAGGCGGAACGGGCCGAATACACCTGGCACCTGCACACCAGCAGCAAGCCGGTCATCGGGGCGGTGAACGGGCTTTGCTACGGCGGCGGCACGGTGCTTGCGACCAGCCTGGACTTCCTGGTGGGCTGCGAAAAGAGCAGCTTCCGGTTCCTGGCGGTGAACTACGGCCAGATGAACGCGACCTGGAGCCTGCCGCATCTGGTGGGCATCCACCGGGCCAAGGAACTGTTGCTCAGCGGCCGGGAAGTTTTTGCCGAAGAGGCCTACCACATGGGCTTGATCAACCACCTGGTTTCCTCGGAAGAGCTCATGGAACGGACGCTGGACATTGCGGCCGGCATTGCCCGTAACCGGGTTGAAGGGCTGGCGAACATCAAGCAGTTGCTGCTGGAACATTCCGGGCTGCCCATCGAACAGCAGTACCGCAACGAAATCGACGGCCGCACCGGTCGTTTCAAGGGGCTCACGGTGGAAGAGGGGTTCTCGGACTTCCTGGCGCGCAAGGGACGGAAGCCCCGCGCCGGCTGATCTCGAGCCTGGCCTCCCCGGTAACGGAAACTTGGCTGGGAACGCCGGGTCCAAGTCGGAGCCCCCGGTAGGCAGAGCTTCGGGCGACCCTATAGTCGCGCCGGATGGCTCCCGGGTCCGGCTCCTGCTGACGGGCGCCCATGGGGCCACCCGTTGCAGCGTGGTGGAGGTCACCATCGGCGCCGGGCAAACCAGCCGCCCGGTGCGTCACCGCACTGTTGAGGAAGCGTGGTACGTGCTTTCCGGAGCCGGGGAGGTCTGGCGATGTCCCCCGGGGGTGGCGGCCACGGAAATCCAGACGGTGAGGGTTGCGCCCGGGGATGCCTTGGTGATCCCCATTGGCTGGGGTTTTCAGTTTCGAGCCGACGCCGGCTCGGAACTGCGGTTCGTCTGCGTCACCATGCCGGCATGGCCGGGCATGGATGAGGCGGTTGACCTGCCGCAGGGAGGGCTGGGTGCGGCTACGCTGGCTCCGCCCGACGTTAACCCTGGCGCCGAACCTCGATAGTCTCCCCGTCTGCCAACGCGACGCGGCGGTATTGGATCCCCATTTTCAACATCCAGTATCCGAGGGTAGCGGGACTGACCCCTAGATGGGAGGCGGCACGGCTCATTCCCATTTCGTTGACCAAGTCGGGCACAAGGCTCTCCAGCTGCCGCCCGTGTTTTTCTTCCACGCTGCGCATCAACTTGGTCTTTCTGATTCGCTGTGTTGCCATATCCTCTCTTCCCGATGTTATTCGCCAGAGTCGCTGCGAAACGCGGCTGACTGGCGATGCGATGGCGCAATGATACACGAATGACACATGAGCGCACACTGAACAGGTGCCCCTTCTTGCCTGATTTTTATGAATTGTCATAAAAGTTCTCACAATTTTGCGACCGCGCGCCCTGCCGGAGCGATTCGGGACGGGATTCTGAAAACGATGCGCGCTGGGCGCTCGCTTGTTTGGGCTGGATCCCCAGCCTGAGCCGGTCAGTTCCGTCCGGGCGCTTCGTTTCGGTTCTCTGACCCGGCGAATTGGCGCATAGGGTAAAATCGCGCCATGTCTACAGGGGTGGGCGTCGGACGCCTGACGCCGGTACGTCGACAGTACCTGACCATTAAGCACTCATACCCGGACGCCGTGGTGCTGTTCCGGATGGGCGATTTTTACGAGTGCTTCGACGACGATGCTCATACGCTCTCATCGGCGCTGGAAATCGCGCTTACCTCCCGCACAATGGGCAAAGATACTCGGGTTCCCATGGCCGGGGTGCCTGCGGTATCCCTGGAAACCAACCTGGCGAGGCTCATCAAGCAGGGGCATAAGGTCGCGATCTGCGAGCAACTGAGCGACCCGGCGACTTCCAAAGGCCTGGTGGAGCGCGGGGTTGTCCGGGTGGTGACTCCGGGTACGGTCATCGAGGCGGCGCTGCTGGATAACCAGGCCAACAACTACTTGGCTGCGGTGTGTCTCAGCGCTGACCGGGCCGGTTTGGCCTATGTCGACGTCACCACCGGAGAGTTCGGCCTGTGCCAGATGACAGCAAACCTGCTCGCCCTGGAACTGGCCAGACTGCAGCCGTCGGAGATCCTGGTCCCCGACCGGGAAGTGTTTCAGGACTCCCTCGCCGGCCAGGGAGGACTTGGCGAAACCACGTCCGTCAACCAGTTGGCAGACTCGGCTTTCAGCCTCGAATCGGCCCGGCGAACCCTCCTCGACTACTATGAGACGCTGTCATTGGAGGCCTACGGGCTGGAATCCAACGGAGCGCTGACTGAACCCCTGGCGGTGCAAGCTGCCGGGGCGATCCTGGAGTATCTGCAATACACTTGGCAGGGTGAACGGCCGGGCTTGTCGGCGCCCTTCCTTTACAACACTGCCTCGCACATGACCCTGGACCCGCAAACCCGGCGAAACCTGGAGCTTTTCGTCGCCGGGAGATGGGACAGCAGTGACATGTCGCTGCTGAAAGCGTTGGACGGCACTCGGACTCCCATGGGCGCGCGTCTGCTGCGCAGATGGCTGGGGCAGCCGCTGCTGGACCTGGAACGCCTGGAGGGCCGGCTGGATGCGGTGCAGTTCTTTCACGACGACGCGTTCCGGCGCGATGACGCAGCGTCCGCTCTGGCGCAAATCTCGGACCTGGAGCGCATTCTCAGCCGCGTCCAGATGAATACGGCAACACCCCGGGACCTTTTGGCATTGCAGCGCAGCGTGGCGGCAGCGGCGGAGTTGGGTTTGATCTTCGCGCGGGATCAGGTCGAGCGCGTCACATGGATCGCGGAAAAACTGCGGCCGATTCCCGATTTGCAGGCGCTGATTGAACAGGCCATCGAGCCGGAACCGTCCGGTTCCGTGGGCGAGGGCGGAGTGATTCGGCCCGGGTTTTCGCCGGAACTGGATCGCACTCGCGGTTTATCCCGGGACGCCCGGGGGTTCATCGCCGGTCTGGAATCGGAAGAGCGCGAACGCACCGGGATCCGCAACCTGAAGGTCGGCTTCAACCAGGTTTTCGGCTATTACATTGAGGTCAGCAAGTCAAACCTGGATGCAGTGCCCGATCACTACCAGCGACGCCAGACCCTCACGGGAGCCGAGCGATATATCACTCCCGAGCTCAAGGAATTCGAAAGCCAGGCGCTGGAGGCGCGCGCGAACCTCGAAGAACTGGAGCGCAGCCTGTACCGCCAGGTTTGCCGGCAGATCGCCGACCACGGCCCGGCGATATCCCGGCTGGCATCAGCGATTGCCCGTGTCGACGTGTTCGTCGGGCTCGCCGACGTGGCGGTAAGACACGGGTACGTGCGCCCCGAGTTGAACGACGGTGTGGCAATCCGCATCGCGGACGGCCGGCACCCGGTGGTGGAGCGAGCGCTGGGCGCCGGGGCATTCGTACCCAATGATGCGGCGCTGGACGCCGACGATGCCCAGGTCATGCTCATCACCGGTCCCAACATGGCCGGCAAATCCACTTACATCCGGCAGGTTGCCATAATCGTGCTCATGGCCCAGGTCGGCAGTTTCGTGCCGGCGTCCTCGGCCACCATTGGCCTGGTGGATCGCATCTTCACCCGCGTTGGCCTCCAGGACGACCTGGCGACCGGACAATCAACCTTCATGGTGGAGATGGTGGAAACCGCCGCCATTCTCAACCAGGCTTCCTGGCGCTCCCTGGTAGTTCTCGACGAGATCGGCCGGGGCACCAGCACCTACGACGGGCTGTCCATCGCCCGGGCAGTGGTGGAGCACCTGCACAACAATCCTCGTCTGGGATGCAAAACGCTGTTCGCCACCCATTACCACGAACTGACCGAACTGGCATCCACGCTGCCAGGCGTCCGCAACTACAGCGTCGCCGTGTCCGAGGAGGATGGTCGCGTGGCGTTCTTGCGACGGATCGTGCCGGGCGGCGCCGACCGTTCTTATGGGGTGCACGTGGCGATGCTGGCAGGCATGCCGGCCTCCGTGGTGAGCCGGGCGCAGGAATTACTTGCTTACCTGGAGCAGGACCACAGACCAAATATCGCAGCCGGCCGACGTGGCAGACAAAAATCGGGTCCGTCGCCGCAGTTGCCATTGCCCCTGTTCCCTTCCGGGCACGAACGGCTGACCGAGGCTCTGTTGGAGATGGACGTGTCGAACCTCACCCCGCTGGAAGCGATCAACAAGCTCTACGAGCTGCAGGAGCGGGCGCGCAGTCCCGAGGAATAACCGACGCGGTCAGGCCGGAACCATAATTTCGGCCAGTGCCGCCAGGTCCGGCACGGTAAGGTCGGGTTTCGCGTTGGTTTGCCTGGTGCCGCCGCCACGGTCGGCGCGGTTGACCCAAACCGACCTGATCCCCAACCGGTTGGCCGGCTCGATATCGTGGTACAGGCTCTCGCCAACGTGGAGCCACCGCTCCTTGCCAACGCCCATGGCGGCCTCGGCAAGTTCAAAGCTGCGAGAGTTCGGCTTGTACGCCTTGGCCTGCTGGGAGGTGATTACGGCATCGAATTCAACGCCCAGCGCGCGCGCTGAACCGGCGAACAGGTCGTCGTCCACGTTGGAAATGATCGCCAGCTTGTATCTCTGTTGCAAAAGCCGCAGAGCGGGACCGGCGTCCGGGAAGACTGGCCAATGGGGCAGGGAACCGGACAAGCAATCGATCTCGGGTTCGGCAAGTTGAACGCCGAGCCTTCCGCCGATCATGACCATGACTTCGCGCAGGGCGACGCGGTACTCCTTGAACGCTCCCGAGCTTTGCACCACCGGCTCCACGTCGGCAAACAGTTCCAATATTTCGGCGGCAGTCCTGCGGATCCCATGGGTTTCCAGGGTCGTCGATACCGCGGCGGAAATTCCCGTTTCCCAGTCGACCAGCGTTCCGTAACAGTCGAAGCTCACCCATTTGATGTCGGTAAAATCTGCCACAGCAATCACCCGTCTTACTCTGATAGTGAGCCACCGGCGCAACCCTGTCAACCGTCGCCACCTGCCGGCTCCGTTGCGTTACCAGGCCCGTGCAGCCCTACTCGCAGGTTTGCACTCCGCCCGGCTGGTCGGGCACCGTGTCCAGCCAGTTGCTGAACGCCTCGTTGTCCGGCGCGCACAGGCCGGTGTTGGCGACGGCCAGCCGTTGACGACACAGCAGTCGGCGCCCTGAAGGGCTCACGGGGTCAGACAGCCGAGCGCGATGACTTGCCGCAGGAACTCCGGGTCATTGTTCAACTCCGCGAGCGTGCGGTTGCCGGCGAGAGGCAGCATGCAGAGCAGCGCGGCCTGCCGGTCTGAGGGCGACAGCCGGTTCAGCAATTCCACCAGGGTCAGCGGCCGCGACGGCGTCTGCGCTGGCCGCTCCGATGCGGGTTCTCGCTCTTTGGGAAAGTCCAGCCGTTGCGGCTCCGCCAGGTCGGTCGCCTCCCCGGCCCGCCGCACCCGCAGGTAGCACGGCGCGTCGGGTGAGTTGATTGCGTATCCGGTCTGGTAACTGCTGCTGGCCGGGTAAGCCCGCACGGTGTGGTAGCCGTTGCTGTCCGCGCTGCGGACGATGAACCACTCCTGACCGGCATCATCAGTGTAGATGCCCTCGTAATCCCGCTCCGGCCAGCTGGATGGGCAGGGCGGCTCGGCCATGGCGGCGCGTTCCGTCAGCAGGCCGACGCCAACCAGCGCGCCGGCCACGAGAGCCAGCGTGGTGATCGCTGTTGCCAGGAAGGTCCTTTTCACGAAAGCCTCCTTTTCACTAAAGCCTCCTTGCCGGCTAGTCGTTATCCGCCATGACCACCCGCACTTTCGTCCGCAGGCCGTCAAAGGAGCTGTCGTCGCTGGTCGTGGTGTGGCGCAACGTCACCCAGTGATTCCGCTGGTTCGCATCCTCCGGCGCCCGCAGCGTTATCGTCTGCGCTACGTTCCAGTTCTCCGTGGTGAAGGTCAACTTGTCTGTATTCAGCAGCAGTCCCCCGTCCACTTCGTATCCCTCGGCCGTCAGTTGCCCCTCACCAATCACCGACGCGATGCTGACCTCCACGCTGGCCGAGGGTTCGGAGGCCAGCTGCGCGGTATAGGTCTCGGTTTGACCCTCGCCGACTTTGATTTCGTTCCGGCTCGGCGTGACGACGTCGCTGGCGTCGTCAACCGGAGCCGCCTCGCCGACCGTCGAGTTGTTGACCGCCGCCTGGGCGGCGAAGTTGGGCAGCGCGTTGCCGGCGGCGTCGATGAACAGGCCAGCCGCGTGGGCGGCGTAGATGTTGTCTTGGGCCACCGTTACCGTTTGCGACTGCGCAATGGCGTTCCGCGGGCGCAGGACGAGCCGACCCTGCGTGATGGCTGCGCCACCCACGTCAACGGGCCGTCCGTCCACCATCACGTCCGTCACGGCGATGTAGAACACGGCCACCTGTAGGTTGACCATCTCCGCCAGGGTCGTCAGCAGCGGCGGCACGCCGATGGGTTCGCTGAAGGCAAGGGAAACCGCAGCCCCGTCCGCCGACACTGCCGCGCTGGCGAAGGTCGGCCGCACCCCGTCCACCCGGTGGCCGCTGGCGGCGGCGACGGCGTCATGGGTCAGGACCGCCGCGTTGCCGGCGGCGTTGGTGTCGTCCAGGTCCACGTTCCAGTTGGCGAAGGCGCCGTCATATCCGGTGGGCGTCTGCAACTCGGCAGTGGTCTTGTCCCCGGTCGGGTCGGCGACGCCCGGCCCACCCAGGGAGGACGCGCGACCGGAGTTGTCGGTGTTGGAGCAGGAGTCGGTTACCGTACCGGCGGCGGTGTTCCAACCGACTAATCCGGCGAGGGAGTTGCTGTCGAATGGCCCGCGGACGGCGCCGGCGGCGTACGCAGCGATAATCCTGCCCCCATTGAAACCCGCCAGACCGCCAACTCGCCCGTTGCCCGCAACCTTTCCCGTGGCGTAGCCGGCGATTATCTTCCCGTCGGCGTCGTTGCGACCCACCAGGCCACCCACGTACTCTGCGCCGGTGACCTCTACGGTGGCGTAGCTGCCGCCGATCCGCCCGGCGCTGGAACCCGCCAACCCCCCAACCCGGTTTCGACCCTGGACGCTGCCGGTAACATAGCTGTTGAGTATCGCTCCTCCATTGTTTTGACCTACCAGGCCCCCCGCGCCGTCGCGAGCGAAAACTTGTACCTGGCGCATACCCAGGTTCCTGACGACGCCCTGGCGGTCGCCGTCCGCGCCCAGGGCGCCGAACAGGCCCCAGTTGTCGGTGAAGCTGGACAGGATGCGCAGGCGAGAAATGACGCGGCCGTTGCCCTCAAAAACCCCGACGTATGGATGCTCCGGAGA
Source organism: Dehalococcoidia bacterium (assembly GCA_965207585.1). Taxonomy (GTDB): domain Bacteria; phylum Chloroflexota; class Dehalococcoidia; order Lucifugimonadales; family UBA3495; genus Bin87. The sequence goes on along the minus strand of CBDBMT010000002.1, from coordinate 54,697 downwards.
GCCGATGGACTGCCAATCCAGGACAGAGCCCAGGTCCAGGTCCGCGGTCAGTTCGTAGCCCACGCAACCGGAGGCCGGGCAGCCCATTCCACTGGTGGGGCCAGGGAAAACCGCGGTATAAGCCCCTTCGTTTTCCGGCGCGCCGTCGCCGTTCAGATCGTAGCGGACGGCTTTCAGACGGCCCGTCGTGTCAATCTCAATCAGCCCGTCATTGTCGTTGTCGTAGTCATACGCCGGCGTGGCCAAGTTGGAAAGGTGCGTGTAAGTGAAACGGTCACGAGGCCCCACTGCGTTGACGGCCTGCACCCAGAACTCGAAGGAGATGTTCACGTCGTACCGGACGTCGTCAGCTTCGCCATACAAAATAGCCCCGTGGTTATCCAGGTTATCGCTGTCAGCGGGGCTCCCCTGTTTGCTGTAGGTCAGGCGCGTGACCAAAACCTCAACGGTCGTATCGTCAGCGGCGCGTTCATTCTCTTGCGCCCTGACGTCCAGAAGGATTTCCGTTGCGCCTTCGCCGACGCTGGTTGAGGCGCCGACTTGCTGCCACCGGGGGACCCGGTCGCGCTCATCTCCTTTGGTAATTACGCGCCAGGTCGCGGAGACGGTCTCGTTTCTCCGCCAAAGAGCGCTGGAAGGTTACGAGCAGGCCGCCTAACTCGGCGTCCGCATCCTCGTGGGCGTCCCGCGTGGAAAAGGCAAAGGGCAGCAAACCATCATGGGCCGGGGCCATTGCCAGCGGGTCGGCCGGGGCGGCCGTTGGGACGCTCGGGGCGGCAGTCGCTGCTACCGCGGGCGCGCCCACGGCCAGAGTCGCCGACACTATGGCGGCCAGCGTCAACACCCGTGCGGCCGCTGTTTTCAAGGTCATAACTCTCCCTGTTTTCATCTTCGGCGCAGCGCCGGCGCGGGTTCGAATCGCGCCGGGGCCGACTAGCCGCTGTTGTCCATGACCACGCGCACTATTTGCCACAGGCGGTCAAAAGCGCTGTCCTCGCTTTCCGTGGCGTGAACCAGCACCACCCAGTGGTCCCGCCGGTTATCGTCTTCCGGCGGCGCCGTCAGCGTTACCGTCTGCGGCGTGTTCCAGTTGTCCGCGGTGAAAATGAGCGAGCTCGCGTTCAGCTCCAGGCCGCCATCCACCACGTATCTGCCATCCACCAATTTCATCTCCGCGAAGGATGGGGCAATGTCCAAGTGCACGTCGGCGGGGGGCTGCGAGGCCAGCCGCACGGTGTAGGAACGGCTCTGCCCCTCGGGAACCGTGACTTCGTTCAGGCTCAGCGCCACGGCGTCATTGGGGTCGGTTGCCGGCGTGGGCACGTCGACCGTGGAGTTGTTGGCGGCGGCCTGGGGGCCGAAGTTGAGGAGCGGGTTGCCGGCGGCGTCGATGAACAGCCCCACTGAGTTTTCAGCGAAGATGTTGTCGTAGGTCACGGTCGCCCGTTGAGGCAGTCCGATGGGGTTGCGGGACGCGCAGGATGATCTGTCCGTTGCTGATCTCTGCCCCGGCCAGCGGCGCCAGCCGGCCGACTGCGGCAACGTTCAGCACCGCCATGTAAAACCGTTCCACGGGGACCTCGACCAATTCGGAGATGTCCAGCAGCAGCGGCGGCACGGTGACCGCCTCGCTGAAGGAGAGGGTGACTGACATGCCGTCCGCCGACACGGCGGCGGCGAAGGTGGGAAGCACGCCGTCCACCCGGTGGGCGGCTCCAGCGTTCACGGCGTCATGGGTCAGGACGGCCGCGTTGCCGGCGGCGTTGGTGATGGCGCCGCCGTTCAGGTTCAGGGCGTTGGCCGGGATTGCGATGCCGTCGGCGTCCATGTCCTCCTCGGCCACCTTGTAGCTGAAGTGGACGATCCGGGGTCGCTCTCCGGCCCGGTGGTGTACCGCGCCGTTTTGGACACGCCGTCAAAGTCCAGCGTCAGCGTCGGCTTTCCGGTGACGGTTACGCCCTCCTCGAAGAGCGCCGTGGCCCGGAAGGTGTCGCCGATGGCGTAAACGCCGTCGTCTCCGGCCAGGGAGGTGATGCTGATGTGGGCCAGGGTGGTCAGGTCCACCGGCCCCAGTTCGATGATGTCGCCGGTGGTCCAGCTGTGGCCGTGATCATTGACGGCCCGCAGCTGGAAGCGGTAGAAGTTGTTCTCCACGTCCAGGCCCGCCACGACGTAGGAGGTCACGTTGCCGCCGGGCACTTCCACGAAGGCGTCGTCGGGTTCATGGATGCGGTACTGGTAGCGCGGGACCTGGGACTGTCCGTTGATCCAGCCGCCGTGGGGACTGGCGTCCCAGGTAAGTTGCACCCGGTTGCGGTCAACGATGGCCGCCTGCAGGTTGGACGGGGGTTCCGGAACCGCGGGCACCGGGCCCACGCCGGCGGTGTTGGAGGCCGCGCTGACACCGCCGGCGCTGATGGCGCGGACCTGCCACTCGTGCCGGGCGGCGTAGAGGAGCAGGCCCCTGCTGTCCCGGGTGGTCTCAGCTCCAATGGTGGCGTGAACCCAGGGGCCGTTTAAGTTGACCAGGCGGTACTGATAGCGCAGGTTGCCGGCCGGTTGTCCGTTAGCCCAGCCGGGGTCCGGGCTGGCGTCCCACTCCAGCCGGGCCGTCTGCGGCCCCGGCGCGGTAACTCGGAGATTGGAGGGAAGTTCGGGCTGAACATTCGCATATTCCGTCGCCACAATGTCGCCCGAGGTCCAGCTGTGCCCCACGGGATTGACGGCGCGAATCTGGAAGGTTCTGATGGTGTTGTGCAGGCTGAGGTTCCCGACGGTGTGGGACGTAACGCCTTCGCCCGGGATATTCGTCCAGGGGCCCGGCAGGTTCTCGATACGATACTGGTACTTGAGGGGCTGAGGCTTGAGGTCGTACCGGCCGCCGTCCGGGGAAGGGTCCCAGGTGAGCCGCGCGGTCTGTCCGTCCAGAACTTCCACCCGCAGGTTACTGGGAGGACGCGGAACGGAGTCCTTTATCAGGCTGAACTCCGGCGACCAGTCGCTTTGCCCGCCTCGTTGAGCGCGCGCATGCGGAAGTCCCAGTTGTAGCCGGCGTTGAGGCCCGTGAAGGTGATGGTAACCTTGCCGTTGGCGTCTGCGGCGACAGGCTCGGTGACCGTGCCGTTGTCTGCGCTGTAATCCCCCGTGCCCGGGATAGTCCACTGGATTTCATAGCTCAGCGCGTCCACTCCGCCGGTGCGAGGTTCGTCGAAGACGGCGGTAACCCGGGCCCCGTCGGGAGGTGACGGCGACAGACGAGGGAGCACCGGGCGGCCCCGGCAACGTCGAAACGGTGAGCTCGTAGGCGTCCGAACATTCCATATGAACGAGTTCGTAGTCAGAGCCCGTCTGGTAATCGTCGCAGGTGTAAATATGGACTTGGTATTCTGTGGCTGGCGCAAGCCCGGCGAGGGCATCGCCTAGTTGCCAATCCGGTACACTCCATTGGAATTGTGTCGTACCAAACCGGAAGCGGCGGAAAGTTGCGCTGGGGTCGCGGGACGGGTTGTCCCACTCTATGTAGATTGCAGAGGAAGACCTTTCCGTAACACGGACATTCTCAGGCTTAGGGGGCTTTGGATACTTGCCATGCTCCGCCTCTGCGGGCGGCGCGGCGAGCAACGCCCCCGCCAGGAGCAATCCCGTGGCCTATGCGAGCAGGAAGAATCTGCTGGTCATTTCGTTTCCTCTATTTCAGGTATTTCAATCCGGTAGTCCGTCCCGGACAAACCCCGCTGGCGTGGGCGATAGGGACGCATTTCAGAACACCTGCTGTCGTTCATTACCGAGAAAAGCCATGGATAACTATATCACCGTATCAACAATTTATAGGTGATATTAGGTGATATTATGATGAGTTTTGGTAACATAAAGGAAATTGAGGCATAATTGCCCCCATCAGCGCAAAATCCTGCGGGCCAGGACAGCCGAAAGGGGCGGCCCGCCGGCCAAGGAGGTGATCCTTTGAACCCAGCGCACCAACAAGATGCGGAGACAGCCGACCTGCGGGAGCGCCTCTCCCGCCTGAGCCAGGCCAGCCTGCGCATCACCGAGGACCTGGACCTGGACGCCGTGCTGCAACGGGTGGTGGACGGGGCGCGCCTGCTCACCGGGGCCGGCCGGGGCGGCCTCACCGTCATCGACGACCTGGGGCAGTTCCAAGCCTTCTTCTCCTCCGGCCTGACCGAGGAGGCCCACCGGGGGTTCGTGGACCTGCCCGGAGGGCTGGATCCCTTCGCCCACCTGAGCAGCCAGACCGAGCCCCTGCGGGTGGCCGACTTCTCCGTCTATTCCCAGGCGTTGGGGCTGCCGGCAATCGGCCCGCCCCTGGGACCCTTGACCAGCTTCCTCAGCGCGCCCATCCGGCTCCAGAACGCCCGGGTCGGCAACCTCTACCTGTCGGACAAGCCCGGCGAGGAGGGGTTCAGCCAGGAGGACGAGGACACCCTGGTTCTCTTCGCCTCCCAGGCGGCCCTGGCCATCGCCAACGCCCGCCGCCACCATGAGGAGCAGCGGGCCCGGGCCGACCTGGAGACGCTGGTGGACACCTCACCGGTGGGCGTCGTGGTCTTTGACGCCCGGACTGGGGCGCCGAAGTCCTTCAACCGGGAGACGCGGCGGATCGTGGACATCCTGCGCAACCCGGACCAAGCGCCGGAGGACCTGCTGGAGGCGCTGACCTGCCGCCGGGCTGACGGCCGGGAGGTCTCCCTGCGGGAGTTTCCCATGGCCCAACTGCTCCGCGCGGCGGAGACGGTGCGGGCCGAGGAGATAGTGCTGCGGGTCCCCGATGGAAGGCAGGTCACGGCGCTGCTCAACGCCACGCCGATCCGCTCCGACGGCGGTGCGGTGGAGTCGGTGGTGGTCACCATGCAGGACCTGGCCGAAGTGGAGAAGCTGGAGCGGCTGCGGGCCGACTTCCTGGCTATGGTGACCCACGAGCTGAGAGTGCCCCTGACCTCCATCAGGGGGTCGGCCACCACGATCATGGATGCGGCGCCGGAACTGGACCCGGCGGTGGTGCGCCAGTTCGTTCGGATCATGGGCGACCAGGCCGACCGCATGAATGTGCTGGTCTCCGACCTGCTGGACGTGGCCCGCATCGAGACGGGCGCGTTGCCGGTCAGCCCGGAACCCGCCGAGGCGGCCCTGCTGGTGGAGCGGGCGAGGAGCGCCTTCAGCAGCGCCGGGGGCGGGAACCCTCTGGAGATCGACGTGGAGCCGGACCTGCCCCTGGTGATGGCGGACCGGCAGCGCATCGTGCAGGTGCTGGTCAACCTGCTGGCCAACGCGGCCCGCCACTCCGCGCCGGACTCGGCCATCCGGGTGAGCGCGGCGCGGGACGGGGTACACGTGGCGGTGGCGGTGTCCGACGAGGGCCGGGGCATTCCGGAGGAGCAGTTGCCCTACCTGTTCCGCAAGTTCTCCGGGGGCGCGTCCGAGGGGCATGACGGAGACACCGGCCTGGGCCTGGCCATCTGCAAGGGTATCGTGGAAGCACACGGCGGGCGCATCCGCGCCGAGAGCGACGGGGTGGGCCTGGGGGCACGGTTCACCTTCACCCTGCCCACTGTAGAGGCAGTCGAGGCGGCCCCGGTCCCGGCCCGCTCATCGCGGCGGAGGCGGGTAGGAGCGGAAGATCGGGTGCGGGTCTTGGCGGTGGACGACGATCCTAACGATCTCCGCTACGTCCGCGACGCTCTTACCGCATCGGGCTACCGGCCGGTGGTGACCGGAGACCCGCAGGAAGTCCTGCGCCTCGTGGAGGAGGAGCAGCCCCAGGTGGTCCTGCTGGACCTGATGCTGCCCGACGCCGACGGCGTGGAACTGATGCAGTCCATCCTGGAGAAAGCGGACGTGCCGGTGATCATCGTCTCCGCCTACGGGCGGGAGGACCTCGTCGCCCGGGCCTTCGACGAGGGGGCGGTGGACTACGTGGTCAAGCCCTTCTCGCCCACGGAGCTGGCGGCCCGGATCCGGGCGGCCCTGCGGCGGCGGGAGGTTTCCGTGCCGTTGGAACCCTACGTCTGTGGCGAGCTGGCGATTGACTTCGCCCAGCGCCGGGTGACCCTGGGCGGAGAGACGGTGCACCTGGTGTCCCTGGAGTACCGGCTGCTGGCGGAGCTGGCGGCCAACGCCGGGCGGGTGCTGACCTACGACCACCTGCTGGAGCGGGTCTGGGGCAAAAGGGCCGGCGGCGACCTGCGGCCCATGCGCGCCGTGGTGGTCAGGCTGCGCCGCCGGCTGGGCGACACTGCCGACCGCCCCGCCTACGTCTTCAACGAGCCCCGGGTGGGCTATTGGGTGCCCGCCGGGGAGACGCCAGGCGAGGAACCCCGCATCACATAAGATTTTCCTTAACACACGTGGACTGTCAGAAGGGACAACCTGCGACGAAAGGCGCCTGATCATGACTTATGAGTTCGATCTCGGTTCATACAGCCGGCCAGTAACAACATCCTCGCCGGAGGCCCAGCTTTGGTTTGATCGGGGTCTGCTATGGACCTATGGATTCAACCACGAGGAGGCCGTCTTCTGCTTCAAACAGGCTGCAGAAGCCGATCCGAGGTGTGCCATGGCGTATTGGGGTATCGCGTACGCTTTGGGTCCCAACTACAACAAGCCTTGGGAAGCCTTTGACGAGGCGGAAACATCGAAAACGCTGTCCGAAGCCTATGACGCGACAACGCGGGCCGCGGAGCTGGCAGTCAATTGTGCCCAGTGGGAAGGGGACTTGATTGGGGCGCTTCACCAGCGATATCAGTCTGCGCGAGTGCCGCAGGACCTGTCGGCCTGGGTTGATGACTTTGCCACTGCCATGCGACCGATCTACCTCAACCACCGGGAGGATCCGGATATCTCGGCGCTATTTGCGGAAGCGCTGATGAACCGCACCCCCTGGGCGCTCTGGGACCTGACATCCGGCGAAGCGGCCGCGGGCGCCGACACCGAAGAAGCCAGGCAGGTGCTCGAACTGGGCATGGAACATCGCGCCAGCATGGGAGCCCCGCCGCATCCGGGGATGCTGCACATGTACATCCACCTGCTGGAAATGTCGCCCTTCCCGGAACAGGCTCTGCACGCCTGCGAACAGTTGCGAGGCCTGGTGCCGGATGCTGGCCACCTGCAGCACATGGCGACGCATATCGACGTTTTGTGCGGCGATTATCTGAGCGTGGTGAATTGGAATGAAGCAGCGATTCGGGCCGACCGCCGGTATCTGGCAGCCAGAGGGCCATTCAATTTCTATACCCTGTACCGCTGCCACGACTATCACTTCAAGGCGTACGGGGCGATGTTCCTGGGCCAGTACCAGTCCGCCATCGAGGCGGCCGAGGAGTTGATCGCTGGCCTCCCCGAGGACCTGTTGAGCGTACAGTCGCCGCCCATGGCCGACTGGCTGGAAGGGCTGGTGCCGGTCAAACAGCATGTTCTGGTGCGGTTTGGGAAATGGAGGGAGATCCTGGCGCAGGAACTGCCGGCAAATCCCGATCTGTACTGCGTGACGAGCGCGACCATGCGGTATGCCAGGGCCATCGCCTTCGCAACTCTCGGGCATTCGAAGTCGGCGGCGGCCGAGGCGGAGGCGTTCGAGCGGGACTTCGGCCGCGTGCCGGACAGCCGGTATTTGTTCAATAACTCCTGCCGCGACATCCTGGCGGTCGCGCGGGAAATGATGCTGGGCGAGCTCGACTACCGGCGGGGTGACATCGAATCGGGCTTCGCACACTTGCGCCAGGCGGTCGCCCTTGACGACAACCTGCCCTATGACGAGCCTTGGGGCTGGATGCAGCCGGTCCGGCACGCCCTCGGCGCCCTCCTGCTGGAACAGGGACGTGTGGAAGAAGCCCTCGTCGAGTATCGGGCGGACCTCGGCTTCGACTCAGCGCTCAAACGGTCAAGCCAGCACCCCGACAATGTCTGGAGCCTGAGCGGCTATCACGAATGCCTGGAGCGAACCGGCCAGCGCGAATTGGCGGCGGTCGCCCAGCAGCGGCTGGCTCTGGCCCGGGCGCGTGCCGACGTCCCGGTGCAGGCGTCCTGTTTTTGTCGGCTTGAGAGTACAAGCTGATTGCGGCGCAATATGAGCCGCCAGGCTGATCGGCTCCGCGGTTCAGTCTCAGCTTCCCGCGAGTTGCTCCTTGAGCGCGTCGTAGCGGCAAAAGGAAAGGCCCCTGCCGCAACAGCAGGGGCTTCGCACTTTACCCGTCGGGCGAGGTGGACCCGAGTGGGCGACTACGCCTGTATCTTGAACCTGATTGTAAAGGTTCTCGGTTTTGTTCAACTTGGTGGGCCGGACTGGACAAAATCGAGAACCGATGCCGACTCTCGCGTCGCTCCGTCCTGAGGCATGGGGATAGTGTACGTCAGCGTCGCCTCGTCGTCCACGATCTCGATCCCCTTCACGAAGTTCCGTATCAGCGCCTTCCGCTCCGGGAATGTCCCCTCCTTCAGGAACTCCCGGAAGTCCGCCACGTACCCTTTGATCTCCCGGCTCGTCGGCAAGTCCGCCCGCCGCCGCTCCAACTGATCCTCGGCTTCCTCTTTCGCCGCCACCAACTGATCGTGTCGGCTCTTCAATGACAGGATGCGCGGCGACAGCGCCTCTATCGGCAACTGCTTGGTCTCCAGCGCCTGGTAGAGGTTCTCCAACCGGCTTTCCACGTCGGCAAGCTCAACGCCTATGGCCTTCAACCGTCCATTGACCTCACCGGCCAGGGCGTCGATTTCCTCGGCCACCAGAGTAACCAACTCGGTGATGGTCTCCTCGGTGAGTATCCGCTCCCGCACCTTTTCGATGATGTAATCCTCCACCCGCTCCGCGTTCAGGTAGCGGCCCGTGCAGCTTCCCGTTCCCTCCCGCAGCAGCCTGGCGCAGACGTAGTAGGCGAACTGCCCGCTCTTGGCCGCCTGGCCGGAGTAGGGCTTGCCGCAGACACCGCACTTGAGCAACCCGCTCAGGAGGTACTGGCTGCCCACCCGGGCCGGCCGCTGCTGGGCCGGCGCCCGCTCGTGCATCCCGTTCTGCACCGCGTCAAAGGTCTCCCTTGACACCAAGGCGGGCCAAGCGTTTTCCACCCGCACCGGCTCTCCGGCCTTCTCGTCCTTGCTCTTCACCCCCCAAACCGCCGTACCGGTGTAGGCTTCGTTGGTCAGCATGGCGTGTACCGTGCTCTTCTGCCACCGCTTGCCCCGGTTGGTGATGCCCCGGCTGTTCAACTCCTTGCAGATTTCCTTCAGCCCGTTGCCCCGGCGGGAACTCTCGAAGATCTCCTTGATGATGGGCGCGGCGTCCGGGTCTATCTCCAAGGTGGGGCGGTCCTTCACCCCGTCGCTGACCTTGATGCGCTTGTACCCGAAGGGAGCGCGGGAGGCCAGGAAGTAGCCCCGGGAGGCGGCCTCCCGCATTCCCCGCACCACCTCCTGGGCCAAATTCTCGCTGTAGAACTCGTCCACGCTCTCGATGATGGCCTCCATCAGCTTGCCGGTGGGGGAGTCGTCGGCGTGCTCGGTGATGGACACCACCCGGATGCCCTTCCTGCGCAGCATAGACTTGAAGGCGACGGCGTGCTCCCGCTTGCGGGTGAACCTCGAAAACTTCCAGACCAATATGACCTGGAAGGGAGCGCTGGCCTTGCCGCCCTCTTCGATCATCTTCCTGAACTGGGGGCGGTCGGCGATCCTGCCGCTCTCGGCCTCGTCCACGTACTCCCTGGCGATGGAGTAGCCGTTCTTCTCGGCGTATTCGCGTAGGGCCCTCATCTGGGCGGCCACGGACAGGTCCACGTCCTGCCGGTCGCTGGAGACCCGGGCGTACAGGGCCGCCGGGGTCAGGGGTTGGAACTGCTGCTTTTTCGTCATATGTGCTTCCCTTTTTGTCGTAGCGTATAATTACCCGGTCTTACTCAGTATCATGAAACACCCGAGCGGTATCTGTCAACGAGCAACTGTCAGCGGTTGCAAAACGTCCAATTTCGGCCTCGCCGCCCATTGTGAGGACGGGGGGAGATGTTTTGCAAATCATGTGGTCGCCGCCACCTCCCACGCACCCTCCGCCTTATATCTCAAGACACTCTAACGCATTGACTACCAGGATTTCTGCCGCATGACATCGACAAAGTTGCGATGGCAACGGCGTCATAACCGGAGGCGGTCCTAGCACCATTGTAATCAACATCAGTCGCAGAGCGCCGGGCCGATCTTTGGGATTGCAAGCTTGTCACGACAATGGGATGGCCAGCGGTCGCTTGCTAACGATCTATGTCCTCCATGACTCTTTCCAGACCGTATATCCCCAGGATGTGCATCCGGTCGATCAGGTCTAGGCATCGGGTTTTAATCTGGGCGTCTGCGGTCTGGCTGTACGCCCGGACCACCAGAATGGCCACGGATCTGGTATCGAAGAAGTTCATGTTGGGCATATCCGCCGCCGCAAGGTCAAAGAAGCGCTCTGAGGCTGACACAATCAACTCGGGAACATTGGCGGTTGTTTCCACCAGTGCCATGATCAGTGGATTGGTTTGGGTCGTGAACGCAGCACTAACGATATAGCGACCGCCTAAATCGGCATATTCCGCCAGATCGCGCCCATTGAAACGACGAAAACACGCGGCCGCTGCTTTCCTAACATCAGCGTCATGGTCGTCAAACAATTGAGCGAGCATGGTCTCGCACTCCGCGCGCAGGGTGCTGACCTTCAGATTGGCGGCGTAGACCTCCGCAGCACCCAGCTTGAGCTGCTTGGAACCGGTGGCACACTGCCGACCCAGCGGAAGTGCCTCTTCGATGGTCAGTGAGGCCAGACAAGACTGACGCGCCCCCGCTGTCGCCACGTCATCGTCAACAGATACCAACATTCGGGAGAGAATAGGTTCCAAGTAGGGGAAGTGAGTTTGTACTCCGTACTTTAGGAATTCTTCGACGAATCGTGTACCCAACACCTCATCGTCCGCACAGAGTTCAACGAAGTGCCGCACGGCAAAATCGCGGTCGTATCTCAGCGCAGCAAGCAAGGCGTATGCGACCAGGGCTCGTACTGCAGGGGAAGGATCATGAACCATAGTTTGCAGGTGAGGTTTGAAGAACTCGAGGTAGCGAGGTTCCTGGAAGATCAACCTGGCAATTGTGTCCGCCGCCGTGCCCCTGACGCAGTTGATCCCCGCGGTCATCAAGTCTCCCTGGTAATCTGTGGAATCCTGCTCAGGGTCTGGATCTTGCGTTGCGTACCATACCGTCATTTCCAGAGTTTCCTGCGGCAAAACGGCCCCTGGAAAATGGACCAGCGGCCTGGTGATCCAACGACCTAGAGGGCGGCTCGTCAACTGATGGCATCGGAGACAAACCTTTGCTATTTGGTCAATACTGAGGTCAGAACCGGTCAATCCCCGCAGTATCGCTTCGAAATAGACGGGATTTACGTCGTCGGACATTTGATGGGCGAGGTTGGCGAATCGCGCAGGATCCTGCTTCGTTTGGGATTCCAAGACACGCGAAAGCTCCACAGCGCCGCCAGCCCAGGCGTCCCAGGCATAAGGGGAATACTCTTGGTGATACCTCGCTATGGCGCTAAGCCAATCGGAGTCGCTCATGTGATCAGCCGAGTTCTCGGCTATTGGAGACCCTACTATTCTAGCTTCCATGATGCTCGGCCCGGGTTCGCCCGGGTCAGGGAACTTACGGCGCAATTCGCCGAGCCGGATTGAGGCTGGGTGCGATAGTCGAGATTCATCAAAAGCTCTGAGGAATTCAAACTGCGTTGCCCCCCGGTATCTGACCCCTTCCGGCGTCATCTCGAACGGAGTGTAATGGCCGAGTATCGCCTGCTCAAGAGTGGCCAGACTTGCGTCCGAACAGTGAGGCGTCACAGCTTGGAATAGGCTGGCGATAGCCCATCCGGCCCGGGCGGGATAATGGCCGCCAAATCTAGCGATGGCATCCGAGACGTAATCTGCTGCTTCATCAGCAAACGCTTCTCCATTGGCTTGATACCCTCGGGCAAACAAGAAATGGATGGTCTCGAAACTGGACGCCTGAAACTGTCCCGCTAGCTGCCTGAATGCATCGGGATCGTTTTCCGCCAACCAACGTATTGCTGACTCCATGGACAACAGGAATATGTCGCCGAAGCTGTGCCCATTGGCATAATACTGTGGATGCCAGACTGGATCGCTCCAAGGCTGGTCTTTACTCTGGTCTGCACCGTTCTGAAGGACGTTGAAAACGAACGGCAGCAACAGATTGACGAACGTATGCGGCGCTCCGTTTGAGGCCTCTTGCACACCAAGTGCGTCGCTGCTGGATGGACCTGTCATCATGTCGAACGGGTTGGTATCGCCGACCGCCAGGGCGCGGGACAACAGCCTGTTGCAGCACGCCACAATCAGTTCGCAGGCCCACCCTGGGTTCTTGCCAGCCAGTGTGCGTACGGTGTGCCAAAGTCCTGAAAAACCGTCTCGATCTATAAGAGCATCATCCGCTGCTCCGGCGTTTGTCAACGCCAGGGCGAGGTCAAACAGCCGCCGGCTAGTCTCGAGATCCGCGGATAACACTGTGGGTAAAAGGCGCTGGTTCCACGATGCCGAGCGGCCCAAGAAAGGAGTGAGCAACTGCGCCACCCGATCAGGCCGGCTTCGTAGGATACCGTGCATCAGCCATATTGCCCGATTGACCAAAGCCTCATCGTTCCCATTCAACCAGCGGCCCAATACCCCGATGGTATCCAGCAGGTCGAACCAGGGTGCAGAACTATAAATCGAGCGCAGCACATGATTGGACAACTCTGACGCCAACAAAGGTTCTAGGAGTCGCCACTCATCTTCGATTGGGTCATCCAAAGCTCCCAATAGCGATATTACGATGGACTTGAGGTGAGCGCGGATGCCGCCGTCGTTGAAAATGGAATCGAGATCCCGCAGATAGTCTCCAGGGACTCCGTCGCGGCGGTGCAAAAGCACCTGCCTCACTTGGGAACGCACGAAGAGGCTCTGCTCTCGGGCAAGGATGTAGGCGGCCAGGTCGTCTCCAGTGGCCTCCATCCGCCTGGCAAAAGCGTAATCCAGGAAACTTTCGTGGAAGAAAGAGACCCGTAACCCGTCGCTCGCCAAGATATTCTCCGATGCCAAGGCAGCCATGGCGTCCGCGTGGTCATCCAGCAGGGATTCTGGAACGAAGAGCAACTCGCGGTCGGTCATCCGAGTGACCACGAAGTCGACCACTTCGCGCATTTGATCGGGGGACACTCCGCGGGATTGGAGCGCCTGCCGTTTGTAGCGCCAGAACGCGTCGTACAGGTCTTTGGTGGTTTGCAAAACACTGGTATCAACGGAGCCGCCTTTGGCCGCCTCCGACAGAAGGTGCATATGTAGAGGGAGGGCGAGGAGGTCAATCTGCTTGGCGCTGAATTGATCCGGATCAAAACCCAACTGCTCCAACAGGGAACGCACAGTCTCAACGTCGAAAGATTCAACACGAAATTCCTGGGCGATCCCGTCCTCCCCGACCAGAGCGCGCAGCCTGATATCGTTGTCAACGTCGAACCGACGGCAGGCGCTGAGCACCCTCATGTTAGGATGCTGGCGAGCTTCCTCCAGCATTGCGCCGACGCAGTCGAAAAACTGGGGGTTTCGCCCGGATGCTACGCTGACGGCGTCGAGTTGGTCGATCACCAAGAGACAATCTTGGCCTTGTGCCACTGCCGCGAGGGTTCGCACAGGAGATGCCGGCAGCCTCATATGCCTACCCAACGCTTCTGGACGCTCGGCCGGTTCCAAGTGGTCTACGCGTAGGGCCAACATCCGTAGTTGCTTGATCTCCGCATCGTCCAGAACCTGAGAGATGACGGACGACTTCCCGACCCCTGCCGTGCCTGTGACCAGTGCGGCCTTTCTTGTACTTTCATCCTTGAAGTAATCCACCAGTTGCTGAGTCTCGTGCCGAGGGATGGAATAGCCGCCGATGCCCCAAGACTGTATGCCCGCCTGGTAGGTCCGGTTCAGGTCGGCAATCGCGTTGACCACTTCATCATCATCGGCCCACGTCTGCCGGTGGAAATTCCGCTGATGCAGATGCTGCCAGATATCTTCCGCCGTCAATGTTTGGTGGATCCGGTTCAGCGCGAATTGAGCCAGGACATCTGTCGCGTTGGCAGGGTCGCCATCTAGCAACAAGCCTAACCTGGCGTGAGCAAGTTTCCGAAGAATTTTCTCGTCACCAAGGATGACTTGGATCCTCTTGAGGCGTTCGTATGAATCCTCTCTACGGGCTGCCCCCCAGCGCTGATGTAGATCGGCAAAGTGAGTTGACCAAATTTTGGAAGACACAAACCAGCGTTCGAAAACTTCCCATGAAGTCGCGTCTCTGGCCCGTTGGGCGAGTACCTTAAGGGTGGGTGTGGGATCACCGGATACGAACACGACCTGAGCTGACCTTGCGTCCAGGATCCGAAAGAAGTGGCCCAGCACCCCTTCTTTGGCCAGTTCTGATAAAGACCAGACGCCACGGCTTGTCCGCTGACGTTTCACTTGGTGATATTCAGTACCCGTAGGCGCCGTGACGGTGAACTCCACCCCTTGGCCATCGTCACCGACAGGCTCAAGGGAAATGGATTGGGCTTCTCCACTCAGAACCTCCGCCATGTTGACGACGGTCCAGAGAAGTTCGTACCGATTGCCAGATTTATCGCTGGCCCCGCCGGGTAATGGCATGATTATCGTGTTTGTGCTGGACGGCTATGCGCCGGGTGTCCGCAGCCACGGGAGCGCGTTATGTGCAGCAATTGTGGATCAATCTTCAGCCTTGAATTTCCGCACAATGTCATTTTACGCGACGGCTGCATTATTCGGAAAGAGACTTAGCGGTCGTAGGGATGCGGTTGTTCTTCCATCTACCGGACCTGTGCCAGCGCCGACAGGAAGCGTGGGGCATTGACGATTATCGTGCCCCGGTGTTCTCCGATGGGCAGCAGATGCCTCCGGTCGCCGGTCACCAGGTAGTCGGCCCCGGCGGCCACCGCGCACTCCAGCACCCGGTTGTCGGCGTGGCCGCCCTCAATGACTTCCTCCAGACGCGGCGGCTCGATCACGGTGGCAGCGTTCTCCAAGGTCCTTATCGCCTGGGACGCGCGTTCTGCGTCCCATCCGAACTTGCGCGTCAGTACCCCGGCCACCTCTCCCAGGACGAACCAGGACAGCACCAACTCGAACCTTCCCCGCAGAGCCAACTCCAGCGCCAATCGCTCGTTACCGGGGAAGTTCAGGGCGGAGATGATCACGTTGGTGTCCAGCACCACTCTCATGCTTGGGACCGGCCCGCCTCGGCCCGGTACTCCTCCACCAAGTCAGCGACGTCCTCAGAGCCGATGCCCCGACCCCTGGCCCGTTCCTCACCGTACCGGAGCAGTTGCCGCCACTCGCACTCCTCGATGTAGCGGACCACCGCTTCTCGCAGGAACTCGCTCCTGGACCGGCCCTGCCCCTGCAATGCCTCGTCCAGCCGCTCCGCCATCTCCGGCGGCAAGGAGAACGTGATGGTCTTGGTCGTTCTCGGCATGATCACCTCTTGTTATCCGGTCTTACTCTGATCGTGGGCCACCGGCGCATCCTTGTCAACCACCTCTCAACCTCGTGCCGCGTTTTTCCGGCTTTGACAGCTCCGAGCGCCTCCTCTTGCCCACGGCGCCGACGACCTTGCCCCGGCCCCGTACCGAAGCCCCGACAATATCGCATCCCGTCGCCAAATCACACATTCGGGGACCCTGACCGGGCCGGATCTGATGTCATACCCGTGTACAGGAATTGCCTTTGATTCCCTTTTGGGCATTTTCCCGCCCCTTTCGAACTCAACACATATGGAACTTTTCGGGCCGAATATCGCAGTTTGCAGGCGATTTCAGGTAAGGGCCGGTTCCGGAAAGTCGGGACGTATTTCCCTTTTGGGAAGTAAATCTCCAGCCCGGTCCCGGCAAGCGCCGCGATCTGGTTGCCCCCGGTGAACGGCGCCGTCGTCCCCTTGATTGATGACGTATCAGGCTGGGCGATGCTCCGCTCGGGTCGTGCGCTCGTGAAGGTGGATGACCCGAGACGGGTGGTTGCCGCCACCTCCCGGGGTACGTGGAGCGTGGGTGGAGTCCTGCGACGCGAGCGCCGTCGGCTGCGATGAGCCTGACCATCTCCGCCAGGATGCCGTTGACTTGGAGGCCGGTTCCGGCGGCGAAGATAAGGAACTCCAGACCGGTTGAGACCGGCCGGTCCGCCTCTCCTTCCGGCGCAAAATCACCTCTCCGGGAACCCGGCCAGGGGCGGATTCTATGTCATACCCGTGTACAGGGATCAGCGCCAGTTGTAGAAATACAAGTGGCGGCCATTCTCAACTTGAAACGGGGGCATATCGGCGTCCCAGAGCCGTTCTTGCGAGCAATCCCCAGTAAGGTCCGGTTCCGGTCCACTTGTATTTCTGCAAGTCGGTTTGCAGGGTCGGCCGGGCCGGCAGGGGACGGCGGCGCTGCGCCCGGAGGGTCTCCTCCCGCCGGTGTCGGTTGCATAACGGCAAGCACCGGGGCGCTCCATCCTGGAGTCCCTGGCCCATCTCGATGACAGCTTCGGCGGCCTGGCCGTGATCCCCCAACATGGTGACGCCGGCGTCACCCCTTATAAGGCATGGGATTTGGACAGGCCGGTGTGGTGTCATACCCGTGTACAGGGATTTGTTGCTGGTGGACAGGTGTCCAATTCTGTCCAGTTGAACCTGAAATCGGGGGCAATCACCCCCTATCGGACGGTTTTGGCGAACACTTTGGTTCCAGGGCAGATTCCACCCCCGTTGGACAGCGCCAAGTAGGAAATCGGACAGTTGTCCAGCGGCCACGGGAGGCGGCGGTGGACAGCGCCCCGTTGCAAAGTTGCAATAGTGCAATCTCGCCCTGGGAGGTGGCGACCATGAGGTCTGACGGGAACGGAGAGGAGCCGTATCCGGCCAGCAGCCGGAGCGTGGAGAGCCTGCGGGAGATGCGGCTCCTGGCCTTGCTGCGGGACGTGGTGTCGGAGCATGGCAAGGTGAAAGGTGCGGAGGTCCTGGGCGTCAGTTACCGCACCCTGTCGCGGGCCGAGGGTTCGGCCCGGTTGACCCCGCGTTTGGCCGACGCATTGGAAAGCTACTTGGTGCAGGGCGGCGGGACGGCGGCGGCGCAGCAGCGCAGAGGTTTGGCGGAGGTGGCGGACCGGGTGGCGGCGCTGGAAAAGGCCCTATCGGAGGGTCTGGAGGCGGTGCGCCAGGAAGGGCAGAGCGCCGTCGAGGAGCAGGCTAAAACCCTCGGCGAGCTGGCGCGGCGAGTGGCGGCGCTGGAGGCGGCGGGCAATGGCGCGGCGGCGACCACGGGAGCGTCGGCGGCAGGTTCGGCGAATTCATCGGCGGGCGCCGTGGCGAAATCGCAGCCTGCCGTTCAGGGCGCGGCAGCGGCCAAGCCCGTGGTCCAGCGGCCCCTGCGGGTTTATCCCGACCTGGTTACCGCCGAGGCGGAACCCGGCGAGGAGCTGGTGTACGGCGACGCGGCCACGGCGGTGATTGTCCAGTGGCGGGAGGCCCGGGACGCCTTCGGAGCGGCCACTGATGCAATGGACATCCTGAACACCCGTCAGCGGCGCCTGGAGTTCGAGATCGAGCTGATCGAGAAGCACGAGCTCACCCTGCCTCCGGCGACGCGGCCCTGGGACTGGGGCGACCGGCGTCAGGAGGTCCGGCGCCGGAATGAGTTGCTGGATGAGGCGATAGTGGACCGCAAGATGCTCCGGCTGCGCCGCTTCCTCACCCTGGGTTTGTGGCGCAAGTAGGCTGCCGGGGGCGCGGGCGGAACGGCCATTCCGTTCCTGCGACTCCGTTGCGACCTGGTTGCGAACACTTTGGCCGACAAGGGGCGGAAAGGTGGGTTTTGGGGTTTCTTTGGCTCATGGGTTCGTGAATAATTGAATGCGTTGTCTGGCTTTTTCCAGTGTTTCCAGCCCAGAAAACTGGAGGGTCCATCCCCGACCCGGTGCGTTGTTTCGGGATCGAGCCCTGCTCTCCCGGCGGCGGACCACGAGGATAAGCGCCCGCCCGCTGCGTGATGCGGAACCGGGGTCGAGCCCTGCTCCTCCGGCGACCGGTTCGATGCGGTGCATTGTCGGTATCACTATCACCATTTGCCCAGGAGGTGCCAGACAGGACCAGGAACCCGGGCCAGTAACTCCGGCCTCTCATCCTCACTCGCGGAGCGGCTGACCCGCTTCGCCTTACCCCTTCACCCTGCGGTTGATGCGCTGACGGCGCCTCGGCCGCTTCCTCACGCCTGCGGTTTGACGGCTGAGACCAGCCGGACCGCGGCCCTTTCCTTGCGCAGCCCACCAGGACGTTGAACATTCCCTGGGCCAGGCTGCGCCTGCTTTGGCCCGCCGTCCGGTGAACGCGCGATAGCGCCATCACCACGGCGGCGTTCCTCTTTTCCCCCTCATCGCTCCGTTTCTCAAGCCAGGCATCCGGCCCGGGGCGTCTTATGCCGCACGGCCGGTTGGGCGCCTGACTCCGGCCATCACTCTGGGCGCATGGTGCCTTGCGTGGGAAGCGGTGTGCCGGTCACGGTCACGCAGTCCGGGGCTATGACCATCCCGTGGCTGTCGCCGGCCGACGGGGGCATTTGCAGGTTAGGGCGGGCAACGGCGTTGTCTCCAATGCGGCGCAGCGGACGGCGGGAACTCGGGGGCAAGCGGCGGGCCATCGCGCCAATTACCAACGCCGTTACCGTCGTCGGCAATGGGCCGAACGTCAGCGACAACGACGACAACTACAACTCAAACCACATCGAGGAGGTGATCCACAGCAACAACGAACATCCTGGGTTCACGGTAATCACGGGCCGGTTGGAGCAACCGGCGAACCGGCGGTAACCCAAAGCCCGCCGCCTCGCTGGGCGGTAGGGCGGCAACCCGGGCGGCTCACGGGCCGCCACTGACAATCGAATAGGTACCCAAGAGCGGGGTCGTCTCTCCCAACAGGGGGAGGCGGCCCCGTTCGGCGTGTCTCGCCACCGGCGAACACCAAAGCGGCGGAATGGACCGCACCCAAGACCTGCATCTTGAACCGGAGAGCGGGGTCGGTCCATTCGGGCCGGCCTCGCTTTCCGCCTTTCGGAGGAAGCGACATGAAGGCGACCAACACCATCGACAAGACGGAGATCACTCCCAGCGTAGCCTCCAACCTGGACGGCCAGCACGAAACCACCTCCCAAGCGGGCACGGAGACCCGCCGCCGGCGCGAACTGAACCGCCCGCCAAAAGCCACCTCCCAAGCGGGCACGGAGACCCGGGTAGGTCAGGAAACGGCGGCGGAGAACCACGGCAAGCCCGAGAGCGAAGTGCGGGCGGCGGCCCGGCGCAAGGGCCTCAACCTCAAGGAACTGGCTCACAGAATGGGCGTCAGCTACCGCTACCTGTGCCAGGTGAGCAACGGATACCGGCCCTGGTCCCCGATGATGCGGGAAAGGGCGCAGGCCGTGCTGGGCGAGGTGCCCGGCCAGGGCGTGGTCTACCGCCAGGGCGGTGTGGTGTACGGCGGGGAGAGCACCTACATACGGGAAAAAGCCCGGGAGCGGGGCATGACCCTGCGGCAGGTGGCGGACCGGGCTGGGCTGAGCTACGGCTACGTCACCCAGGTGTCCCGGGGCCAGCGCAGCCTCAGTCCCGCCGCCCAGGCCCGGATGGAGTCGGTCCTGGAAGCTCCGGTGAAGATCGAGGCCGCTCAGCCTGCCGACATCGACCCGCAGGCCCTGTGGAACCGGATGGACGCCCACGGCTGGTCGCAGAACGAGGTGGCGCGTAGGGCCGGCATCAGCAAGGCCATGCTCTCCCAGGTGATGAACGGTCAGCGCAAGCCCTCCGGGGACTTGCTGCGTCGGCTCTACGAGGTGCTGTTCGCACCCTCGGCGGCGGAACTGGTGGCTCCCGTGGAACTCAAGGTGCTGGCCTGGAAGAAGGGCGGGCGCAACGGAATGGTCATTCGCGGCGCCGGCGGGCCGGGCGGCGACAGCATCCGGGTCGGCGGCAGAGTGCCCTGGGGCGCCGAGGTGGAGTACGCCTACACCACCGGCTACGATAGCCGGGGCCGGGTGTCGGTCAACCACGTCGTGGACCAGCGGGACTGTTCGGCGATGCTGCGGAAATCCGATTCCGCCGACAATGACCGCCGGGCAGCGTAGGTCGCCTACCTCGTCGGGAACCCGCTTGGCCGAGGTCTGCGGACCACCGGCTCTTCTCCTACCGGACGGGTCCAGGCCGGGCGCTTCCCGTCTCACCTAGCCGGCGGCCACGGAAGTGGCTGGCCTCGAAGGGGAGAGACAGAGGAACCTTGGGGCCATTCGCCATCTTGGCGGGGGTGACCAGGGTGTCGCCGGTATCTGCGCAACTCTTCCGGCTCTAGTGCTACGGTACCCCACCACCTCGCAACTGGCCCAGTTCCTTTTCCAGCTCCCGGTGGCGCGCCTCGGCGGTGTCGGCGCGGGCCTCGGGCTGGACGCGGCCCCGCCGTTCGTCCTCCAGCGTTGCGATGGGCCGCCCCGTCGCCGGGTCGTGCCACACCAGCCGGCCTTCCTCCCACCGCAGGCTCAGGTTCAACGTGCGGCTGTACCCCTGAAACACACCGCCGGCCAACTCCGCTATCTCTATAGGCTCGTACCGGCCCTCCACGAGGCGGTCTCCGGCCTGCCTCGTCCCGTGATGCTGTCCCGTTTCGTCGAACCGCCAGTACTCCGCGATGCCCAGCGCGGCGTACTCCTCCCGCTTTTCCACCACGTCCCGCTCCCCGGTACTCTCCGACGCCACCTCCAGCACGAAGTCCGGCACCTTCCTCTGCTCCGACACCACGTACCCGTTGTTTGCCGCGTAAGCCGCCGGGTCCACGTCGAAGGCGACCAACAGGTCGGGACGCCGCGCCCGCGCCCTGTTGAACTCCGGCCTGGCCACGACCCAACGGTCCGCTTCCACGAGGGTGGCCTCAGGGTTGCCCAGATGCACGGCCAGGGCGTGGGCTCGTCAGGCTCGCGCTGCGGCGGGTCCGGCAACCGGAAGCACCGCCGGACCTTCGGGGCCTTGCTGGACGGGTTGGTTGTGGTCACGCCGAACCTCGTCGGGTTTAGCCTGAGGGTGCTGCGGGCGGGACATTCGTCCCTTGACGGCATTGTACATGGTGCGTCGCCAGCCTGGGTACGTCCTGCCGAGACGCCCCCAAGAGCCGGGCAGCGTTCAGCCTCTGGCTGCGCCGACCTCTCTTGCCGCTCCTCCCGGTACGTTACCCCTGCGCCGTTCGCATCGGGTTTCAACTCCGCGCATTCCAGCAAAACCGCCGCAACGGTTACGCAACCATGGCGCTCAGCAGGACACTAGCTATGGTGAGGGAAGCTGCCGGCCGGATTCGGCTGAGGTCCAACACTCCAGGAACGAAGATCGCTCTCAGAGTCACCGGCAGGAGCAGGGTTGCCATGCCAACATCTGCGTCCGGGTCCAGCCATCGGACGGTTCTTGCAACTTTGGGCCCAGTTCAGTGCGATACGCGCTATCGGCACCCAGGCAATGCCGGCAAACAGTACGTAGTCCGCCGTAAGCCATGCAATGGCTGTTCCCTCATCATGGTCGATTTTGCCAATCTCTGTCCGTAACAACGAACTCTACAATCGCCTCCACACCTAGACCGAGCGTGGGGTGGCGGCCGGTTACCACCGACACAAGTACGCCGGTACGCTGGGGATAAAAGCTTCGACCGCCTTTTGCCGTGCCATGTCTTGATCAAAGGAGAGTCTGGTACGCGTCGAAGGCGGTTTTCACGTCTTGAACTATTTCCTTCAGCTTGGCTTCGTCGCAGTGGGCATCAACAAGATGCAGAACCACACGAATGTGACCCTCGCCAATCTCTTGCAGACGCGATGCCATTGACCAGATATAGTGCTGATAAATTCTGGACCCGCGCTTATGGCTGCGAAGGCACAGAGCGTAATACACGCAGTCAAAAACCGGTCGTCTAGGACCTCTGTCTGCAAACCATTCATAGCTGCCTTGATCATCCCGAACTACCGACTTCACAGATGGGTCTTGTTGAATCACGGCCAACGCGGATGGTGAAACCAGCAATCTGGAACCGAGCGGGCTTTTCTTGTGGGCGTTCACCGCATCCACCAAGGAAGTACCCGCGATCTGGACCCCAATGAAATTGGGCGGTGTTATCTCCCTGAATGGTCTACGCTGCGCAAATGTTCCATACCCGATTGCGATTTGAGGGAGCATCCCACTGGCACGCCAGCTATTCGTCACCTGATCCAGCATTTGTATCAGATCGGATGCTGCGTGTGCCGGCGCAGCGGCGATAAATGAGTCGGATAGCAGAAAGATTTTGACGGCGGGCCATTCGACAGCTCCGACAAGAGCGGCACCGTAGAAATCCGGCAGGCTGTCCGGACCGGGGAATTGGACTTCTCGGCTGAACCCTAGCAGGTCTGCGTAGACACAGAGGTAGTCAGGCGCAGGTACGATGGCGTTTTCGGGATGTATGGTGGGCTTGGATGTGTGTCGACCCGCCTGGGGTTCCGCTTCCCGGGCGAGATTGCCAGCCAAGGACTCACAGAATTCCGCCCAAATGCGGTACGCATCCGAGTAGTGCGACCAATTCCCGCCCAGCAAGGCGGGGTCAGCATCTTCTGGTGAGGTGTAATTTTGGAAATCGATTGGGCTATCAGCCATGATGTTTTCTGCCAACCCTGGATGCCAATATAGCATCGTGAGCAGCTGGCTGTGATTTTCGTTACCCGACCTTGCTTTCCACTCCACCGGCGGCAGTAGCCGCGCCGGCGTAAGTCGCTGCGAATATCATTTCCGAGAGCCACCGGCGGAACGACTCGTTGTCACTGAACTGCTTGAACAACTCGGTGTGGTCGGCCAGCAGGTCGGTCATGGCGCGTTCCAAGGCTCGGTCGTGCTCGACTCGGGCGTTCTGTGGGTCTGAGTTAGACATGGCGTTCTGGTACGCTACGTCGCCAGAGACCTTTGCAGGAAGCTCTACGGCAATCACCGCTTCGATCTTGTCAGCATCCTTCCATTCAATGTTGCCGAAGCGGTCGTTGAAGTCTCTGATGATGCTGGAAAGCCGGTCCATCTCTGCTTCGGCCTTCTGCCCGCCTCCGGACGTCGGAACCGGGCCTATTTCCGCGTCCTGGTCGGGAAGTTGGATGTCCTGCACCGCCTGCTTTTCCACCCGGTAGCTGTCCATGTCGATGGATTCGAGAATGCCCTTGGACAGGTCTTCCTCTACTGGAGCCGGCAGCTTGGGGACCAGAAAGGTCAGGAAGATAGAGAGCTTCTCCCACTCGGCGCTGGTGTACGGCACAATCGAGGCCAGGAACGCATAGGTCCGTTGGAACGCCTTGGCCTTGCCCTTGAAGTCCACCTGTCCGTCCTCGTCTAGTTGCTCTCGGTAAACCGTGACGCAGTTGTCCAGAATGGGGTCAAGCCGGTCCCGGTTTGCTCCTGACAGGTACAGTTCCACCAGTTCGTCAATCTGTTCGGAGTCGTAGACCTGGCAGGAGTCGAGGGTCGCCTTGAGGTCGTGCAGTTTATCCGGGTCGGTTTCTTCGGCGAGAATAGTAGTCCGGTAGTACTCGGCGAAAGCCTCTTGTATCGTGCCGGCGTCGTTGGCAAAGTCCAAGACGAAGGCGTCCCGCTTCTTGGGATGCGCTCGGTTCAGGCGGGAAAGGGTCTGCACTGCCTTAACGCCCGACAATACCTTGTCCACGTACATGGTGTGGAGCATCGGCTCGTCATAGCCCGTCTGGAACTTGTCGGCGCATACCAGGAAGCGAAAGGGGTCTTCCTGAATCCTGTCTCCGATCAGGTTCGAGGAGAAGCCGTTGAGGGATGCCTCGGTGACCTTCTCGCCGGCGTACTCGTGCTCTCCAGAGAAGGCGATGATGGCCTGATAGGGACTCTTGCGCTCGGATAGGTAGGCGTGGATGGCGTAGTAGTAGCCGATGGCTCGCTCTATGCTCCCGGTTACTACCATCGCACGACCCTGCCCACCCAGCTTGCGCAGCCCATCCACCTGCTCGTGGTAGTGGTCCACCATGATTTCGGCCTTCAGGCGGATGGCGTGCTCGTTGTTCTCGACGTAGCGGCGCAGCTTCTTGCTAGCGCGCTTGGTGTCGAACTCAGGGTCTCCCTCCACTGTCTTGACCAGCCGGTAATAGCTGGACACTGGTGTGTAGTGCTCCAGAACGTCGATGATAAAGCCTTCCTGGATGGCCTGCTTCATGGTGTAGGCGTGGAAAGGCACGTGCCGGGTCTTTTCGCCTTCGGGGACCGAGGCGCCGAAAATTTCCAGGGTCTTGTTCTTCGGGGTTGCGGTGAAAGCAAAGTAGCTGGCGTTGGTCAGCAGCTTCCGGGACTCCATGAGCCGGTTGATCTTGTCCTCGGTGGTGTCTTCATCCTCATCCGTACGCGCATCTCCCAGGGCGGCAGAGACCGACGCCGACGCCCGACCGCCCTGGCTGGAATGGGCCTCGTCAATGATGATGGCGAACCGCCGGCCGCGATGCTCGTCGCCAATGACGTCCAGGATGAAGGGGAACTTCTGGATAGTGGTGATCACTATCTTCTTGCTCTCGCGCAGCATGGAACGAAGGTGGCCGGAAGTCTCGGCGTGCGCCACGATGGAACGCACTTGGGCGAACTGCCGGATGGTGTCCCTAATCTGCCGGTCCAGAATCCTGCGGTCGGTGACCACGATTACGGAGTCGAACACGGGAGCGTCGCCCTTTTCCACCCCGATGAGTTGGTGCGCCAGCCAGGCGATGGAATTGGACTTACCACTGCCGGCCGAGTGTTGGACCAGGTATCTGGCCCCCGCACCCTTATCGGACACGTCGGCCAGCAGTTTGCGCACCACGTCAAGCTGGTGGTAGCGGGGCCAGATCTGCGTCCGCCTCTTACGTCCGGTCTTGTCGTCCTTCGTTTCGACGATCTGGGCGTAGCTCTCGATGATGTTGGTGAGGCTGTCGCGGGTGAGAACTTCCTTCCAGAGGTAGTCAGTCTTGAGGCCGTTGGGGTTGGGCGGGTTCCCCCGGCCGTCGTCCCAGCCCTTGTTGAAGGGCAGGAACCAGGAATCCTTGCCCCGCAGATAGGTGCAGAACCGGACCTCGTGGTCGTCCACGGCGAAGTGGGCCAGGCAGCGCCCGAACTCGAACAGTTTCTCCCTGGGGTTGCGGTCGCGCTTGTACTGCTCCACCGCGTCGTCAACCGTCTGCTTGGTGAGGCTGTTCTTCAGCTCGAAGGTGGCAATGGGTAAGCCGTTGATGAACAGGCACAGGTCCAGCGCCAGTTGCGCGTTGTCAGCGCTGTATCGGAGTTGGCGGGTGACGCTGAAGCGGTTCTGGCTGTAAAGAACCTGGGCCTTCACGTTTCCCGGCGACGGAGCGCCGTAGAACAGGTCAATGGAGTGCGGCCCGTGCTTGACGCCTTGGCGCAGCACGTCTATGGTGCCACGCTTGGCGATTTCCCCCTGCAAGCGGGACAAGAACCGGCGCCGGGTGGGACTATCCTGCTCCAAGTCCAGCAAAGTCGCAACGTCGGGCTGGGTGTCGCGCAGGAAGGCGGATAGTTGGCCGAGGTCAACACAAAACTCCCGGTTGTAGTGACCCGAGTCGCCATGGACCCAGCCGGCCCCGTAGTCGGCCGGGCGTTCACGCACCGTCGCATCCGCCAGCGACGACCCGTCCGATCCGGTCAAAGCCGCGCAGATCAGGCTTTCCAGGCCCTTTTCGCTGGTATCGGTGGTCATCTGACTTCCACTTCTTCCCGGAATGGGTTTATCACTCGCAGGCCATCGTAGTCTTTTGCTGGGCGCTCAGGTCTTCGAAATAGACTGCATCGCATCCCAGGGCGCGGGCTGCCGCTAGGATCGCTCCGTCCCAATAGGACAGCTGATAGCGGCGGCTGATTACCACCGCCTCCCGGAACAGGTCCAGCGTGACATCTTGGACCGGAAATTTCAGGAGAGCGGCCAGAAAAGCCAACGCATCGTCGTGAGTCATACGCCCCGAGCGAGTGGGGCGCGTTGCCTGATGATAGAACTCCTGGAATACCTGCACTGAGACTGCCACATCAGGCCGTCTCAACAAATCACGAGCACGGTCCCGCTTATCTGCTTCTTCCGGCAAAGGGCTAACGGCGTAGAGCAGCACGTCGGTGTCAGTGAGGCGCATTGCTCGCCTCAATCGCTTCGGCGTACAGCTCTTCGCGGGTCAACCTTTCCGAAACTCCAACACCCCGGGCATCGAAGTCCGCAAGCACTTCATCCAAGTCGCGCGGGCGAAGCTCAGCAACTGCTCCCTCTCGGTTCGGAACGGTGGATATGCTGACGACGGGACTGCTTCCTGCAAGGCTCCGCAGGAACTGCCTTACCAACGCCGAAACCGATGTATCCAACTCCGCCGCGCGGATGCGCGCCAGCCGATGGGTCTCTTCGTCCACGGATACGGTGATGTTCTTCATGGGCTGTCCTCACAGGAACTGTGATTCACAGTATAGTGAAGCAGATGTTCCCGGCTCAAGGGTATGCTTCGAGTTCTTCCCCTCCGGATTCCTCCGGCAACCGCGCCGCCGCCGCCCGCACGTCCAGCTTTCCCGTAACCACGTCGGCAATTAGCCGAGTGCGATACTCCTCCAGCAACTCGATCTGGCGGCGGGCGCGAGCGATGGCGGCGTCAATGCCGGCGGTGGTCTTGTCCAGGTACTCTGCGATGGCGGCTTGTTCATCAAGGGGTGGCAGTGGCAGCCACAGATATTTTAGCTGGCTGCTGTAGATGTGCATTATTGTGATACCGCGCCCCGCCAAGGACTTCTGAGTTTGAGCGGCAGGGCAGTCTAGCGCGTAGCCTGCAAATCTGGGCTCCATTGGGGTTTTTGGCCTGAAAATGATCAAGTCCCCGCCACATAGAACTTGAGAGTCCGACAAGTTGACTGCGGACTTGCCGATTTCCTCGATAGTCTCTCCTGACGTTGGGAAAAGAACATCGCCTTTATCGATAGGGGTGTAGGAATTTGCTTTCGTCGGGGAAATATAACTCCGCGTCCTGCTTATGAAGTATTTGTGCGTCGTGTACAGGTCTCCATACCGGACACAGGGTATCCCGTCGGCAACTTCGTCATCTTTAGTCCCTCCGGAGCCTTTGGAGAAAACGCCTATCCTTCCAAGTTGGAGGACCTCCCAATGCGCTGCAACATCTCCCAGCCAATCCACGCCGGAGGGCTTGAGGCGGACGTTGGGGTCTAAGCCGCGGGTGACGGCCCGGTTGATGATGCCCTGCTTCTCCTCTTCCATTATTGCAATGAGCTTCCGCTTGGCGCTGACATAGCGGCGGATGCGCCGGTCAGCGCGGTCCAGGTAGCGCACAATGGCAGCCTGCTCCGGAAGGGGTGGGCACAGCAAAGGAATCCCCAGGAACTGCTCTGGATAAAGGCGAAGCCGTGAGTCCGTGATGCCGGTGGATCTAGCCATGTAAGCGGCGCGGTACTCTTCCGTTCGGAGCAGAGCGTCAATGTAATCATCGTTCAGTCGGTCGCGATTGATCGGTCGGTACACGCCATATGAAGGGCTAACCAAACCTACCTGCCTCGCCACCCCCAGAGCCGCCATATACGCCCACATTGTGTTGATCACAATGTCCCCCGGGCGGCACACCTTGTAGCCAACGTTGGACTCAGCGAGAAACATTGTGACGGTCTGCTTTCGCGGCGTCACACCCGTCTTATGGGATACGGACATCAATTCTTCCGTGCCGGTGGTTGAGCGTTTATCCACTTCCCGGTAGAGGGTCTTGGCGCGCCGCGTCTCCCAGTGGGCAGGCACGTCGCCGAGCGAGGGGACGCCCGAGGGCTTGTAGGCAGGGTAGGGGTAAATCTCTCTGGTCATTTGCCCCGCCCTATTCCAGTAGGCACGCAATCGTCCAATTTACGGTGAAGAAGGGAAATCAGGGTGAAGTAGTCTGCGGCATCATCTTCACCTTCCCACATTATCTTTGGTTCGTGCGCGAGCGGGTTCCTCACTGCTGCAAAGCAACCCCTCAACAAAGCGGCAAATCCCTTGTGTTCAGTTTTCTCTGTTTCGGTCTTTAGCGTGTTAAATGCCAGAATGGGCTGCTCAACTGAAAACACTTTGTCCACCAGTCTAGCGCCATCCCCGTCAACTCTCGATTTGTCTCGAATCCGCTGCGCGAGACCCTTTGACGCCTCAAAGACAGCGTGAAAGTAGTTATCCTGCATCAGCTCGGATTTACAATACTTCAACACTTCGGGATGAACGCGCCGCCCTCGAAGCTTGGCATTGATCGCGTTAGCACGTCGCTCCGCTTCAGTGAGAGTAGCAGCGACCTGCCGCTTCCGGAAACGACCGTCGGGCCCGTACTCAAGGCCAGACAAAGCCAGAACTGTGTTCAATTGGATCCGGTGATGCTCGAATTCGTCGTTTCTGCCTACGAAGCGAGCCGGTGACATAAAGGCGCGAACAAAAGCCAGGACCCTGTTAGCGCATCGGTCATGTTCCTGGAGATCCAGGAATACTCGATACAGCCGACGCCACTTAGTTAAGCCCGCTGCGTGGTCGTCCATATCGAGACTGGCCAGTACACGGGATATGTCCGACCCGGAGCCACAGTCTCCCAGCAGTTTGGCGAGTGACTCAATGCTCGCCTCTTCAAAAACCGGAATCGAGCTCATCTGTCATTCTCCCCACAATCTCCGCCAGCAACCCCTCCGTTTCCAGCTCCAGGGCCATGAGATCAGCCCGTATCTCCTCCCGCGGGCGCAAGGACTACGGCCGGTGGGTGGCGCAGTCATTGACTTCAGATTGGGCTGTCATAGCAGGACTGCGTTCAGGGCTGGAACTGCCAGCCGCGGTCGACTGCGGCATTACGCAGCCTTTCGGATTTCCTTTTGGTTTGGTTCGTACCGAACTTCCGAAAGTCGATCAGGGCGTGCTCCGGGAAAGTGTTTGGGTCCGGGCGCACAGGTAAATCCTGCTGTCTGCACTCTCCGGCTGTGACCGCCAGAACACCGCTTGGCGCCGGCTTGGTGGGGTCGTTCGTGTAGTGGAGCCAGGCAGCCTCCGCTGTGATTTGGTCGCCGTCATAGACCGACATTTGCCCGTCATCCTCCGGGCCAGGCCGAAAGGCTTGCGATGAAATGTCCTCGCCCTGCAACCACCAGTGAGGTTTGATTATCCGGTGCAGCAACGTTTCATCGGTCATTCAGCCACCTCGGCCAGGCGGCGGATTTCCCCGGTGAACCACTCCCAGTCGCCGCTTTCATCCAAATTCAAGGTTCGCGGATCCTCGTCTTCATCGTCTTCCTTCGAAAACCTGAGCCAATCGCCCTGGTGGGTGTCGATGTGAAACTCAAAGATGACGGAATGCGCGCCCAGAGACCACTCCGCCTCAACGCCGCCGTTGGGCGTGGGATAAACGTGCGGCAAGGGCAGGTCATCGGGGAAATGTCGCTCAAAGCTGATTGACAGCCATTCCAGACCATCACGTGAAGGGGCTTTGCCGGCGCCATCCAACCAGCCGTCTTGCATCGCTCTCAATTCGTCCAGACGGGCTGGTACATCCAGCGGGTCAAGCGGGGTAACCTGCTCAACCGTCTCCACGCTGGACAAGCGGTTTTGGCGGTCATAACGGCCAATGCCTTGAACTAATATCCTGGCGTTGTCTTTGTACCCATTGAATGCAGCGATGATGGTTTCTCGATGTTGCTCAGGGAGAGGGCCGGCTATCTTGCTGCCGTAGATCTGCTGCAGCTCAAAGGTCATCCTGTCTTGATCCGCCTCGGGGACAGTGCCACGCAGGGCTACTTCCTGGGTGAATTCCAAGATGGCGGAACGTTGCAACAGCCGTTGGCGCGTTTCTTTGGTCAACCTGGCTGGAGCCGAGCCGTTTGACCGGGGCAGTTCCAGGGCTTCATCATCACGTAGGCTCCGTCCAATCCGGTTGAAATAGGCCAGGAACCGATTGGGCAAATACCCGTTGGCTGGGGCATGGCCGTTTTCCGACGCTGCAGCGACAGCGGTGGCAATGTCATCCTTGGCCAGCATCAGAAATCTTTGATGCGGCAGTTCCATGCCGGGCAGGATTGAATCTGTCGTGGCGATATTTATGATTGGCACCGCGCTGCCGTCGCCAATACCGGCCAACTTCAGGTCGATCTTGTCAGTGAACCTTCGCGGCGATCTTTGGCGGTCCGGATGCTCTGACAGATACCGCCATTTGGCCACGTCTATCACCATTTCCCGCAACGCGGTCAGGTCGGACAAAACCTGAAGTGGAATTTCGCCATCCTCGAAGCGCGCCCCACGCAAGCGAGGGCGCCAGAACTCTACGCTTGGCATCGTGTTCCCTCCTCGCGCGGCCATACTACGCAAGAGGAGAGTTTTGTCAAAGTCTCTGGTTGCGCAGTTTCCGCTATCTAGCCGATTATCTCGGCCAGCAGGCCATCTGTCTCCCGCTCCAACGCCATTATATCAGCCCGTATCTCTTCCAGCGGGCGCAGGGGCTGAGGCTTGTAGAAGTGGCGGTTGAAGCTGATTTCGTAGCCGACCTTGACGCTGCCGGAGGCGTACCAGGCGTCCGGGGCGTAAGGCAGAACCTCATCGCGCAGGAAAGTCTCAATGCCGCCTTCCTGCAGCAGAGGCACTTGCTCGGTGTCGCGCAGTTCCGGGTCCGGCTCGTACTCCACGACAGCGGGTCTGCCGTCTATGGTTGCCGGGTATAGGCCGCGCAGTTCGTTAGGTTCCGCAGCGCCTTTCCGGTGAACCGCCTTTATTACCGGCTCGGCGGTTTTGTCTCGGGAGGCGAGTGACGTCTTCAGCAGCGTCTTGCGCCTGGCGGTAAGTCTGACGCCATGTGCGCCAGCGTCCGCCGCAACCGCCGACATGAAGCGATTGAAGTCTCGGTGTGGACCGTGGCCGAGCTTGGCCCCCACGCGGTCAACCAGGTTCGCCAGAGGCTCCTCCTTCGCATCTCGACAGGTGGCGCGAAAACTTCGGCGCCGCTCCGGTGACAGGTCAACGTTGAGCCTCAACGGCCGCTCCACCGTGACCTTCCAGTAGCCGAAGGCTTCGTTGGTGAAGATCTTTGACTGCTCCATCTCCGCGAAGTCCATAAAGGCATCGCAGATGTGGCGAATGTCCGCGTCCGACAGTTCACAGTTCTTGCTGCCCAGATTGCGGCGCAGCGGCGTTTGCCATTGGGTAGCGTCGATCAGCTGCACCTTGCCCTTGCGATGCTCCGCTTTCCGGTTGCTCAGCACCCAGACGTAGGTGGCGATGCCGGTGTTGTAGAACATATTAAGGGGCAAGGCGACGATGGCTTCGAGCCAGTCGTTTTCGATGATCCAGCGCCGGATGTTGCTCTCTCCCTGGCCGGCGTCTCCGGTGAACAGGGAACTGCCGTTATGCACCTCGGCGATGCGGCTGCCCAACGGAGTATCGCGCTTCATCTTGCTGAGCAGATTGGCCAGGAACATCATCTGGCCGTCGCTGGAACGGGTAATGAGGGAGTAATCCGGATCGCCGGCGTGCCCGGTAACGAAGCGGGTGTCCTTGAAATCGGCGCGACCGCCCAAACGCTCCATATCCGCTTTCCAGCTCTTCCCATAGGGTGGATTAGAAAGCATGAAGTCGAACTCACCGGCGGGAAAGGCGTCGGAGGACAGGGTGGAGCCGTATTGTATATTGTCGGCCTCGGCCCCTTCGCCTTTCAGAATCAGGTCGGCTTTGCTGATGGCGTAGGTCTCCGGGTTCACTTCCTGCCCGTATAGGTGGACGGAGACTTTCTTACCCTGTTGGCGGGCCAATTCCTTGAGCGTTTCTTCCGCCACCGTGAGCATCCCGCCGGTCCCGCAGGCGCCGTCATAGACCAGGTAGGTCCCCGACTGGACGGCATCGGCTGCGGGCAGGAAAACCAGCCGCGCCATGAGTTGCACCACGTCCCGTGGCGTGAAGTGCTCCCCGGCTTCTTCGTTGTTTTCCTCGTTGAACCGCCGTATCAGTTCCTCGAAGACGG
Organism: Dehalococcoidia bacterium; assembly: GCA_965207585.1. Taxonomy (GTDB): domain Bacteria; phylum Chloroflexota; class Dehalococcoidia; order Lucifugimonadales; family UBA3495; genus Bin87. The sequence goes on along the minus strand of CBDBMT010000002.1, from coordinate 22,584 downwards.
TACCCATGCCGTGGTTGTCCAACTCTTCCAGCCGCACTGAGCCGTCGCCGTTCAGAACCGAGCGAGGGCTGAGGTTGATTGAGCTGTCCAGGAACTTTTCCAGGAGGAAGCCCAAAACATCTGCATCTACGAGCGATGGGATCTGGTTGCGGAACCGAAACTTCTCAAGCACCTCCTGCACATTGGGTGAAAACCCGTCCAGGTACGCTTCAAAGTCCACCCGCAATTGTTGCTGACGGGAGCGGGACGCCAAGTCGCGGAGCCGGAAAGCCGAAGTGTTGTAGAAAGCCTCCCCTGAAGCCTGGCGCAACGGGGCATCCTGGTTTAGGATGCCAGCGGTGTCCAACCGCTCCTTCATTCGGAGGACGGCGTCCTTCGTAGGTTCCAGTACGGCGTCGAGGCGGCGTATGACCGTCATGGGCAGGATGACATCCCTGTACTTCCCCCGCACATAGACATCACGCAACACGTCGTCGGCAATGCCCCAAATAAAGCTGCTGACGTTGAGAGCGCTCACTAGTGTCTCCCCCGATTCATGCTGCCCACTCCGGGCCAGCTCTCTTCTTACAAGCGTCCTTGATAGTCTGGTCCAATGCGGCGGCGTTTCCCCTAGTACCACGTGGGGTTATGCTTGACACTAGCAATGGATGGACGCAATTGCAATCCTTCTCCCAAGCAATAGGCGTCGGCAGGATGGCTTACGACCGAGCGTAAACGCGGTCTTTGACGCACCCTGCGGCGCAGCGGTATTTCAATCAGGAATGCTGGCGTCAATCAATCGAGGCTGCATTATTGCAGCCCCTTCATTAAACGATCAACGCTAACCTCAATGTAGAGATTCCTGATTTATTCAGTTTGGCGGTCGGAACCGCCCCGCTGGTCCGGCGGGGTCTACCCCGGTTGATCTGCTTGCCCCTGTAAGCCGCCCTTTTTGCGTTTGGGGGAGCTGGCCCGCCCTGCGTCCCCGCCAGCAGTGGCCGGCGGCTCCCCGATGAACAGCAGGTCGAAGTCGTCCACCCCCAGGACCTCCATCAAGCGCCTCCGGGCGGGGGGCGACGGGCTGCGCTTCCCGTTCATCAACATCGAAAGGTGGCCCGGCGAAAACCCGCACCGCCGGGCCAGCTCGTTCTGGGAGATGCCGAGCCGGTCCAGCAACTCCCACACGGCCACAGGGTTGAGCCATACCCGGGGCGCGTGGGGGCGGCGTCTCATGGCAAGGACTCCTTTCCCCCGGGCTGGCCGGGCAGCCTCCACACGGAGGCGGGTATGAGCACTTCTGCATTGCCCACCGTCGGCCTTCGAGGGATGAAGTCGCTACGGGAAGACGTCGGGGAAGTCGCAGGTGTCCCTAACGTAGTTGGTGCGCTGTCTCGGCATGGCGCGGGTCCTTTACCTGTGTGCGTCGGCGCTTTCTTCCGGCGGGCGCGGACGGATCGTTCGGGATCCGGTGGACGGCACTCAATGACAGGGGCGCTCCCGCCGCCCTCAGTCTGGCTTCCCTACGCCAAGGAACTGCGGTCCGGGTGGGGTGGCGGCCCCGCTTGGACATCCATCTGGCGGCCCTTCTATAGCGGCCCTTCGCACCCGCGTATCCCGTGGGCGGGCGCGAAGAGGCCGATGTTAGCGATCCTCGGCAATCACCGGGGACAGGCCGAACAGGCGCATCAACTCCACCTTCTTGCTGCCCCCCTGGTTCAGGCTGCCGCCGTGGGTCCGGTGCATCGAGCCGTAGGTGATATTGCCCACCGGAGTGCCGATGAACAGTGTCGGGTCTTTCGTCCCGGCACCGTTGGAGCCGACCCAGGCCAGACGCCCGGACCGGCTCCAGGAATGTCCATGAAGCGCTCGGCTACCGGCTCGCCTGCGGCTCAGCCCCCGGTTAGCGCAGGGTCGGGTAACTGGCGGTGTCGCTGAAATCCCAAATATCCGTGTCCCAGCCGGTGTAGATGCTGCTGCTGGGGCCGGTGGCCGTCTTCATTTCCTCGGTGGTTTTGCCGGCTGATTCGGGACTGCCGCGGCTGATGACCACGCCGGCAGCCTCTTTGTCCCAATAGCTGTGGCTGATGGTCCCGTCGTAGTTGTGCGCCACCAGCCCGCCAACAGCAGGATCGACGCCGCTTGAGCTTACGTTGCCGCTGGCGTAGCTGTTGCCGATGCTTCCTTCATCGTTGTGCCCCACCAGCCCGCCAACGTCACTATCATCGCCGCTTGAGCTTACGTTGCCGCTGGCGTAGCTGTTGCCGATGCTTCCTTCATCGTTGCACCCCGCCAGCCCGCCAACGTCATCAAGTTCGCCGTTCGAGCTTACGTTGCCGCTGGCGTAGCTGTTGCTGATGGTTCCGTCATAGCTGTTGCACCCCGCCAGCCCGCCAACGTTACCATTAGAACCGCCGATTGCGTTTGCGTTGCCAGTAGAGTAGCTGTGGCTGATGGTCCCGTCGTAGTTGTGCCCCACCAGCCCGCCAACGCGATTAGAACCGCCGAATGCGCTTGCGTTTCCGATTGCGCTTGCGTTGCCGCTGGCGTGGCTGTTGCTGACGGTTCCGTCATAGCTGTTGGACCCCACCAGCCCGCCAACGCGATTATGACCGCCGAATGCGCTTGCGTTGCCGCTGGCGTGGCTGTTGCTGACGGTTCCGCCATAGTTGTCATGCCTGATATTGTGCCCCACCAGCCCGCCAACGTAACTATAGCCGCCGGTTGCCTTTGCGTTGCCGCTGGCGTAGCTGTTGCTGACGGTTGCGTAGTTTTCCCCCACCAGCCCGCCAACAGCACTATGGATGCGGTATGCCCTTACGTTGCCGCTGGCGCGACTGTTGCTGACGCTCCCACCGCGCCCGTTCCATCCCACCAGCCCGCCAACTTCAGAATGGCTGCCCCGTGCGCTTGTATTTGCGCTGGCGTGGCTGTCCCTTACGGCGCCGGTGTTTTTACCTACCAGCCCGCCAATATAGGAATAGCCGTACCCCTCTACGTTGCCGCTGGCGTAGCTGTTGCTGATGGTTCCGCCTTTGTTGTACCCCACCAGCCCGCCAACATCAGAATAGCCGCCGCGTACGCTCACGCTGGCGCTGGCGTAGCTGTCCCTTATGGTTCCGGTGTTTAGGCCCACCAACCCGCCGACGGTGACTCCTTTTGACGTGCGGGTGACTCCTCTAGTCTTGGCTGTAATCTTGCCGTCGCTGACATAGCTCTCGATGACGGTGCCCTGGTTATAGCCAATCAGCCCGCTCGAATAAATCGCGTTATCGCCGCCGTTGTTGATATCGGGGGCGATTACTCCGACGTTCCGGATGACTCCGCCGGCGCCCAATTCCGCAAACAACGCTCCGGAAGTGAAGGCTCCGCTGGGGATGCTCAAGCCGGAAACGGCGCTGCCATTGCCGTCAAAGGTCCCGGTAAAGCCGGCGCCAATGGCGCCTATTGGGGTCCACGCGCCAGTGAGGTTCAAATTACCGTCCAGCTCGTAGCCGACGCAGCCGGTGTCCTCCGGGCAGCCCATGCCGGCGACTGCACTAGGGAAAGCCTCCGAGTATTTGCCCCCATCGTCTCCGTTATCCGGCGCTCCATCGCCGTCGAGGTCCAGGGCAATGGCGGCCAGTTGCTCCTGGTTGGCTATCGAGATTAATCCGTCGTTATCGCTGTCGTAGCCCGTGAGGGACGCAGCGGCCACCGGGTTGCTCGTCGCCCCGCTGGCGCTCTTGCCGGGTCCGTGGCCGTCGGTGTAGGAAGCCGTGGCTTTCAGGTAGTTGCCCACGTCGTTACTGGACGGTGTGTAGGACGCCCCGCTGGCGCCCGCAATGGCGGTCCAGTCGGTCCCGTCGGCGGAACTGGCCCATGTCCAGGTCACGCCGCTTTCCCCGCCGTCCCGGTCGCTCAGGCTGGCGGTCAGCGGACTGCCGGCCTGGAGACGGTCGGCGTCGAAGGACACCACGCCTGCCTCGTCCACGTTGCCGACGTTGACGGTTACGGCGATGGTGTCATCCACGCTGGTATCGGCATCGCCGGCGGCGTTCTTGCCGTCGCCGACCATCACGGTCAGCGAGTAGCTGTGCTGCGTCTCGAAGTCCAGGGCAGCCTGCACTGTAATCTGTCCGGCACTGTCGACGGTGAAGGCATTCGAGCCGATGAGGACATAGGTAAGGGTGTCATAGTCGGCGTCGCTGGCGGTTATCGCGTCACCGACCCTTGCTCCAACCGCCGCGTTCTCGTCTACACTGCGGGTTGCGTTGTCAGAGGCGAACTGGGGCGGGCGGTTGGCGGCTTTCTGCTGTCGCTGCCCACCGGCCGGCGCTTCATGCAACCCGTCCACCTGGTGGCCGGCTTGGGCAGGCAGGGCCGGGTGCGCAAGGACAGCGGCGTTGCCGTCGCCGTCCTTGATGCTCCCGTCGTTCAAGTGCAACTGGTTCGCCCCGATGCTGATGCCATCCTCGTCCAGGTCCTTGCCCTTGACCTTGTAGGCAAAGACCAGGATTGTGCCGTCCTGTCGGGAATGAGCATACCGTGCCCAGCGGTTGCGCTCCCCGACGGCGATGCGCACCCGGGGCTGGCCAGCGAGCCATGGGACGGTCACGGCCTCGCTGAAGGTCACGGCGACTAAGATGGCCTCGTCCTTGCCGTAGGTGTCGCCGCTTTCGGGATTGCTGACAATGACCGGGCCGGCGGTGATAACCGGCGGCTCCGGTTCCGGGGCGGCGGTCACCGCACTGGCCGTGGCCGCGCTGGCGCTCTTGCCGGGACCCTGGGCGTCGGTGTAGGACACGGTGGCTTGCAGGTATTTGCCCACGTCGTCAGCCAGTGACGTGTAGGACGCCCCGCTGGCGCCCGCAATGGCGGTCCAGTCCGTCCCATTGGCGGAGCTGGCCCATGTCCAGGCCACGCCGCTTTCCCCGCCGTCCGGGTCACTCAGGCTGGCGGTCAACGGACTGCCGGCCTGAGGACGGTCGGCGTCGAAAGACACCACGCCCGCCTCGTCCACGTTGCCGATGTTGACGGTTACGCTGATGGAGGCGTCCTCGCTGGCGTCGGCCTCGCCGGCGGCGTTCCTGCCGTCGCCGACGGTCACCGTCAGCGAGTGGCTGGCCCGGGTCTCGTAGTCCAGGGCCGCCGCCACGGTGATCTGGCCGGTGCTCTCGCCGATGGCGAAGGCGTCGGAGCCGCTGAGGGCGTAGGTCAGGGCGTCGCCGTCGGCGTCGGTGGCTGCGATGGCGCTGCCCACGTTTGAGCCGATGGCGGCGTCCTCGTCCACGCTGAGGGTTGCGCTATTCCCGTCGTCGAACTGGGGCGGGCTGTTGGCGGGGGGCTGCTGCTGCCCGCCGGCGGGCGCTTCCCGGGAGCCGTCCACCTTGTGGCCACTCTGATCGGCCAGGGCCGGGTGGGAAAGGACGGCGGCGTTGCCGTCGGCGCCGATGATGCTCCCGCTGTTCAGCCCAAGCTGGTCCGCCCCGATGCTGACGCCGTCTGGGTCGGCGTCCACCTTCTTGACCTTGTAGGCGAAGGTCAGGATTGCGCCGTCGGCGCTGGAGTACCTCGCCCAGCGCTGGCGCTCGCCCACCTCCAGGCGCACCCGGGGTTCGCCGCTCACGGTCACGGCCTTGCTGAAGGTGACGGAGACCACGATGGCCTCGTCCACCCCGTAGGTGTCGCCGCTGGCCGGGCTGCTGGTGATTACCGGCCCGGCGGTGATCTGCGGCAGTGGGACGACCACCGCGCTGGCCGTGGCCGCGCTGGCGCTCTTGCCCGCGCCGTGACCGTCGGTGTAGGACGCCGTGGCTTGCAGGTACTTGCCCGCGTCGTTAGCCGACGGCGTGTAGGTCCGGGCGTTGGCCCCGGCGATGGCGGTCCAGTCCGCGCCGTCGGCGGAACCGGCCCAGCTCCAGGTCTCCCCGCTGACGCCGCCGTCCGGGTCGCTCAGGCTGGCCGACACCGGGCTGCCGGCCTCCGGCGTTTGCGAGTCCAGGGATACCGTACCCGCCTCGTCCACGTTGCCGATGCTGACGGTGACGGTGATGGAGTCGTCGGTGCTGGCGTCGGCCTCGCCGGAGGCGTTCTTACCGTCGCTGACACTAACGGTGAGGGTGTAGCTGGATTGGGTCTCGTGGTCCAGCGCGGCGGCCACGGTGATCTGCCCGGTGCTGGCGCCGATGGCGAAGGCATCCGAGCCGGTGAGGGCGTAGGTCAGAGCGTCGCCGTCGGCATCGGTGGCGGCAATGGCGCCGCCCACGTTGGTTCCGGCCGTGGCATTCTCGTCCACGCTGCGGGTTGCGCTGTCCCCATTATCGAACTGCGGTTCGCTGTTGGCTGGCTCCGGGGTCGGCGTGGGCGTCGGTTCCGGTTCCGGCTCGGCGGGTTCCTCCGGGGACCCGTCCACCTTGTGGCCAGTCTGGTCGGCTAGGGCCGGGTGCTTGAGCCGGGCGGGGTTGCCGTTACCGTCTTCAATGGCTCCATCGTCGGTTTTCACCGCGTTCTTGGGGATGCTGACCCCGTCGGGGTCGGTATCCACCTTCTTGACCGTATAGGTGAAGGTCAGGGTTGCGCCGTCGGCGCTGGAATATCGGGCGTACCGCTTGCGCTCTCCCACGTCGAGACGCATCCGGGGTTCGCCGGTGACGGTTACCGTTTCGCTGAAGGTTACGGCGACTGTGATGGTTTCTCCCTCTCCGTAGGTATCGCCGCTGGCCGGACTGCTGGTGATGGCCGGGCCGGCGGTGATGGTGGGTCGGGTGGTGTCTTCCTGGGCCTGGGCGGGCTCAGCCGGCAGCCACAGCAGCGTGGCGGCCAGGACCAGTGCGAAAACGGCCAAGACACCCAACAAGTAAGCCGGCCGGTGGCCGGCAACGCCGGTCGCCATGCTATTCACTCCTGACAGTCGGGGGGGGGGGCAGAAACTGCCCAGACCGGGACGGTCCTGATAGCGGCGAAAAGCGCCCTGGCTCCCCGGAAGGGCCGATTTGGACGCAACCTGTTGCTGAACACAGTCTTATCCTCTACTTTCCGGCGCGGCAATCACGGTATGGGACGCCGTCGTTACGGTACGCACATCCGGTTAGCTGTCACTGAATGGGAAGACGCAAGTATCCCGATCAACGGAACGACCGTTCACGAGTGCAAGGGATTATCCGCATCCTAATCATCACAGTCAAGCCTAAATTGATAACGATATAGTAACATCAGCAAAGTAACGGTATGGTAACATTTCTTTGACCGGGCAGGAACACGACCCGATTGCTGGGTGGAACCCGCATTCCGCCGTCTCGCCCGCTGGTGGCGGCTTGCGGTCCCGAGGGGGTGAGGCAACAGGATGAACTCCGACGAACTGCTCAGGGAGAACGCGGCCCTGCGGGAGCGCCTCACCCGCCTGAGCGAAGCCAGCCGGCGCATCAACGAGAGCCTGGACTTCGACACGGTGTTGCAGGACGTGGTGGACAGCGCCAGAGGGCTGACCGCCTCCCGCTACGGAGCCATAACCGTTCTTGGCGAGACCGGGCAGAAGCCCGACTTCATCGTCTCCGGGCTGACTCGGGAGGAGCACCAGGGGTTGTGGGAAATGCCCCAGGGGTTGGGCTTCTTCGAGTATCTCAGCGGGTTGACGACGCCCCTGCGGGTCGCCAACATCACCGGCTACCTCGGCGCGCTGGGAATGGGGGAGTTCACGCCGCCGATTTCGGTGTCCTCCCTGCTGGTGGCCCCGATCCGCCACCTGGGGGCCGGCGTGGGCACCATCTACCTGGCTCACGAGGCGGAGGGTCAGGAGTTCAGCCAGGACGACGAGGAAACCCTGACGCTGTTCGCTTCCCAGGCGGCCCTGGTCATCGCCAACGCTCGGCGCTATCGGGAGGAAAGGCGGGCCCGGAACGACCTGGAGGCGCTGGTCGACACCTCCCCTGTGGGTGTGGCGGTCTTCGACGCCGGCACTGGCTCCATGGTGTCCCTCAACCGGGAGGCCATGCGAATCGTGGACGGACTGCGCAACCCGGACCAGACGACGGAGCAGCTCCTGGACGTGGTGAGCTTCCGCCGGGCCGACGGAAGGGAGGTCTCTCTCGACGAGTTCCCCCTGACCCGCGCCTTGGCCACCGGCGAGACGGTGCGGGCCGAGGAGATCGTGATCTCCGTACCGGACGGACGCAGCGTCACCACCCTGATCAACGCCACGCCCATCCTGTCCGATGAGGGCGCCATCGACACCGTGGTGGTCACCCTGCAGGACCTGACACCCCTGGAGGAGATCGAGCGGCAGCGGGCCGAATTCCTGGGCACGGTGAGCCACGAGCTGAGGGCGCCGCTCACCTCCATCAAGGGCTCCGCCGCCGCCCTGCTGCGTTCCCCCTCAACGCTGGACGCCGCCGAGAGCCAGCAGTTCCTGCGCATCATCGACAGCCAGGCCGACCACATCCTGGACCTGATCGGCCAGTTGCTGGACGCGGCCCGCATTGACGCCGGCGTCCTGTCGGTCTACCCGGAACCCTCGGATGCGGCAGTGCTGGTGGACCGGGCCGTGGGCCTCTTCCAGAGCGGCGGGGGCCGGAGCAACGTCAGCGTCGCTCTCCCGGCGGACCTGCCCCAGGTGCTGGCGGACCGGCGCCGCGTCGAACAGGTGCTGACCAACCTGCTGACCAACGCGGCCCGCCACTCTCCCGAGTCCTCTGAAATACGAGTGAGCGCCGCCCTGGAGGGGGTCCACGTGGCCGTCTCCGTGGCCGACGACGGCGTGGGAGTGCCGTCGGAACGGCTGCCCTATCTCTTCCGCAGGTTCTTTCGCGCCGAAGGCGATGGACAAGACGGCTTGGGCGCGGGCTTGGGTTTGGCCGTCTGCAAGGGCATCGTCGAGGCCCACGGGGGCCGCATCCGGGCCGAGAGCGACGGCCCGGGCCTGGGCGCGACCTTCACCTTCACCCTGCCGGCGGCCGACGATGTCGCCATCGTTGCCGACCGTGATCCGAGCGGATGGTCAGCGGTCCGCATCTTGGCGGTGGACGACGAGGCCCAGGCCCTGCGGTTCGTGCGGGACGCCCTCACCGAGGCGGGCTACCAGGTGACCGCCACCGGCGACCCGCAGGAGGTTCTGCGGCTGATGGAACGCGAGCGGCCCCGCCTGGTCCTGCTGGACCTGGTGCTGCCGGGAACCGACGGCATCGAGCTGATGCAGGACCTGCTCCGCATCGCCGACGTGCCGGTGATCTTCCTGTCCGGCTACGGGCAGGACCAGGTGATTGCCCGTGCCTTCGAGATGGGGGCCGACGACTACATCGTCAAGCCCTTCTCGCCCACGGAACTGGCGGCGCGGGTGCAGGCGGCCCTGCGACGGCGCACCGGGCCGGCCCGGATGGCGCCCTCGGAGCCCTACGTGCGGGACGATCTGACCATCGACTACGTTCAGAGGATGGTCAGCGTGGCGGGCCAGCCGGTGCGCCTCACGGCCATCGAGTACGACTTCTTGCGGGAGCTCTCAATTCACGCCGGGCGGGTGCTGACCCACCAGCACCTGCTGCAACGGGTGTGGGGCAAGACCGAGCCCGGAACCCCCCGGACGATCCGCACCCACCTGATGCGGCTGCGGCGCAAGCTGGGGGAGGACGCCGATGATCCCAAGTACATCTTCGCCGAGCCGCGGGTCGGCTACCGGATGGAGCGGCCCGATGCGCCGCAAGGCGGACAGAAACCGGGGTGAACGGACTTGTCTCGCGGGTCGGATTCGGCCCAATCCGGTTGGCGGCTCATACTCCCAAAGGAAAACCCCCGCTGTGTCAGCAGGGGCTTGGTAACTCACCTAATATTGGCCGGTGAGCGGCCGATTACACCGCCACCGGAAACCGGATGCGAAAGGTTCTTGATTTTATCCAGTTTGGTGGGCCTAAGCGTACCGAACTGCGAACTTTCCGGTGGGAGGTGATCCTGTAGAGAGAATAGACCGTATCAGGGCTGATGACAAACGGGCACGGCGGATAATCGCCGTGCCCGTTTCATGCCATTGACCATACCTTCCGGCCAAGCAGCGCTTCCGGGCAACCACCACGGTGGGATTGGGCCAGGGCCGCATCGACCTTTGCGGATGGCGATTGCCATTTCCGCTCCCGCGAGCTACTGGAACGTCGCCACTGGCCTCAGTTTCTGGATGCCGGCTTGGGCAGGAGCCGGCATGATTGAGCGCGCTCCCGGTGTTGACAGCATCCGCACCGGCGGTATAAAATCTTGGCAAAGATACACAGTATCAATAATAGATCAAGAGACGCAACCTTCGCGTTACCAGCCTGGAATCCGTAAAGATGTGCCACCAGAGTGGAGAAATCCACTACCCATCTGTCGGATGCCTTGACACCGGCTACCGCGAACCGGGCAGTAGCGACAGCTGAGCAATCTCCGCATACGCAGTGCAATTGAGATGAACCTGAACGCAGCAATAACCATTCCAGCCGGAGGTCAGGACCGGGGTTTGCCGGGCCTTGGCGCATGTGACGGTTTGGGCTTGAATATAGCCATACCTACCCTTGTCAGCCCCCCCCCTGAAAGGGGTATGTATGGGTTTTTCAGGGGGGCGCGTGGCAGGTAATTTCCAGGTCTGGCTTGGGTTCCGGCCAGGGTTCGGGCAGCAGCCAGACCCGGCTCCAGAGCCTTCCTTTGAGCATCAACCGCCTGAGACAGTTGATACCGTGACGGAATACGCTGACGGTCCGCGCCGGACGGCTGCGGGAATCCCGATGATCGGCAGCCAGGGCCTTGGGCGGCGCCCTCAGGTTGCCTGGGGCGATGCCGCGCTCTTGGGCGTCCTCCACCCGGGTGCCGTAGGCCAGGGCCAGCAGGGTGGCCACCGACAGCACCAGCCAGTGTCGGGAGACGCGGGTTGGGTCGGTGCGCTGGGTCTTGTCCCACTTCCAGCCCAAGCTCTTGAGGGCCTTGAAACCCAGTTCGATCCAGAAGCGGAGCGCGTACCAACTGGGTCCCACCCTATCGGGCGCCAGGTCGGTGAGGATGACCCAGGGTTCCTCCTGCTCGACGTACCAGACCACCAGGAGGGTGCAACGGCGCTTGGCGTTGGGGGTGCTGAAGGCGGTGCCCTGGCCGACCCAGGCGGTGTCGGGAACGGAGACGAAGGCGCGCGCGGGCAATCGTTTGCCGCCTTCGGCGCAGAAGGTGATGTTCTTGGCATAGCGCATACAGGGATGCCAGCCTTGAGCGCATATCTGCTTCCACAGCTTGGGGCTGGCCATTCCCCGGTCGCAGAGCACGATGACGGTCATTTCCGCTGGAACCGCTGGGGCCAGTTCCCGGAGCAGTTCCACGGTGGGGTCCGCCCAGGAGCCTTTCTGAGTGGCGCGGTGGATGCGCCAGGCCACTGGTATGGCGCAACTGCGGTACACCACGCTGATGACGATGGCGGTGGTCTGGTCACCCTTGAGCGTGGGGTCGATGGCCAGGGCCAACGGTCCGGAGTGCCACCAGGCCAGGACCCATTTGAGCAGGGGCGCGAAGCAGAGGCTTACGTCCAACTGGGTCTGGCAGGGCCGAGCCCGGTCGCTGCCGTCGTAGAGCCACTGGCGAAGGTACTGGCGGAAGCGGTTCCAGTTGCCGCCGCAGGTGGAGAGGGCCGAAGCGACGGCGTTCTGACAGGCGCTGCCGGCGAGGATGGCCCCGTACACCCACAGCACCAAGCCGGCCAATTGTGGCTGAGAGAGGTGCGGTAGATGCGTTTCAATAGCCTGCTGAATCTGGTACGTTTCACGGGGAAGGCGCATCGGGAACCTCCGGCCTCTGGGCGTGTGAACAACACCAGAATGCCGAAGGCCGGTGCGCCTTCTCAAGCTTCATTTAAGGCCATTTTGAGCCCATACATACCCCTTTCAGCCCCCCCCCCCCCCGAGCTTCCCGAGGGCAGACCCGCTTGTAGGCAGTCCAGCCCCTCACATCAGACCGCCCTAGGCTTAAGCGGTCTTGTCCAGACAGCGTTCTGTCGCGGGCATGACCGCTTTTTCGCGAGTGGCGGTGGCAGCCCCTGACTGCCAACGCGCCGATGCCGGTCCACAGCTTTTGCCCGATGCTGCCGGACTTACCCTATACCCACCCGTCCGGCATGGAGACGAACCAGTGTAAGAAACCCACGCGGCGGATGCCGCCCTATCCCAACGACAACCGACCAAGACTGAATTTGAGGAACAACAAAAGCAAATATGAGCATTGTAACCAACGCATCCATTCCCTTGAAACTCTTCGGCGCCGTCCTGGCGCTGAGCCTCATCGCCGCCGTAGTGGTGGCGGTGACCCTGACTGCCGGGCCCACCATGGCCCAGGACGGCACCGACCCGAGCCAGCTCCCCAGAATCGGAGACAACGCAGAGGAATACGACGACCCCCTTCCCTGCTCCGAGGAAAAACCCCTGAGCCCTGCGGCCGGGATCATCGACCGCGACTACTACGCCGTATTCGACGCCTTCTGGGACTACGAAGTCGGGCACCTGTCCAACAACTTCTGTCCCCCAAAGGTTACGCAGACGACAGAGACGCATACAGACCCGGATTCAGGTAAGGAAATACAGGTAACGGTCAACACCCGCACCGACGCCAACACCGACATCCGGCAGACTGTCTTCGCCGTCCCCGACAGCTACCAGGTCACGGTCATCGACAGTAGGGAGAGCAACGGCACCTCCAGTGACGTCACCGGCCCCACCATAGACCTTGCCGATTACCCCTTCCTGACTGAGGGTGGCGCCGTATCAGCCGTGGAACCGGGCCCGAACGACACGACCGTCTTCGCCAATAATTCCCTCTGGTGGGTAAGGCTTGACGAGCCGGGGACGGCTGCCGACGAGACGTCCCCCTTGCAGATGGGCTTCTCCACCGACCTGTTGGAAGAGGCGGACTGGCATAACCCGGACGGCGCTCCGGTGCAATTCAGGTTCGCGGCGGTGCACGTGCTCCAGGACGGGACGCCGCAGGAGGCCCACGTTGTGGGCGCTCACTTCTTTGCCTTCGACCAGCGGGAAACCGACACGCCTTTGGCGAATGCGCAGTGGAGCAACGTTGATACCGACGACGCCGGCGAAATCGATATGCAGACCGGCCAGTACCGGCAGATGCAGTTCGCCTTCACCAAGCCCGGCATGTACCTGGTGCAGGTGAACGCCCAAGCCCACGTGCGGGCTGAAGATGACCCAGAACCTGAGGGCGGCCGCCCCGAGAACTGGAGTCCCATCAGCCCCGATGAGAGCATCACCAGTCCGGTCCAGTGGTACACCTTCCACGTGGGGCCTCGGGCCGACCTGCATACGCAGGTCAGCGCCGGAGAGGTGACCTCCACGGGAGGCGCCAGCAGCGTCGTGCCCTTCACGGTCACCGTCGCCAACCACGGCCCTGAAGCCGCCGAGAACGTCGCTGTGGAGGTCAACCTGCCGGCGGGCCTGAGCGCCCCCGGGTCGCTTCCGCACGGCGCCACCTCCAGCGGATGTGGCGTCATCGCCTGGAAGGTGAACGGAACGGGTAGGATTGGGGCCAATACCAGCGCCAGCCTCACCTTCAACGCCAACGTGGACCTTGGCGCGGTCGGGAAGCTCACCGCCACCGTGGAAACTCGCTCAACCACCTTCGACCCCAACTTGGACAACAACAGCGCTTCGGACCACGTGACGTTGAGCAATACTACCGTCCGGCCCCCCTTCTTCCCCGGCGTAACCCGCTCCATAGTGGAGCACGCCGTGGCCGGAGCCCACGCCGGCGCCCCGGTGGCCGCCGTTAGCCCCGAGGGCCGGTCCCTCCACTACTCCCTGACCGGGCCGTGCAGCAACAAGTTCCAGGTGCATCGCAACGGGCAGATAGTGCTAGCCGCCGGCCATACCCTGGACTACGCGAAGCAGTGGGAGTACCCGCTGACCCTTCACGTCAGCGACATGGTGAATGACAGCGGCGGCGATGACCCGGCCATTGACGACAGCACCCCGGTGCTCGTCCGGGTGGAAGACACCGAGCCCGGCCTCGTCCACCCGACGGTAACCTTCACCCTGAGCAACCCCAACGCCGGCACCCAGCCCAACCTGGACCTGACCCATCCGGTGCTGGGATACACCGTCAACGTGAACGCGCAGGTAGAAAATCTGCCTGCCGGAGCGACTCCAGCCTACACGTGGGAGGACCCTCCAGGGACTGGCGCTCTGCCGACACACACCAGCTATTATTCGGCGGCTGCTGAGCGAGCTGGCCCGGAAACCTACCGAGTGCACGTCAAGTGGGATGGCGGCGGCATAACCGCCAGTTACACCGTGGAGTGGTACGACCAGTAAGTTCGTCCCTGTTCATCCGTGGCATCTTTTTGTGTGCCACGGATGACACACCCGGCTGGCCCCAAGGGCCGGCCGGGTTCCCACCCCAGCCCGACCTGTCATATCTGAGTATATTGCTTATGAACGCTGCCAACACCTCTCGCCAATCGCCGAGGAGATCTCTCTGGAAGGCTCTCGTCCTATGCCTGCTGGCCGTTGCCGTGGCGGCGGGATTCTTGCTGTCTGAGACCGCACGGGCCCAAGACGTACCGGAGGGGCCTGGATACGTCGACTTGATAATGCTTTATGAACAAGCGCCTGAGGGAGACCGACTAAAAGTTGCATATCGCGTTCAAAATATTGGGACCGCACCAGCCTCCGGAGTGACCGTATCCTTCCTGTTTGAGAATTTACAAATTGCTATAAGTGACGAGGCTAAGGTCAAAAGCGTCCGGACTGTGAACGACTACAACCAAAGGTTTACATGGGAAGTCGGGACTCTGCATCCGGGCGAAACCTCGCAAGTCTTATTGTTAAGTCCACGAATCCACTCTACTCACCGGTCTGAGCTAATGGCGGTTCCGTCGGACTGGCCGGGTATGAGCGGAGTCATAAACGCCGTAGCTTCCACCGTTTCGCCTGAACCGGACATGTTGTTGGCCAACAACGTCATAAAATTTTATGAATTTATTCCGAGCTTACATTTTGTTAAACACATCCGCGACAATAGACTGGCCCTCATGCTATCCGTGGACGAGATGCGGCCGGATCCAGGGGACGATGTGATTCTTGGCTTAACTGCCCGTAATCGCGCTCGCGGAGAGGCGCTTGTAAGCGAATGGCGTCGGGTCGTCGTAGATCCAGAGGTGAGGGTGGAGTTATCGGATGGGTTGGAATTCAAAGCTGGCTGGATGCCGCCTGCTGAATTTGTGATATCAGACAGCAAATTGGCGACCTGGCACGCGCCAACGACGGACACCACTGCCACTATCCCTGATATTTTCCCTTCCTTAGGGAAGATTGAAATTCAGACCCAACTGACATCGGATACCCTGGCAGAAATTCCACGGGAAGAGCGGTGCATCACCGTCTCGCTAGAGGACAGTTTTCCCCCACCTGACCCAAATTACCCCCTTGGCAGTCTCAGGGAATGCCTGGGCGACGACCCGCCTTTGGTGCTTGAGGAAGGCCCGGTGGCTATTTTGACGTCGTTCCCTTGCATAGACGACACCCATACCGATGCCCATCAATGCGAGAGCGTTCCCGGTGTTGCAATAGCGGCGCGCCTGCCCTCTCGTCACGAAGACTACGTAGAAACTGAAGAAATCTATGATTACCTGCGTTCCCGTGGAGTGGGGCGCACAGACCAGTTCAGAAGTGGAAGCAGGCGTGACCTTACGGTGTTCCTGGACCCTGAGTCTGTCATCATTCAAGTTAAAGACCCCGAGGGGCGCGTCCAGGACAGCCACGCCCATAGCCTTTCCGACGTTTCTTGGCAAACGGCCAGAAAGGCCATCACTGGAAAGAATCCTGCGGTGGATGGGGTAACGATAACCTACACGCGGAAGGACATTAAGAGCGCAAGTGCGTGGAATTTCTTTGGTCCCCGAACTCTGACTGTCAGCAGGGCAGATGGAACGACACCAGGAAAGGTAAAAATCCGTCTGTACGGTAGCGGGAATCAATTTTTTGACTTCAGTACCACAAACACGGTTACGAAAAGCGCCAATCCCTTAAATACGGCGAATACGTTGGTAGTTCGCTATTTTGCCGAATTCGAGACGCTGGGCACCTACTACATTGATTATGACTTGACTCTCACTGACTCCGGCGGCGCCTCATACACTGACACGGCCCGCTACACCTTCCACGTGGGGCCGATAGCGGAGCTGGCGGTGATGGACGGCGACAGCCCGCTGGCGGCGGCCGGACAGACGGCCTACACCATCCACGCAGCCAACAACGGCCCGGATACGGCTTCGGCAGCGCTGGTAACCCTAACCAACGTGCCAGAAGGGTCAGAAGCCATCCTGACCGATGGAACGTACCGGGAACTGACAGAAACCTGCGCCGGCGGCCTCTGCGAAGCGGAATGGGACCTGGGTGAGCTGCCCGTCTCTTCGCTCAGGCCAGCGCGGGGTCAAACGGCATTCCCAACGCTGACCCTCATCGCGCCGGCCGGCGCCAACACGCCGGACATCACGGCCACCATCGCCAACGTCGAGGACTACGAGAAGTGCATCGACGGCGACGGCAATGACGTGCCGGTCACCGGAGCAGACGCCGCCGCTCGGAAGGCGGCCTGCGAGGCCACCAGCGGGAACAGTTGGCACTCAGCACCTTATTTCGACTACATCGATGACAACAACGCGGCAACCATCGTGGCGCGGGCCGGGGCAGGCGGGGGAGCGCCGGGCACGCCCCGGTCCCTGAGCGTGCTGACCTACGCGGACCCGCCCATCGCAGTGGTCACCTGGGGCCCGGTGGAATCGGTGAACGGCTGGCCGGTATCCGACTACGAGCTGTGGACGGCCAGGGGAGAGGAAACGTGCCGGAAGCCCCGGGCGGACCAGGCCGGAGAGGAGGTCACGGGAAGGGTGCACCTGGACTACTCCATCAACCCGAACGAGCTCACCTGCTACTACGTGCGGGCGGTGAACACGCAGGAGGTTCCCGGGTACTGGTCTGAGCCGGCGCTGACTCTTGCCGGAGTCTCGGATCTGACCCAATTGACGGTACAGGGCGGCGCCGGAGTTGTGGAGGGCGGCGACGCTCAATTCACCATCAGCGCCTCCCCGGCCCCGGCCGCCGGCGACACGCTCCAGGTGCACTACACGGTGTCCCAGCGGGGCAACTTCGTGGCCGGGTTGGACCTGGGCCAGGATTCGGTAATCATTGACAGCCGGGGCCGGGCGGACATCACCGTCCCCACCGAGGCGGACGATACCGGCGAGGCCGACGGCGCGGTGGTCCTGACCCTGCTGAGCGGCTCTGGCTACGCGCTGTCGTCGGCGCGGTCGGCCAGCGTCGCGGTGGCGGACGACGACGATCCCACGGTGTCCTTCGCCGAGCCGGCCGCGGGCGTGGTGAAGGAGAATGCCGGCCCGCATAACGTGGTTATCCAGGTGGAGCCGGCTCCCCACGAGGACTTCCCCATCGGCTACACCACGGAGGGCGACGCCGTGGCCGGGGCCGGAGTCAACGGAGACTACACCATCAGCGGCTCGAGCACCGGCTCCGGGACGGTTATGGCCCGGGCCGGGCAGACCAGCGTGGTCATCCCGGTGCAGCCGACGGACAACGGGCACAGCGAGCCGGATGAGTCGCTGATCCTCTGGCTGTCCCAGGGCGACGGCTACGCCCTGGGAAGTCTCCAGGTCTACTCGCTGACCATCGCCGACGACGACGGCCCCCGGGCGGAGTTCGCCCGGGCCGAGAGCGGGGTTGACGAGGATGGCGGCACGCACGACGTGGTCATCAACCTGGACCCGTCGCCCGCCGGCAACGTGTCCATCAACTACCGACTGGGCGGCCCTGCCACCCGCGACGTGGACTACAGCATAACCGGCGTAACGGGCTCCACCGGGTCGGTGTCGGCGAGCGCCGGGGACTCCAGAGTAACCATCCCGGTGAACATCACCGACGACTCTCTAACCGAGGGCGACGAGAGGTTGGAGCTGACGCTGCTGCCCAGCTCGGACTACAACCTCGGGACGCAGCGGACGCACGCGCTGGCCATCCGGGACAACGACCTGCCCCGGGTCAGCTTCGCCGCGGCCACGTCCAACCCCGTGGAGGGAGTCGGCGAGCACCCCGTGACGGTCAGGCTGGACCAGCCGGCGCCGCCGGACGGCTTCACGCTGCGTTACGGCGTGGGCGGCGCCAGCACGGCCACGCGCAACCGGGACTACAGCGTTCCCAACACGAGGACGGTGCCGGAAGGAGCCACCAGCATTGCCATCCCGGTGGATATCACCGACGACGGGGACAACGAACCGGACGAGACGGTGGTGCTGACGCTGCGGGCCGGCTCGGGCTATGCTGTGGGCGACCCCAGCGAGCACACGCTGACCATCGCGGACGACGACCCGCCGCTGGTGGCCTTCGCGGCGGCTTCGGCCAGCGTAAGCGAGCGAGGCGGCGCCCATCGGGCGACCATCCTGCTGGAGCCGGGGCCCCACGCGAAGATCACCGTCAGATACACCGTTGACGGCACGGCCACGGAGGGCGACGACTTCACCATCAGCGACTGCGGCGGCGACCCCTGCACGGCGATGGTCGGGCAGGGACAGGGACGGGCCGCTGTGCCGATAACCATCCTCAACGACGGCGACGCCGAGGGCGACGAGACGGTGGTGCTGACGCTGCTCAGCGGCGACGGGTACGACCTGGCCCTGCCGGTTAGATACGAGCTGACCATCAAGGACGACGACGCGCCGGTGGCTACCTTCACCGCTGCCTCGGGCGAGGTGGCCGAGGGCGACAGCGGCAGCCCGCACAGCGTGAAGGTGAAGCTGGACCGTCCGGCGCCGGCCGGCGGAACGCTCCTGACCTTCAGCGTCAGCAGCCCGCCCAACATCGGCGCCACCAGCTCCGATGACTACGGCGTCCCCGCCACGCTGACGGCGAGGGTGCAGGCCGGGGATAGTAGCACTGACATCCCGGTGACCATTGTCGGCGACGGCGACAACGAGGCCGACGAGGTGCTGGTGCTGACGCTGGAGCCGGGCCGGGGGTACTCGGTGGGTTCGGCCGATGAGTACACACTGACCATCGTGGACGACGACCACGATGAGAACACCCCGGTGGCCTCTCTCAACAATCCCAATTTCCATGGGACGGGCGCCACACAGCTTGAATGGTGGGAAGATGGCGGGGCGGCGCGCCCGACGTGGCACGTGACCGGGAACTTCACGGGGGACGTGATCTTCCAGTACGTCGGCGGAACGGCGACCCTGCACGAGGACTTCACAGTGGAACGCATCCAGGGACAGACCATCGAGAAGGCGGGCGACGTCTTCACGGTACGGTCCCTTGAGTCCCCCCAAGACTTCGACCGGGACACGGGCGTGCGTTGGGCCAGGTTCATATTCGTCCCGATACGCGACGACAGGGCGGAAGGCCGCGAGACGGCTATCTTCCGGGTGCTGAACGGCCCGGGCTACACCGTCGGGGAGCCCACCGAACTCACCATCATCATCAAGGACTAGCGCCGAGCGGAGGCCCCGCCGGGGCCAAGGGTTGGACGGAGAGAAGGGCCCTGGCCGGTATGGCCAGGGCCCTTCGCCGTTGCGGTGGGGGCGGTTCAAGGCGGCCTGTGCGTCGGTGTTCCCGCCGCAGATCCGCAGTTCCAGGCCGGTTGCCCGCGGTTGCGCCGGCAGCCGCGCTTGGGTAAGGTATCCGTAAGATGCCCGACTACCCCCACATAGCGGACTACTACGCCAGGCGGCAGGAACTGGTCGAGTTCGGCGGTTCGGACAACGAGCTGAACATCCGCCCGGCCTTCCAGAACTGCCTGGACGCCTACTGCCGGGAGCACCGGGAACGGCTGGTGCTCATTCCCGAGCTGAAAACGGCGGGCAACGTCATCCCCGACGGCACGGTGAAGGACACCCTGCGCATGGCCCGGGGCTACTGGGAGGCCAAGGACAGCCACGACGACCTGGATGCGGAGATTCAGGCCAAGTTCAACCGGGGCTACCCCCGGGACAACATCGTCTTCGAGGACTCGGAGACGGCGGTGCTGGTGCAGAACGGCGACGTGGCCCTCAGGGTGGACATGTCCCGACCCGGGGAACTGCACCGGCTGATCCGGCGGTTCCTGGACTACGAACTGCCCAGCATCGAGGAGTTCCGCCAGGCCCAGGCGCAGTTCAAGGCCGATTTGCCGGCGGTGCTGGAAAACCTGCGCCAGGCGGTGGCGGCAGCCGAGGAGGGCAACGATGACTACCGGGCCGGGGCAACGGAGTTCCTGGCCCTGTGCCGCCGGAGCATCGGCCCCGAGGTGTCAGAGGCCGACGTGCGGGAGATGCTGCTCCAGCACGTCCTGACCAAGGACATCTTCCACCGCGTGTTCGACGAGGACCAGTTCCACAAGGAAAACAACGTGGCCGGCCAGCTGGACGAGCTGGAGGGGACCTTCTTCACCGGCAACGTGCGGCGGGAGGCCATCGACCGGCTGCGGGCCTACTACGGGGCCATCGGACGGGCCGCCGACGAAATCGCCGATTACTCCGAAAAGCAGCAGTTCCTCAAGGCCATCTACGAGGACTTCTACCAGGCCTACAATCCCGCCGCCGCCGACCGGCTGGGCGTGGTCTACACCCCCAACGAGGTGGTGGACTTCATCATTCGGGGCACGGACTGGCTGTTGCAGAAACACTTCGGCAAGACCCTGGCCGACGACAACGTGCAGATCCTGGACCCGGCCACGGGGACGGGCACCTTCGTCACCAACCTGATCAACCATCTGCCCCTGGACCGGCTGGAGCGCAAGTACCGCCACGAGATTCACGCCAATGAGGTGGCGATCCTGCCCTACTACATCGCCAACCTGAACATCGAGTACACCTATCGGGAGCGGACGGGCCAGTACCTGGAGTTTCCCAACCTGTGCTTCGTGGACACGCTGGACAACATGGACTGGCAGGGCACGGGAGCCAGCGGCGGCGCGGTGCAGCGGCAGGGAGCCTTCAACCTGGGGGCGCTGTCGGAAGAGAACTGGATACGGGTGCAGGAGCAGAACGAGAAGCCCATCAGCGTGATCATCGGCAACCCGCCTTACAACGCCAACCAGCAGAACGAAAACGACAACAACAAGAACCGAGAGTACCCGGAGATAGACCGGCGGATCAGCGAGACCTACGTAGCCGCCAGCACTGCACAGAAGACCAAGCAGTACGACATGTACAAGCGGTTCATTCGGTGGGCATCCGATAGGCTGGACGACGACGGGATAATCGGGTTTGTAACGAACCGGGCCTACCTGGACACCCGGCAGGACGATGGTTTCCGCAAGTTGGCAGCCGAAGAGTTCACCGACATTTACGTACTGGACCTCGGCTCAGACGTGCGGCGCAACCCGAAAATCTCAGGCACCAGCCACAACGTTTTCGGTATCCAGACCGGCGTTGCCATCGGCTTCTTCGTGAGGGAGAAAGCTAAGTTGGGACAGTGCGGCATTCACTACGCCCGGCGGGAAGACGCGGAACTGGCTAAGGACAAACTCGCCTATCTGGGGAGCGCCGGCTTGGACGGCATTGAGTTTGAGACCATCACGCCGGACAAGCGCAACGACTGGCTCAACCAGTCCAACAGCGACTTTGAGCGTCTGATACCTTTGGCGAATCGGGAGACTAAGCTGGCGAAGCGGGTTGAGGATGAAAGGGCGGTATTCAGGCTGTATTCACTGGGAATCGCCACCAACCGGGACGAGTGGGTATACGACTTCAACATGGACGCTCTTGCGGCGAAAGGAATGTATTTCTCGAAGGTTTACCGTGAAGAGAGGGAACGGTTCGAGAATGAAACGCCAGCTCGCAGCGCCTTGGGCGATTGGGTCAACAGGTCCATCAAATGGACGGCCGAGCTGGAAGACCACCTGGTTAAGGGAGACGCGATCCATTTCTCGGAAATGAACCTGACCCGCGCCATGTACCGGCCCTTCGTCGTGAAGCACTGTTACTATGCGCCGATTGTCACACATCGCCGCTACCAGATGCCCCAAATCTTCCCTCACCACCGGAATGGCAGCAACCCGACTATCAATTTCTCCGCTCGCCACCAGTCATTCTACGTCCTGGCATCCGGCAAATTGGTTGACCTCCACTTCACCGGCGACAACCAATGCCTCCCCCTCTACCGCTACACTGCCGATGGCGAGCGGGTCTGCAACATCACCCAGTGGGGCATCCGGCAGCTCAACGACCACTACCGCCAGGAGTGGGGCGACGCTTTCGACGAACTGGCCGGGCCGGAGGGCATCACCGCCGAGAACATCTTCGCCTACACTTACGCCGTCCTCCACGACCCGGTGTACCGCCACGACTACCGAGTGGACCTGCTGCGGGAGTTTCCCCGCCTGCCCTTCTACAACGACTTCCGCCTGTGGCGGGACATGGGGCAGGAGTTGCTTGACCTGCACATCGGGTTCGAGCAGGCGGAGCCCTATCCCCTGGAGCGGGTTGACCTGGAGGCGGAACCCAGTCGGGCGGTCCTGCGGGCCGATAAGGAGAAGGGAACCATCATCCTGGACGACAAGACCACGCTGCGGGGAGTGCCGCTGGAGGCGTGGGAGTACCAACTGGGCAGCCGCTCGGCCCTGGAGTGGGTGCTG
>CBDBMT010000001.1:0-91434 GCA_965207585.1 Dehalococcoidia bacterium | reverse complement strand
CCACTTCCGGGCTTCACAGTGGGACGAGACCGATCTGCCTGCCGGCCAGACCATTGAGCAGGTGTGGTTCCCCGGATGCCACGGGGACGTGGGTGGACAGGAATCTGACCGACGCATCTCTGATATCGCGCTGGAATGGATGCTGCGCCATGCCGAGGACAAGGGATTGAAACTGAGACCCGACTGGAAGGAGTCTCTGAACGCCGACCCTTCAGGGGAGACGCGACGGTCGGACAAGCATATCTGGCGGCTGGGTGCAAAGGACCGCCGCATCCCGGATGGAGCCAAGATTCACCGGAGCGCATTGCAACGCGCGGCCGACTCCACCAACGGCTACCGACCCGGCAACCTACCTGGATCATACGTAGAGGTGGATTAGGGTAGGAGAGGTGGTTCGCCTGAACTTCGGTCTCGGACGAACGACTGCCGATGGGACAAAGCCGAGAGGCGGGCAACTGAGGCAAGCCAGCACAAGGTTCCGGCTCACCCCTTCCCAACTGCCCCAACTTTGATAATGGTTGTATCACGACGTGATACAATCGAACTGATGTGAGGTGGACGCTCAACCTCCTTGGATATGGACATGCCGACGGTCGCCGTAATTGGTCAGTACCAATTCGTCATCCGCACCAGGGAGCTGGAATTCGAACCGCCCCACGTCCACGTGCGCGTCGGAAATGAAGACTGGGCGCGGATACTCCTGGACAACGGCGAATACTCTCATGCGCCCCACCGGGGCGCTACCGCTCTATCCTTGAGGCTTCGACGCCCACGCGGCCGATATCCGAGCGGAATGGTTCCGGATCCATGGGAGGTGAGAAACCATGGCAACGACGCTGGTGAAAAACGCCGACCGGATGATGGCGTCCGCCTCCACGCTGGACCAAGGCATCGAGCTCACCTTCGTGGATGGACGCTCGGGCCTGATCCCGTTCAGCGACCTACCCGAGGTTGCGGAGGGAGACGGCATCAAGGAACTGGAATTGCCCACGCCGTATGAGATGATCTTGGTCACGGTCAGCGGGGAACGGTCCGAGGTCCCCTGGGACTTCGCCCGCCACTACTGCGATCCGACCTACCGTCCGCAGATAGAGGCTCAGGCCAGGCAGGCGCGTGATGATCTCGGTGGCCGGATTCGGGAGTACCGCGAGGCGGCTGGTTTGACCCAGACAGAGTTGTCCTCGCGCGGGGGGATCGGCAGAGTGACGCTCACCCGCATCGAGAAAGGCGAGCACAGCCCGCGGACCGAGACCCTTACGGCCATCGCGCGGGCCCTGGGATCTGAGGTTGAGGACCTGATCCTGCCCCAGTCCCGTCGCCATTCCTGACCATGGGCGGTGTGGCGCCAGCGCCGTGCCCGTATGATCAGCGATGGCCCTTTTTGATCGGCTGTACAGCGACCACCTCAGCGGACCGCGCCGAGAGGGAGACCCTTGACGAGCAGACGCCACGGGTTCCAGGAACTTACTGGAGATTTCACGCCGGAAAGGCGCCGGCGGGTGGATGCGAAGAAAGCCGAACTTGCGGCGGAAATGCTCCTGCGCGAGCTGCGTCAGGCCATGGCCCTGATCCAGCAGGATCTGGCGGATCGCCTACAGGTGAACCAGCCCGCGGTGGCGAAGTTGGAACAACGGACCGACATGTACATCTCGAGCCTGCGTTCCTACATCGAGTCCATCGGCGGACAACTGCGCATCGTGGCATCACTCCCCACCGGTGAGGTGGCCATCACCAATTTCTCCGGCGTGTCGGAGGAGGAAACCGGCGCTGGCGCTGAGGCTTGACGCGCACGATGCCCCGACGCAGGGTATAATCCGGCGACGGACAATTGTACGCACCGGCGGTTGAGGGACTGCCATGGCCGACGTCCACTTCCACATCTGGCACTACAAGCGGGATCCGGACGGCGTGATCCGGTCCATGGAGCGCGCCGAGGAACAGTACGACACGCGCCGGAGGGCCAACTACGCCCTGGAACTGTTTCGGCGGGAACGCTCCCTGGCCGGACAGGTGGTGCAGTGCGTTGACGGAGCCTTCTGCCGGCCGCCGCCCGATTGGGTGGTCCGGGGCGCCACCCTGGCCGGGCCGCGGGAGTTCACGGCGGAATATTTCATCGACTGGACCCCGTCCATCCGCCCGTCGCGCAAGCTGGCGCAGGGGATGGAAAAACTGGAGCAGTATGCGGAGAACCACCCGGATGACGTGGTGCGGAGGCCGCCCAGCGCTGATGCTTGATACCGGTCGCGGTTCATGCGTGCGTTGGGCCATGCGCGGCGCGAACGTTCGACCGCTCGCGCTGTTGTCCACGCTGGCATTAGCCGCCTGTGGGCCCACGTGCTGCGACCGCATCAACGAAGCGCACGGCGTCTGACCTGATCTTGCCGTCATGAACATTCACGACGAGATCACCATCCCCGGCCAGGAGGCGCGATACGGCGACGCGCCCGCCTGGCTGACCGCCAGTCCGGCCTGGCCGGCGGTGAGGGCCCAGACGGGCGACGGGCAGCTGTACCTGCATCAGTCCATGGGGTTGGAACTGGTGGGGCAGGGGCACAACCTGGTGATCAGCACCGGCACCGCCAGCGGCAAGTCCCTGGTCTTCCAGGCGCCCACCCTGCACCATCTGGTCGCCAATCCCAACGCCACGGCCATCGCCATCTATCCCATCAAGGCACTGGCCCGGGACCAGGTCATCCGCTGGCAGAGCATGGCCGAGGCCGCCGGGCTGGATCCCGATAGCATCAATCGCATCGACGGCGACGTGCGCGACCTCACCGAGCGCCGGCAGGTACTGCAACGCACCCGCCTGGCCCTGATGACCCCCGACGTGATCCAGCAGTGGCTGATGGCCTACTCGGAACCCCTCTATGGGAAACGGCCGCTGCGACACGATCTTCGCGAGGTGCAGAACACCCAGTACAACGTGCGCCGGTTCATCTCCAACCTGGCGTTCCTCATCCTGGACGAGGCCCACACCTACGACGGCGCGCTGGGCACCCACTGCCTCTACCTGCTGCACCGGCTGCAGCAGAAGCGCCGGGAGCTGATGGCGCAGTTCGAGCCACTGCGGGTCATCGCCGCCAGCGCCACCATCCACAATCCCGCCCAGCACCTCGAAACCCTAACCGGCCTGCCCTTCCAGGTGGTGGACGACCGCTACAACGGCAGCCCCCGGGCCGCGATCACCGTGCAGCACGTCGTCGGCCGCGAGCCCCACGACGAGGGCTGGCGCGATTTGCAGGCGGCGGTGCGGGAGGTGATCAGCGAGAACCCCGACCGGTCGTACATCGCCTTCATCGATGACCGGCAGCTGGCGGAGCGCGCTGCGGCGGGCATCGAGGCGGCCCGCAGCATCACCGAGGATGCCATCATCGTGGAGTCACGGGACGCCATGGCCTACCGCTCTGGGCTGATGCGCAGAGAACGCATCGAGAAGGCGCTGCGGGACGGCGACATTCGGGGGCTGGCCAGCACCAGCGCCATGGAGATGGGCATCGACATCCCGGACCTGCAGGTGGGCTTCAACCTGGGGCTGCCCCACTCGGTGGGACGGGTCAAGCAACGGGCCGGTCGGGTGGGTCGCACCGGCCCGGGGCGGTTCGTCATCGTGGCGCCGCGCCACGCCTTCCAGTTCCACGAGGACAGCCTGGCGGCGTACTGGCAGCAGCCGGTGGAGCCGGCTCGGCTCTATCCGTCCAATCCCAACATCAAAAACACCCACGGCCGCTGCTTGGCCAAAGAAACGGACCTCAATGGCATGGAGCGGGCCATACCGTCGCCCACCGACGCCTGGCCGGAACAGCTGCCCCAGACGCTCCGAGAGATCGCTCGGGGAGACCACTACGCGCCGGAGTTCCAGACCGGGGATCCCCAGCAGCCGCACCGCAACGACATCCGCGACGCCTCCGACGGTCGGGCGCGCATTGTGCAACTGATGCCGGGCGGCGAGGGCGAACCCCTGAGCACCGAACTGCTCACCAGCGAAGTTACCCGAAGGGAGGCAGCCCGGGACGCCTATCCCCTGGCCACCTACTTCCACGCCAAGCAGAGCTACTCCGTCCTGGCCTGGCGAGAGTCGGGGGCCGAGACGGTGATCACGGCTAGGCACGCTCCCCCACGGGAGACCCGTCCCATCATCCGCGGCGGGGCCACCGTCACGCTGCAGCAGCCCCGGGCGTCCACCCTGGGACACCTGGAGTACTGCACCCACGCCCAGGCGGTGGCCTGGGAACGCATCGTGGGCTGCTCCATCCGCGAGGCCGGCGACGGCGAGTGGCGGGACGCCCACTACGGCGCCGAGGGAATCCCCGAGGTGGTGACCAACCTGCGCACCACGGCCACGGTGATCATCATCTGGGAGGACTGGTTCGACGACGCCAACACCCGTAGGGATGTGGCCCGAGCGCTGCGTACGGTGATGTGCAGCCGGGAATCGATCCATCCCGCCGACATCCGCACCACGCACCAGAACGTGCAGGTGGTGCGCGACGGCCGCAGCAGCGAGGTGCGCCGCGCCATCGTCCTCTGGGACAAGGTGGGCGGCGGGCTGGGATTGTCGAAGGCAATGGCCAACAACCTAGGCCGCTACACCCAGGCGCTGCTGGAAGTATCACGCTCGTCCGGACAGCGTTTGGAGCGGGACCGTCTGCTCCGGGAGGACACTGCCGCCCTGCTGCGCCGGTGGGCAGTTGCCGTGGCGCCCCACACGCTGGGTCCCGAGCAGACGCCCGTCATCACCGAGTACGGTGGTGTCACCTTTCGCAGCCAGCTGGAGGCAAGGTGGGCAGCCTACTTCGACCGGCGGGGCATCCCCTGGGAGTACGAGCCGGCGCAGTTCAATGGCTGGACACCCGACTTTCGGCTGGTGTTAGACGGCATCCAAGCCTACGCCGAGGTTAAACCGGTGAGCGAATTTCCCATGGACGTGGCCCAGCGGATATTGAACGCCGGTTGCGGCAGCGACGTGCTGGTCCTGGGCCAGGGACCACGTCACGCCTGGCGTTACCGGGGCGACAGTTGGTATCTGGCCGACCCGATGGCGTGACTCGGCTTCACCAGTACATTTCCTCCCGGGTTACGGGTCCTGCACAGGCAGCTTCGACCGAGGTCTACGATGCGCCCGTGAACCGCTGGCAAACCGATCTTCTGGTATCCGGGAACGACTGGCGCCTGAAACAACGTTCTTTACTGGACCCCTCAAGTTGCGCCGCTGCCATCAAGCGACCAAGGCCGCGGTCGCGCATGTGCTGGCTCGCAGGTCTCGGGCGGCCAGCTCAGCAGCTACGCCGCTTGGCCTTCCAGATTCGCCAGTCGGGCCTCGATCCGGTCCAGCCTCGTCGCCAACTTGCGCTCCATAGTTTGGCGTTGGCCCTGCGAATCGGTCGCCCCTTCCTCAACTTCCAGTCGACCGGCGGCGGTTGTTTCAGACGCAGCGGACTGATCCGCCGGCGCAAATCGGTAGCCGCAGGCGACGCATTGGTACTCCTGCTTCCCTCCCTGTCGCTTGCCCTTTTTGACCAGATGATGGCAGTCGCAATTCGGACAACCGATGTATCGATAGTATTTGCCGCCCTGTCTCCGGTTGCCGGATTCGGCCGGCGCCGTCGGGGCATCCTCACCCTCAGACTGCGCCTTCCGGTAGGGCCCACGAGGACCCGGGGCCGGGTAGCTGTTGTACACCAGGTCCGCTACGCGGCGCCACTGCCCTTCCGGGCGCGGCCCAGTCCCCAGACCGGCGGCGGCCGGCGTGGTTTTCAACTCCCGGTGAGTATGACACCAGTTGTAGTGAAAGACGGCGATGTCGACCCTGGCCTCCAGCGTTTCCCTTGATTTCGCGAACGCAATCGTATTCCGGCGCAGCGGCGAGCACCACATCCGGAAGTTGAGATTCACCCGCTCGACGTGAGCGGTCGTACCCCAGCCGTCGGGCACGAGCTCCACCAAGTGATGTCCGCCCCTTCCGTCCGGCACCTTTATCCTACCCACCTGAACGTGTCCGGCGCTGTCCTGAAAGACCGCGGCTATCGCGGACGGGTAGGATTTGAGCCGATCCGTCGCCACCCGCAACATGCCGTTCACCCGGCTGGCCACGTCACCCAGGAACACCTCCGCGTCTTGGCGGCCACGGCCGCCGAGGTGGTAGGCGATGATGAGTCGTGACTCCGCGCATACGGCCGACCAGAGATGGACCGGTCCCGCGCCCGGAGGCGGGTTTTTTGCATACGGCACGTTCGCCCGTCTGGCGTACACGTACGTCTCAAGCTCGTCGCACTCGATACGCCGGACGTCCAGGTTTCTCACGTGTTCATCGTGAATGGCCCGGCAGACTTCGGCGCCCTTCAGCATCACGTTTTTCACCGTGTTGGGAGCCACGTCTTCCATCCTGCTCGTCGCCGCTATCGAGTTCCCCTCTGCGAGCGCCTTCAGCACCCGCTCGATCTTCTCCACCGGCAGCCGGTTCATTACCGCCCTGCGGCGCTCCGCCGGCTGTGATGGCGCATCGTTTTCTGCTGTTGCGGCCACGCCGCAAATGATTTGGTGTTCATGAGTGCTCCAGATATTTCATGATGGTGGCAACCATCGGCTTGCACTGAGGCGTTCAGGCAGCCGACGCCCTGGTTAGTGGCTTGGCGTCTCCGCCCCGGATGACCGCAACAGGCGCGCCACAGCCCCCGCCGCTCCGTTGTCTCGCTGGAAGCGATTTCAACTTGACCCAGGCATGATTGTCCCTCCTGTTCGGTGGTTTCGGAGAAGGGGCGGTATTGCCCACATCTTGGTGTGATTGACGTTTCTGGTCACGGGCCGGCCGCGACCCGTCGGATCATTGCCGGAAACGCCAAAGCGGGCCGACCCAAGGACACCCCGGACCGGCCCGCTTTACGACGGACTCCAATTGGATTGACGGTCTGGTCCTCAGGTCATGGGCATCAACCTCGCCCTTCAAATCGCGGCCTTATTGGCCGAAGGTACAGCCAACGGGGTATAACCTGCTCACATCGGCTTTGCCTATCATCAGGCGCACTAGTACATCCTGATTATATCCCATGGGTATTTTCCTGTCAACCTTGGAAAATGGCGAGGCCTAACCCGCCCCAGAGAGGCAACAAGCGGCGCCTGCCCACGCATCTCTGCCCTCATGCTCTACGGCCTCATATTCCAGTGGGAACAACGGCCGCGCCTTGCTACGACGGGTTGCGCAAGCACAAACCGTGTGTGTCATTCGGCGCGGCCTTTGCCATCAACCGCTCCCCAGGCCATCAGCCGGTCCTGAGCGCCGAAATCGGTCTCGCCGTCACACAACTCACGGATGCGATCATCAGCACACGGCGCCGCATTTGGCCCCCACGGCCAACCGCGACGAACGCTGCCCCTTGCCATTGGACGCCGCCTCAGCCGTGCGCCCACTGGAGTTGACCCCGACGCCGGCTAAGACGTGGGGCAGTTTGAAACGGCGCAGTACTGCCACCGGCGATGTAACCATGAGCCTGGTCGCCGAAACGGCATTGACCCATGCTGAGGAACGGATATCATGCGTCTCCGTGGACTGTCGGCCGATGAGGAGGATTTCCCAAGGTGGGCGGAGTGCAGGAGGTTGCCAAATCGTGGAGCGCGGACCGTTCAATCCAGGAGACCCTCGGGAGAGTCGGAAACCTCCCCGAGTCCGATGCGCAAGTACCTGAAGATGACGGAGGCAATGCAGCCCGGTTCCCGACCTCCTCAGAAGTCGAAACCGATTTTGCACACGGATTGCATCGACCCTCGGATGGCTTGGGAGTTGGAGAATGGTCGAGCGTGGAACGTGGAGAGCCGAACTCCAAGCCATGACGGGATCATTTCGATCGTTGGGGGTTGCTGATTGGCGAGTTGGGCGCCCATGTCATTTCGCCGGACCGCGCTCGGTCCGGCTCCAAGCAGGTCAACCATCTGCTGCGTTCTTCCAAGCTGACCCATGCTCTCCTGCAGAGGCTTCTCCGGCATGGGGCAAACCAGCGTCCGGTGGAATCGGGCGCGACAGAGACGACCATGCTGGCCATCTGGGATGAGAGCCTGCCGGGGAAGCCGGAAAGCATCGCTCTGGAAGGTTGTCCGCTCCTGCCGCCCTAGCAGCCGTGCGTCGGTGGACCAGACGCGGTTCCTTGGCCAGCCACCGTCGCGAGCAGACAGCTATGTTATTGACCAAATATGCCGAACGCTGGCTACCCGCCATCACCCGAGCGATGACCAGAACGAGCGGCCAGTATGGTCAATCGCCGCCAGCCGACTCAACTGTCATCAGTGGGAACCGCTCCATGCCGGGCGACTTCCTCGGCCTGGAATGTCTCAACGCAATTCCGCGCCGTATCACGCGACAACCCTGCGCCTGTCGTGATCCGACGCTGACCGTTTCCCGCCCGCTGTCAATAGCAAGCTAAATCTGACCCAGGTGTAGCAAGTTGGATGTGACTCACCTTGCAGCCGGGGCTGGATTAGCAAGTTAAAACTGACCCACCTGGATAATGCTCAGCGATTCTGTCAGTCAGCATGGTTGTGGTTGTCGCCGGCCTCCTCCGGCGTTACGCTCAGGTGCGGTTGCGACGGGAATAGACCCGCCTGGCGTTTCTCTCTGAGCCGGTAGCTCTCGCCGCGGATGTTCAGCACGTGGCTGTGGTGCAGCAGCCGGTCCAGCACCGCCGAGGCGATCACGCTGTCGCCCAGCAATTCACCCCACTCGCCGAAGCCCTTGTTGGAAGTGAGGATGATGCTGCCCCGCTCGTAGCGTGCCGACACCAGGGTGAAAAAAGCGGTGGCCGACTCCCGGTCGTACGGCCAGATGCCGAATTCGTCCACGACGAGGACCTTGGGAGCCAGGTAGACTTTCATCCGGCGGTTCAGGTTGTTCTCGACGCGAGCCTTGCGCAGGTCCTCCATCAGGTCGTAGGCGCGGACGAAGTAAGCGCCCTGGCCGTTCTCGATGGCCCTCAGGGCCAGGGCGATGGCCAGGTGGGTCTTACCCACTCCTGGCGGTCCCAGTAGCAGCACGTTGGTGGCCTCGGAGACGAAGGCCAGGTTGGCCAGTTCCTTGACCAGTCGCTCGTCGATGGAAGGCTGGAAGCCGAAGTCGAATTGCTCCAAGGTGCGCTGGAAGGGCAGATGCGCCAGCCTGGTCCGTGTGGTGAGATAGCGCTCCCGGCGGGCGGCGACTTCGACGCCCAGCAGTTCGGCCAGCATCTCGGGATAGGGCAGCTGCCTGTTGGCCGCGGCGTCCAGGGTGTTGTCCAGGACTTCCACCGCCTGCTTGAGGCCCAGGGTTTCCAAATGTTGACGGGCCTGTTCCAGTGCGATCATGCCGCACCTCCCGCCACCAGCTCGTAGATGTCCAAAGAGCGCCGTTCCACCTCACCGACCGGGATCTGCACCGCCACCGCTTCTTTCCGAGGCCGGTTGTCACCTCTGGGCAGACCCGACCACTGGCCCGGCAGGATGAAACGCTGTTTGGGCTGCTGAGCGCGGGGATGCACCGCGATCCGCTCGTCGCCAGCCCAGATCTCCACCGTCCCCTGCCGCTCTCCCACCTGCACCGTGGTTTCCACCCACTTCCAGTGGACGCCGTAATAGGAGCCCTCCCAGCTGACGAAACCGTCCCGGGACACCTTCCGGTCCGTCCGAAGGTATGGCGCCAGCGTGGCTCGATCCGGCAGCCGGCCCAGGTGGGGTCGCTCCTCGTCCAGCGCCTCCCAGGGCACCCGGTTGGTCGTCCCGTGGATCCGGGCGTTGGCCACCACGTCGCACCACTCCAATGCCTGACCGTTCAGGTCGGCGTCGTCGGTGAAGCGGATGCTGGGCCACATATTGCGCCGCACGTACTTCACCCCGTTCTCCACCTTGCCCTTGGTTTGCGCTCGGTATTCCGGACACAGCCGAGCCTCGAAGCCCACCCTCATAGCGAAGTCCAGCATCCGCTGGTTCCAGATGGGTCGCTTCGCCTCGTCCTTGCCCAGGGTGATCACCTTGGCATTGTCGTAGAGGCACCGGCGCGGCACGCCGCCCAGGTACTCGAAGGCATTCACGTGGCACTGGATGAAAGCCGCCGTGTCCGCCCGGCGGACCAGCTCCACGTAGCAGGCTCGGGAGTAGCCCATGGTCATCACAAACACCCAGACCCGGTGTTTCTTCCTGTCCTCACCGATGTACGACAGGCTGCCCCAGTCCACCTGGGCCTGCTCTCCCGGCCCCGTCTCAAACCGCATCGTCGCCTCCGGCTGACGCTGCCGTCGCCAAGGCCTCACGTACTGCACCACCGTCGAGTAACAACCCTGGTAGCCCCGAGCCTTGATCTCCCGGTGCAGCACCACGCAGTTTTCCAACCCCTCCGCCATTCTGTGGTCGATGTACTCGGTGTACGGATCCAGCTTGGACCCTCGCGGCGGCCGGGGCTTGGGTCGCATCGCCTCCGGCGACTTCAGGTACCGACGTACCGTGTTGCGGGATATGTCCAGCTCCCGGGCAATCTCCCGGATTGAACGTCCCGCTCCTTTCATCTCGTAGATCTCTTTCATCATTCCCACCGTTAGCAAGGTCTCTGCGACACCTCCGCGGAAAGTCCGCAGATGATGCCACCACCACCCGGTGGGTCAATTCCACTTTGCTACTTTTGCACATTTTAAAGTTGCTAGTGACACCGCCAACGGCGGATGGTCTCCTTTACCCCCGTTCTGAAAACCTTCCACTGCGCCGTCTCCGCGCCTCAACTTTGAAGTGAGCCAACGGTCGTCGATCTGGTCTCCAAAGTGGTCTGACGACCCTGAAAATCCGTGTTGCTGCTCTACGATTCTGTCATGCGTCGTCCGACACAGCCGTCACCGCGATACGGGATGGCTCGTGTTCGAGGCGTGGCTGTGCGGGCTCTGCCGACGCAAGCCGCGGACGAGGCGGAGAAGGGATCAGAAGTATGTTCGGAGCCACATGGGCCCAGTATGCGCTTCGTCGTCGCAACCTGGGCGGGCAACATATGGGGTGGAGCGACGGAGTGGGAAATGCGTTCAGGTACGGGAGACCTCACGCCCACACCTACCGGCCTGAAACCGTCATTGCAATTGACCGGACGTTGGACAGCGCCGCCGTTGAAAGGCCGGTCCAATGGGGCGAGGGAGACCCCATCGCTTCGCGGATGCCAATGGGGGCGTCGGAATTGTCCCGACCGGTTTTCCAGTGACTAAGTACTGCTCCCAGCCTGAGCCGGCTCATCGGCTCACGCATATACCATCATTTTGAATTGGTTCTGCTGTGCTGGGTCGTCGCCAGTCATTTTCAATTGGCCTTTCCGGGCGCAGCGATCTGGGCATCCGGTGTGGGGAATCCTGACGAGGATACGTTGGCAACTGGCAACGCAGCCTGTGATCCAACGGTTGAAGACGATGAGGGCGACGCTAAAACCGTACCGTCCAGTCGGTTCGTTCCGGTGAGCGAGACCGTGGACAACGATGGAGCGGATTGGCTGCTCCGGGTTTTGGCGCCGCGGCC
Organism: Dehalococcoidia bacterium; assembly: GCA_965207585.1. Lineage (GTDB taxonomy): Bacteria > Chloroflexota > Dehalococcoidia > Lucifugimonadales > UBA3495 > Bin87. The sequence goes on along the minus strand of CBDBMT010000001.1, from coordinate 79,935 downwards.
GGGCGGCCCGGCGGTGGCGTCGGGGTGCTGGGCAAACCACTGGCAGAATTCGGCGATGATGTCGCCGTGGCAGTCCTTGGACTTGCAGAAGCAGCCTAGAATCTTGCCGCGAATGTCGAGAAAGTTAGCGGCGGTGAGCTTGCCGGCGGCGAGTTGGACGTCGAGATAAGCGCGGTAGAGGGGGATGGCAGCCGTACGGGCGATCAGGCTGCCGGGCGGGTAGGTCTGTAGGATGGGGCGGTTGGCGATGCGGGAGGCCATCTGCGAGGTGAGTTTTCCCAGTGGAGAAGGGATTGCCCCACTTGGCAGGTGGCCATCCACGCCGGGAGCGGCCGATGTAGACGTGGTAACGGGAGCTGCGGAGGTTGATGACGGTGGTGGTCGGCATGGGTATGAATCCTCACTTTGGGGGTCCCAACCGCTCTATTGCTACGATGCCGGTCCGACCCGAAACCTCCGGCTGAGCTTCCTCCCAGAACTCCGCCGCAACCGACTCGGCCAGAACGAGCTCTGCCCGGTATGACGACCGGCGCAGCGCCTCGACCTCTTCTTATGGAGGGGGGCTAGCCCCTGCGGGAGCGACCGATGTAGATGTGGTAGCGGTGGCTTTTGAGGTTGACGACGGTAGTTGCGGTGGGCATCTGGGCGGTGTCCTCGACGGTGGGATCAAAGGTTTGGTGGGTGCTACGTGCGCGAGAGGTCTGCAACCGAAAGGGGTGTGGTGGTTGTCTCAAGGCGGACAGTCAGGTCCGGCGTATGAGGGCCAACTCATGGGAGTGTACTTTGGTTGACCGGCCCCAAAATGGGGGTACAGATGGGGGTCCTGTCCTAGAGGACCGTGCTTGTACAGTCGTTATGGGGTATACCGGTTGTGTCACGGCAAAAATGCCCCCGGTCGGGGCGGTAATCGGTTGGTTGAGAGAGTCCGGTTGGAGCGATGCTGGTCGGGAATGCCGGTTAGCCGGCGGTCTGTTCGGGGCGTGTTGAACGACTGGTAAACAGCGGTACGCAGGTATGGATGGTGGTTCTCATGACAGCGTAATCCGCCTGGTTGTCAGAGGTTCCGGCGTCCTCGGATGGTCGGGTTGGAACGGTTGCAGCGGTGATGTCCGATGGGCGCCGGCGGGTTGTTGAAGGCGGTTGCCGACCGGGCTATCGGCGGTGATCGGGGATGGTGAATGACCTTTTGCCGACGGTGATGACGTCTCCGTGCTCGATCTCGGGCGGGCCGTCCGGGTCGATGGTGGCGGGTTGATGGCCGGCCTTGGTGATGGTGATGGGTGCGCTTTGGGCGATGCGCCGGGCTTGGGCCATGCTGGCCGCGGCGCCTGACTTCAGCAAGATATGTTCGATGTTCATGTCTTTGGTCCACTGGTGCCGTGGTGGTTGAGGTCTGGACCGGTGGGGACTTGGTTCGGATATGACCCGGTCTGGACGGCGGTGGTTATGCAGAGTAGCCGATGGGGGCTGAAGCGGTTGAGCGGGCCGTGCAGCCCAACCAGGCTGCACGGCCGTGTTGCGGTGAGGTTAGCCGGCGATGCAGCCAATGACGTTGTCGATATCGTCGCCCAGGCTTGCGGATGATGGCGGATTGTCGGCAATGTACTTGCGCTCCTGTTCTACCATCTGGTGGAAACGCTGGACCACCTCGGGGTCGTTCTGGTGGAACCAGAGGCCGTGGTCGCTGACGACGAGGACGGTGCCATCGGGCATCTCGCGGAAGCGAGCGTACATCATGCGCGAGGAGTGGAAATATTCCTTGACGCAGAGGGCTTGGATATCCTTGATGATCTGCTGGATGCGTTCGTGGGCTTGCTGGATGCCCTGATCATGGGCGAGGGTGATGGCGTCAGCGATCTGTTCGAGGAATTGGCGGGCTTGGCCGGAGGAGTTCTCGAACTCGGCGAAATCGACGGTATTGGCGATGAGGTGAGGCGCCTTGGTGAACGGCGCCGGTGCAGCCGTGGGCAGGCGATCGCTATGGACGCAAGGGCGGTCGCAGGGGCCCGCGTTTGGCCCGACCTCAGGGGAGCGGCAAAGCTCCAAGGAGAGGTGTCGAGGAAGGATACGGTCGGAACTTTTCGGGGGCGGTTCCAGATCGGGGCCCACGCCCCGGGCGGCGTGGTTGTTCCGTACCTGTTGAGCCGGTCAGGGACGGCTTCGACTCGCGGACATGGCTGCGCATCGTGGCGTCTGCATTGGTACCGGATTGCACCCCGGTTTCGGGGATGTGCCGGACGGTCGCGCGCACGCCGGTGGTGAACTGAGCGACGAATGCCGTCTGAGGGCGGCAACGGTGAGCGTTGATGGTGATGCTGACGATCATGGCGCCGATACCCGCGATGCCGGCGGGGCGTGGATTTACGCAGATTCCCGGGTGAGCATGACGACGCCGGAGGTGATGGCGGCGAAACCCATCGGACATCAGAAGGCGGCGCGAGGGATAAACATGAGCAACGCTGTTGTCAAATCCCTGGAAATGACCAGAAAGGCCGTTTTTGCGGCGCTTGGGGCAAGTTGACCTGTTGGCGTAGGCAAAAGGCATGAAAACGCCGATTTGGGGCCTCTATGATGGCGAGGGTGGACGTTGGGGACAGGTGCGTGACCGAGTTTGCCGGATGAACCCCCATTGGCTTCGAACTGGGCGCGAGTGATGGATCGCCCATGATGTCGAGGATGTCGGCTCGGGATGGTATGCCGGGTGCGGAGGCGGAGCAGGCATCCAGGGAAAAGTTCGCGGTTGCTGATGGCGGCGGCGCGGGTTCAGGCGGTGATCGCGTTGTGGAACGGAGTTCGGGGTTGAGTTCGACGTACTGGATGACCACTTGGACGCTGAGATCGCGGCGGGGGTTGAGGATCTCGATGAGCTCCTCGAGGGAGGCGACGAAGGTGGGTCGCTCGTCGTCGAGGGTCTCGATGAACTCGTAGAGCAGTTTGGCGAGGCGGGTGTGCTCGGCAATGAGCGTCGATATGCGTTGGGCTTCGGCGCCGGTGATGGTTTGGGGCGGCTGTTGTGCTGGTATATGGAGTTCCAGGGCGTCAAGAGGCCGCGGTGGGAGTGCTGGGAGATGCGATGATGGTGAAGGGGCTGTCGGGCGCGTTGATGGAAAGGGGGGCTGGAGCACGTCGAAGTTGCGGTGGTGGAGGGATTGGCTGAGCTTGTGCAGCTCGTGCGCGTTGCCGGGGGCCCGGGATTTCCAGGCGGCCCAAAAGGCGTCGCGTTCGGCGTCGGACATGAAATCGTGGTGGTCGTCCCCCTGGGACGAGTGATCCCGGTACTTCTGTCCGGTGGCATTGGCGTGGGTGAGGACGTGGGTCATCTCCTCGATGGATGCCTCCGGTTGGGCAACGTAGGCGAACCGGTGGTCCAGCGGCGCGCGGGCGGGATTTGGCGTATTCCGGGCAGCGGCCCCGCGGATATAGCCAGGCACACCCTGAGGTCCCGTCGGAAATTGAGCCTATCACGACCGTGCCCGCCGGCTAGCTGCCCTGCACGGTGAGCAGGGGCGGTTCCGCGCCGGTACTGCCGTTCACGATGGTGATGTAGACGTTCACCGTCTCCATCCGCTGGATCACCAGGGCGCCGGTGGGACCCGAAACCGCCGGTCGAGCTTCCTCCGAGAGCTCCGGCGCAACCGGCTGAGCCAGAATCGGTACTCCCCGGGATGACGGCCGGCTCAGCGTCGCCACCTCCCTCTCGATAAACCGCTTGCTGAGCTGGAGGTGCGCATCCTCCTCGTGGGGGAGGTTATCAGCCGCTACACATCGTTGCCCTGGCCGCAGAGCGCCCGCACGCTCTGCTCTTGGGCCGCCGTGAGGATGTCCGCACGGGTTCGGCGCCGGGAAACATTCCCACGGGGACGACGCAGGCCCCGATGTCCAGCTACCGGCTGAGCCTGGCGCAGCCGGCGGCTCACCAGGTATCCCCCCGGTGCTGGCTGCCAATGGCGCCTGTCGTCACCCGGCGCAGCGTTGAAGTCCTGGTGGCGGTGACACAATCGCCTTTGTCTTGGGGACGGGCGGTTAGGGTGCCCAGGGCTTCTATTGGAATACTGGCGTAGTGTCCCGGTCAGGCGGCTGCCACTGTGCATATGCGCCTGACGGAGTGGTGGGCTCGCTTTGCTCCCCGCCCTTGGCGACGGCCGTGCGGGAATTGATAAGGGGGGCTAGCGCGTACCAACCGGCAGGTTTGAACCGGTTGTTGGGTCCGGTAGCCGCGTACGCCGACGCCATCAGAGCATGGATACGGGAATCTATCGGGTGGGTGTATACGATGCGTTCAGTCCATCGGGGATTCACGGACAGATCGCAGACGACAGACTCCCGAAAAGCCACATGCCATGGGAATTCAACGTGCGCGTGGCCCTCAGCGCGTTGAGCGTATTCCTGCTTCATCGTCTCAACGGCATCGTCGTCGTAGGGCGCCAGCACGGATGCCGTCCAGCGGACCGTGCCAATCCCGACGGCCGCGTTGTCGGTGTTTTCGATCTCCAGGATCATGACCAGCGTGTCGTGCCAATCACCGGCGGGTTCGCGGGAGACGGTGAGGGTCAGCGCGAGACGAGGAATGCGCCCGCGACGGCGACGACGGATATGTGCCGCGTCCAACAGGGCTGCCACAACGACCGCGGCGACGACGCATACGCCGGCAATCAAGCCGAGTCGCCCGACATCAATGGTTGCGATACCCGAGAACGTTGAGTTGCCGGTCCATGTGTAGACGTCTTGCCCGACGACGAGACCGGCGGTGACGAGCACGCCGAGGACGAACACTCCCAGCATGATCCGGCGTAGTCGAGTACCGGAGATGGCTTCGAACAGTGGTGACATTTCAGGGTCCAAATTGATTCCTTTCGCCGGGGGGTAGACGTGTGAACGCCATGCGCGGCGCGCCTCGGGAAGATGGCCGCAGGATGAGCGTTGCGTTTCTGGGCACGACCAGATGCAGCGACCCCTGGGCGACGGCCGGCGGCTGACGATCCGGGGCCGCAAATGTTCCAGTACCGGACAGGAGCCGAAGGTCCGCCGAGGTCCAGGACGGGACGGCATCCCAGAGGAGGGTGAATACGGCGTGAGGTTCCCGCTGGGCGGTGATGACCAGCAGCCGCTGGGCGCGGGAGAAGGCGACGAAGTACTGGCGGACCAGGTCATACCCGGCGGCTCGGTCCGGCGGCTCGACGGTGGTCCGCGTCAGGTAGGGGCCGAGCTCGACCTCCAGTCCGTCGGCGCGCAGGTCGGCGGCGTGGAGACCCCCCACAAACACCAACGGCCATTCCCGGCCCTTGGCCTGGTGGATGGTGGTGAACAGGACATGCCCGGACGGATGCGTGCCGGCCGCCGAACCGCCGCCGGCATGATCCGGGCGATCTTCGCCATCCACCAGATGCACGGGTATTCCCGAGCCCCGCAGCGCTTCCGCCAAACGCCGGCTGTATCGTTCCCTGACGCTGGGCAGCAGCACGGCCGCCTGGTCAAAGTCGCCGATGAAACCCTGATCCTTCAGGAGATGGAGCAGTTCGGCGATCTGGCGACCCTCATCGGCCTGGTCGTGCCCCAGGACGGATACGACGCCGGGATGGTTGTCGTTGGCGTGAACCGCCCGGGGCACGATGCGCTTTTGATGGCAGAACGGCGCGCCGTCCGGTGAGGGATTGCTCCAGTCGAAGGAAGTAATCCATCGATTGCAGAGATCTACGATCCGGCGATGGCTCCGGTAGTTGGCGTCGAGGCGGTGGGTGGCGGCATCGGGAAATCGTCGCCTGAAGGCACGGAACCCGTCGGGGTTGGCGCCGCGGAAACGGTACAGCAGCTGGTCCTCGTCGCCCACCACGCAGACGTTGCAGTGCGCCTCCGCCAGCCGGAAGACGATCTCCTGCTGGGCACGGTTGGTGTCCTGATACTCGTCCACCAGGATGTGGTGAAAATCGGCTCCCAGACGGGCAGCCAGCGCATCGTCGAGCAGCAACTGCAGCGCTTGCTCCTGCAAACCACCGAAGTCGATGGCGTCCAGCTCCGCCAGCAGCTGTTGATAGCGCCGGTGGCTTCGACCCAGCGCCTCAAGGAAGGGGCTCTCGGAACCGATGAGAGCCTGGTCCTCGATGCATTCGTCGGCGATGCGGTCGAAGAACCTCCGCCCCTGCCACGCGATATCCCGACCTTGACGCCATCCGTATTCATCCAGGATGCCCAGGTCGGGCCCGAAGATACGGTGATGGTGAACCCGCAGCAGGTCGAGCTGGTCTCGGGCGCCCAGTATTCGACCGGGTGGACGAGCGCCGGTCATCTGCGCTGCGGCCGATAGCAGCCATCGGCACAGGCCGTGAATGGTGGTGACCCTAACCCGCGACACATCATGAGCGTGGCCGGCGGCGCGGGCGGCGGCCGTGAGTCGATCACGCATCTCCAGGGCTGCGCTGCGGGTGAAGGTACAGAGCAGCAGGTTCCAGGGTTCCACCCGACCCGTCGCCAGAAGGTTGGCGGCCCTCATGCTGATGGCGGTGGTCTTGCCCGAACCGGGCCCGGCCAATACGAGCATCGGACCCGACCCGTGAGCGATGACGGCGAGCTGCTGGCGGTCCAGGGGCGGATGCCGCAGCAGTATCAGGGGAGCAATGGCCATGACGGATGACATCGTCGCAACGGCAGCGGGCGATCACCAATTCGGCACTTCGTCGTCGAAGGGATCATCCTGGCCGGCGGCGCCACCGGCGCGGTGTCGAAACCCTTACGTTGCGGGAGGAGTCCCCGGTCGGTGTGGGCCGAGGGCTGCTGGATGATGATCGTCCCGTGGTTGTGGATCACGATCGAGCAGGGAGCGGCGGCAACCGACTCCGCATCTTTGGTTGAGGGCGGCCCGCCGGCAGTCGTCCTGGAGACTCGCCCCGCCGGCGCCCTGGACTGCCAGTTCGACGGCGGGTTGCGGTAGTCGAAGGCGGCGGCTTCCGCCTCGATGTCCAGCTCGGTGGGCGGGTGATAGTCCCGGGCCATGTTGATGATGCCCTGCAACTGGCGTTTCAGCTCCCCCACGCCCCAGATCACGTGAACGTGGCGGTCTTCCGCGTGGCGGGAGATGTCGTCGTCGGGGTCGGGCACGTTGGTCAGCACCAGCACCGCGTGTATCCACGGCTTGTGTCCGTCCAGGCGGTCCTCAAGGGCGTCGCTGGCCGCCAACGCTCCGCTTCTGGCCTGGTCGGCCGGTGTGGATCGAAGTTCGCTGGTGTTGTGCTTGCTGTCGAGATAGCGCCACTGGCCGTCCTCCATCCAGTGCAGGCTGCCCTTGGCTTCGAAGGCGAACCGGCCCTTCCCAGGTATCCAGGCGAACACGTCCACCTGATGGCGGACGTGCAGGTCGAAGTAGACCTTCCCGGGAAGGTCGCTGGCGATGAGGGCGTCGTACAGCGCGATGTCGGCGCGGAGGCTGGGGTCTTCGCGCTGCTGTTGGTCGGGTTCTCTGATGGGTTCCATGAAGTTCTCCTGGAGGTTTGGAGTTGGGTTTGAGGTCGGCAACGCTCGCCTGGCAACGCGCGTCCCGCCCGAAACCGGAGAGGGGGCGGGGCGCGGCGGGTGGCGCGCGCGAGCTGCTGGCGGGGTTCGTATCCGAGGGGACAGCATCTCCAACCGAAAAATCAAAACGACGCTGCCTGCCCGGCTGATAGCGTCGTCACCAGCATGAACCGGAGGTCCCCGAGCACGCCTGGAACAGGAAACCTCGCCGCAACCAATATGACCATCGCACAGCGCAACATGACCGCGCTGTACCAGATGCCTCTGTCCAGCATTGCCGACCGGGCCGGTTGCCTGAAGGTGAGCGCTCGAACCACCCGCATTCACACCAACGATCTTGCGGACCGGGAGAAAATCGAGGGCTGCGCTCTGGCGGCGACCCACCGGGCCGCCCAGCGTCATCACCTGACGGAGGATGCGGCCCGCGCCATTGGGCAGGCTATGCCGGCTGGAACAGCCACTGGGGGTTGTCGGCCCTGCTCAAGCACCCGCCCATGGTGGAGCACTTCTACCGGGTGGCTGATTAGTGCAGCGGCAACCGCGGCATCCATGAGTTCCACTGGATCTTCGGCGACGCCATCGACGCGGCCGCGCGTCTGAACCACCATCATGCCCGCTTCCCCAGAACAGCCACCGCTGGATTCCCATCATCGTGCCGGTGACCAACGGGAACGGCGTCACGGCCGGTTGGCTGGAAATCTTGACGGCAAAATACAGTTCTGCGTTGCCGGTGAAACCCGCACGAGGGAAATGGCCGCATACGAAGGCGGGCCAGCCGCGGCAGAAGTCAAATCAGCCGAGAGTATTGCAACGCAACACGCCACCTGGTTCATAGATCGCGGTTGGCGGTGAACGTGTGGCGCATGTCGTCGTTGGTTACGGCGTGGGGTACGCCGGCCGCGTCTTCGATGCCCCCGTCGCGTTGCCACTGCCAGCTTACGTCGGACACACTGCAATCGGGGTCGAACACGCTGGCCATGATGGTCGTGCCGCTGCGCAGCGTGCGGTGGCTGAGGAGTATGGAACCCGCGTCATCGATTTTTCGATCTGGCTCGTGTTGGCTACCGTTGCGGCCATCGGGGCGGCGGACGGTGACGGTGGCTCACCCAGGCCCGCTTGGTATGAGACATTGGCAACACCGGTGCAGGTGTGGGGCGCATGATCCCATCCGGTGAAGGTTTCCCATGGTCGTGCCGCCGGCAGGAGGTAGCCAAATGTGGCGGATGCGGGAGGTGTGGACGAGCGCCAGTTAGCTGCTCGAGTCGGTGGCGGTCGCTGGCCGGCACCGGTTGTCTGGGGGTGCATTCATGCCGGATGCTGGGTCAGGTGTAGGATTCAAGATCCGTGAGTTTCTGTCGGAAATGTGCGACGCAATCTCGATAGGCTTGTTCGTCTCGCTCGCGGAACCGGCTGAGTATCTCCGGGATGGACAGATCGACGTAGGACCAGACAAGGACCTCGAACCCGGGCGTGTGCTTGATGTAAGCGAGCAGGTGGGACTTGTCTGGGTGCATTCTGACCATAGTGCGAATCTCCTTTCGAGCTGTGCGAGGACGTCCGTCCGTCAGCACGTTTGGTCAGGCTGGTTTTCGTCCGTCGTCTCCTGCCTGAACATGGCGGGTATGACCACGCGTACTCCCATTTGTTCCGCTTGTGCCAGCAGGGGCGGCTGGATGATGCCGCCGATGACCGCGGCTATCGCGTCTGTGTCGGTTGCGGCGGCCACGGTGTCGGCGCGGTCCTTGGCCCTTTGCATGTCGTCCAGCGTGATGGTGTGGGACACTTCGAAAACGGCGTGAACGGGCCGCCGGTCTGACGACCGGCGGGCTTCGATGACGATGTCGGCGACGAGTACGTTGTCGGCCTGGCTTTCGGTGATGAGGCCGTTGTCCTCGGCAGCTATGATGGCGGCGAGGAATGTGGGAGCGGTGTCCCATCCTCGTGTCTGCAGTATGCGTCCCCTGGCGAGGTTGAGCTCGTCGTAGGCGATGTAGAGAATGCTCTCGCGTGCCCGTCTCTCGTTGTCGTGGCCCAACAGGGCGGCGACGCCGTTTTGCAGGTTGCCGATGCTGCCATCTAAGGCGGTTAGCCGCTGGTCCGTAGAGTCGCAGAAGGTCTCGAACCGAGCGTTGGTTGCGAGCTGCTGTTCGATGAAGGCGTCTATTCGAGCATTGGCGGCCAGTTGCTGTTCGGTGAAGGTGTTGACGTTGTGGGTTTTCTGGCTCGGTTGGCCGTCGTCTGGTGGTGGAGGCTGCCAGATGCGCCGTTGGCCGGAGGGTGTGGTGGGTTCGCGTCGAGCCCCGCCGCGCAGTTTCAGAGAGTGGTCTCTGGTGCGGTGGAAGGTGATGGTGTAAGGGTCCTTGAGCTGGGTGTCCATAATGGCCTCATCGATTGGGAAGGATGGAGTTTTAGGCTGGGATCCAGTCCTCTGCCATTGTCTGGTCGATGTGGTCAGTGCCCGGGCGCCCTATTTGGAGAGCTCGGTGAGGGCGCGTCGCACACTATCTTGATCGTAGCCCAGTTCCAGGGCTTTCAGGTAGTCCGATTCGGCGGCGGCGCGGTTCTCCAGCTTGGCATGGGCTTCGGCCCGTTGGAAATGGTGTTCCGCTGCGTTCTCGGCGTCGATCCCGATGAGAACGTCGTAATCTGCGACCACTGCGTCCCAGAGTTCGGCCTTGGTCAGCAACGGGATGCGGAAGCGGTACAGGGCAGCTGGATCCGGGTAGGTCTCCAGGGCTTGCTTGAAGTAGGCGTCTGATCGCTGGTCCTCCACGCCGTGGTGAGCGAGGTGGGCGACAGCGCGGAGTTCGCGCGCCATGGTGTTGGATGGGTCGAGCTCGATGGCGTGCTCGAAACGATAGAGAGTATCGCGATAGGCGTCGCAGGTGAAATCTCCATCGTGTCGCTGGGCGCATCTGGCGAGTCCGGCGTATATGTGGAGCCACGGGTCGTCGGAGTCGTAGAACTGCGGGCTCCATGGGAAACCGCGGGTCTCGTGGCCGCATATCGGGACGGGGCCCTGGCCGCAGTAGGCGGCGAGGCCGGATTGGTGGTCTCCGTTCAGGATGTGGGCCAGGCCCACCGCGTATCGGATGCTTGATATTCTTTCGTTGAAACGGGTATCTCGGTCCTGCTCTTGCTGCGGAGTGCTGAGACGTAAGGTGAGGCCTCGGAGATGTGGAGACCCGCCCTCCATCGTTTCCAAGGTGACGAGCCTAGTATTACAGCCGCACATGATTGGGAGGGGTTTGGAGGCGTCGCTTGCGATAGGAATGCCCGGCCCGGGCCTGATGCCTTCGTCTCCATCGCGACCACCGTACCGTAAGGTCATCACGCTGGGGTCGTTGCCACAGCAGTCGGCATAGCAGGCGTCGCACCTCGGGCACCGTCATGGGGATGAGTTCGGCCATATTCACCGCCCCCCTTTTGCATCGGCGGCGTCGGCGTAGCACCGGGTCACCGCCAGAAAGGCATGGATCAGCAGGGCCAGAGTGATGTGGCGGTACCACCCGGTCCAGCGGCGCACCTGGTACTCGTCCAGACCCACCTCCTGCTTGGCCTCCTTGAAGGCATCTTCGATGATCCATCTGGTGCCCGCCACGCGGACCAGTTCCATCATCAGGGTATCCGCCGCCCCGAAACAGACGTAGTAAGCCAGGTCCTCGGGGTCGGTGATGCTGCGCCGCACCAGCAGCCAATGCCCCTGATCCGGCTCCGACCCGGGCCGTAGCAACACCCGTCCCCAATCGTAGAGACGGGGACCCTTGCTCCCCTCTCCGGCACTCAGACGTTCCCACTGGTCATCGGGTATCTGCTGAGCCAACTGCCGCGCTGCCACTGGCGCCAAGCCACTCTCCGTGCCGACCCACAGCGTCTCATTGTTCTTCACCGCCAGCACGTAGGGTATCCCTTGCCCTTCCAGCCACCGCCGCAGTTTGCCATCATTGCCGTACACCGTGTCTCCCACCACCCAGCCAAAGGGCACCGCGGACGCCACGGCCCGAGCAATCATCACCCGAGCCAACTGCCCCTTGGTGCGAAACGCCACCCCTTCCGGAACGCCCGCTTCCCGACGCCGCTCCCAGTCCTCCGCCCAGACCTAGGGCAGGTACAACTCCCGATCCAGAAAGGCCCGGCCACCCTTGCTGCCGTAGGCCAGAAACACCCCGATCTGGCAGTTCTCCACCTTCCCCGCCGTGCCGCTGTACTGCCGCTGCACTCCCACCGATTTGCTGCCCTGCTTCAAAAACCCCGTCTCATCCACCACCAGCACCGCCCCCGGGTCTCCCAGATGCTCCACCACGTACTCCCGCAGGTCGTCCCTCACTCCATCAGCATCCCAGCGGTATGTGGCCAGCAGTCGCTGCACTCCGTCCGGAGTGGCGTCGCCAGCATACTCCACCAACTGCCACCCATTCTTGCGCTCCACCGATCCCAGCAATCCCTTCAGGTAGGCCAGGGCTCTCCGTCGCGGCTCTCGGCGACCGAAGCGGCCCGCGATACGCTCGTGCAATGCCTGGAGCCCCGCGGCCCACTCCAGCACATCCTCCTGCTCCAGTACCGTTTGGCCCATAACCAACCCCTCCCCGCTCAGCAACAATCATGGGCTCAACCTATCACATAATCTGCGGCTGTAATACTAGCCCGGGAGTTGGAGCGATGGCCACCGAACATTGACCTCGGGCTTTTCCAGGTACTCCGGCAATGTGAAACCTTCGGCAGCCGGAGTCAGTGGCTGCCGGCGACCAGCGCTGCCGCATCGTCGATGTAGGCGGCGGTTTCCCGAATGCGCCGCTCTACCTCATCAACGGGTTCGCAAATGCCGTCGTAGAAACACGCGCCGTGAAGTTCCGCCTGTCTGGAGTAATAGCGACGACGCAAAGGGCGGACGGCCTGATCAGCAGTAGCCAAACCCGACAAACCCCGTGAAGTTTCAGACGACCGTTCTGGTTCCGTCCCGGTGCGTGCCAGCACCAGCGCGTCGGTGGCCCTCTTAGTAGCGCACCAGGCCTTCTCCGCGGCGTCACGAATGTCGCCGGCGGTCATACTTTCCAAGGCTTGGGAGTGAACCTCCCGGGCGTCGGCCAAGAGTTCGGCCACGCGGGTGGTGGTGTCTGGTGTTGTGGTCACGATGATCCTCTCCGGCGCTAGTGCTAACTGTTCCACTCTCAGAATAATCCAACCAAATCGGTTTGTCTCCGGCTATCGTCCAGAGGATGGGATCCTGACCGGGAGCTGGTATCCCAATCGTCCCATCGTCAAGCACCGGAAAACAGTTGAGGTTAGGGCTCCGAACAGCGGGATCAAAATGCTCAGCCATCTGCATGGCCAGGCCTCGGTCAAATCCCGATTCGTGCGCTCGCTGGGCAATGTCGTGAATCACGAGCCCACACTCCGCACGAGGCATCAGGGGTTGGGTTGCTTCCAAAATCTTGCGAATGATCCGGCACGCGTGGCACCTATAGTCGTCTGCCATCAGTCAACATTCCTTAGCCCGAATCCACCGAAGCAATACGGTGGAGTTGGTCAAACGAGGAATGAAGGGTGCGGGAAAGGGCTGGCGTAGCGTTGACCCCGACCGATTGGGCCCAGCGCTGAGTGGGTTGGCGGCGCAAAGGGGATATTGACGAGCCACATCCACGGTGACGGGCGAGATCAGGGGGCACATTGCGGTAAGAGACCTGTGGAGACCGGCCGCCTGGCACGGATCCGCGAGGCACAGGTTACCTTGTGATGATGGTCGTTGCGCACGTCCACTACCCGCCGTCTTTACGGATCGTCGCCGGGGGGCGAGCAGCTGCACGCTACTTCCCACCAAATTCCAGAGGCGGGTCCGTCGATGGGAAGATTGGCCAAACTTGGCACCGTGAACGTTTTGCAAGACGGCGCGCCTGCCGCTATGCTGGTGATAGAGTTGTACTTATGCACACAATGACAGTTGTTGATCTGTACCGTTGTACACGCGGAGTGGAACCATGCCAGTGATCGCCATCGTGAACCAGAAAGGGGGCACCGGCAAGACCACTCTTTCGACGAACCTGGCCTGGGCATTCGCGGAAACGGCTCCGGTCATGCTCCTTGACGCCGATCCCCAGGGCAGCGCCCTAGATTGGTTCGACAGCCAAAAACAGCATCTCATGAACCTCACCGTTGTGCCGGGGGATCCTAACCATCTGATCCAGAAAGTACGGAGCTTAGCGCCAGACTACAGGTGGATCATTATCGACGGACCCCCGGGAATCACCAAGACCAGCGCCGATGCGGTGCGAGCAGCCGACGTGGTTCTGATACCGGCGAAGGCCAGTCCCTTCGACGTGTGGGCAGCCTCGGACATCGTGGAGGCCGTAAAAGCTCGGCAGAAAACAACCAATGGTATGCCCAAGTCGGCCTTCGTCATCACCATGAGCCGTCCCCGCACTCGGCTCAGCCGGCAGATCGACGACGCCCTAGCGGAGTACAGCCTGCCGGCCCTACAGGCCCGCACCACGGAACGGGTTTCCTATCCCCAGGCCGCGATCGAAGGCGGTTCTGTGCTAGAAGGGCGAGACCAGACCGCGCGCAATGAAATACTGGCGATTCGCGGTGAATTAGAGAGGATGTGCTATGACACTGCACAGCAGACCAAGTCAGCGTAATTCAGAGCAACGGGACGCTTTTGTAAACCAGGCCGCAGCTGTAGATACGTCTCAGCTGCACTGCCTGATACCCGCGGATATGCATCGTCAACTCCGCGTAAAAGCCGCCCTGGAAGACACCAGCGTAACCGCGTTGGTGATCACGGCCATCGAGAACTTCTTCGCCGATCAGCGGTGAGCCATGACAAGCAACCGACGTGTTTGTATGTAGTGATGTACAAATCTACCGATGAACACGCGGCAAAAGTTCAGCCGGCCATTCGACTGGAACGACCACCTCAATCCCGGAGGGCAGGCAATCGACGGCTCCAAGTTCCCGACTGTGCAAGCCAAAGGGCAACCTGAGGATAGCTTCAGCGGATGTATCGATGTACAAATATCCATCGGTTCAACGGTACAACGTTACTCACGACATCCGTCGAGTGCGCCGCTCCTCGCTCATTGGGTAACGTGTCCGGTTGAACATCAGGACATGACGACAATTGTACATCCATACATCGCATCGATCTCGACCGTTTCATAAAGTTTCCAGTCCGTCAGCCGGCGTTGGATGGCGATGTGGAAGGATGATAAAATCGCGCCGTCCGGTTGGCGGACCGGACGGCTTTTCAGAGGCCAACTTGTGAGGAGGTTGACCCTGGCGTGGCGTATTCTACCACCACAGAGCGGGCTGCTGCATCGGAGCAGTTGATCATTAACGCCATCCTGCCGGGCCTGCGGGGCGTCAAGGACAACCGCATCCGGGGTGGCTGGAGCTTCTTCTGCCCACTGGAGCACCGCAAGAAGAACGCGCCGGCCGCCATCTGGGTGAACGACGAAGGGTGGATCAGCGTCCACTGTTTTGACTGCCGGCGCAACGACGAGCTGCGCGAGGCCTTGGTAGTCCCACATCTGCGCAACCGGCCTTCACCGCCAGTGCCGCCACGCCAACCTGCTCCCCCGCCACGTCAGCTGCCACGAAACGGCTTGCCGTCCAGGATTTGGACGGAGACTGAGGCCATACCGAACGACGCTGGCCATCCTGCCCGTCGCTGGTTCGCCAATCGCAACCTGTGGCGGCCCGAGGTGGAAGCCCCCACACCGCTCCGCTGGCTGCCGGCGTCTCGCACACGGCCCGGGCCGCACACCGGAGCCGGTTCCTTGGCGGCGCTGCTGACCACGCCCGCCGCATGGGTTGAAGCGTGGCCCCGATTGCCGAACCCGCAGGCTGTGGAGATCATCGCCGTGGACCGAGATGGCAATCCAGCCCTCGACCGACCCCAACAGGATGGCGGCCTGGGCAAGCGGACCCTGGGAGACAAGATCGGAGCGGTGCTGATCCTGGGCAACCCCCTGCTGGTCAGTACCGAGACGCCGGTGAGAGTTGTCGAGGGCGTGGCGGACGCCCTGGCCTTAGCGGCGCGATTCGCCGGTCCAGCGGTGGCCAGCATGGGTGATGCCGGAATGAACGCCGACGGCTTTGCCGGATGGCTGGCCAGCGCGGCGGCTGGCGCAGTCATTCATGCGGACAATGATGCCGCTGGCCAACGGGCTGCCAGCCGGCTGTGCGGCGGGGTGCGCATCCACGGCGGGACCGCTCGGGCGGTGCTCCCGCCCGAGGGCAAGGACGCCGGCGTCGTCTCCAGCATGAACCCCTTCACCACGCTGACCGAGAGCTGGCCCGGCTACGCCCACACTCTCGCGGAGATGAACGGCTGGCCCCGTTGGGAAGCCCAGCGCCAGGCCGCGCTGCTGATGGAGGATTTGCCAGCATGACGACCCACAATGGCCACCAACACGCCTCGGCCTTCGAGGGGACGGAACTCGCCCCGGACGCGGAGTCCCAAGCGCTCCTGGATCTGATGGCGGTGGCCGACGACATCGAGGCCGGCCGGCTGACCGCAGAGGGTCACCGGCTCGCCCAGGAAGCCCTGGCGATACTGCGGCGCGAAGTTGAGAGAGGACCCACCGGCTTCCGTCAGGCAGTGGTCATGGCGCAGACCGACCTTCGTGGCTCTTTGGAAACCCTGTCCCGGGCGATTGAGACCGCCACGCCGCTGCGAGTGGTCACCTGGGGCAACACGCCACCGGAACCTCGGCAGTGGCTGGTCAACGATAGACTGCCGGCCGGGCGGGTGGCCCTCCTCACCGGAGAGGGCGGCGCGGGGAAGTCACGACTGGCGCTGCAGCTGGCCGCCGGCGTGGCCTCTGGCGGAGATGACGGGGAATGGATCATCAGTCCCGGCCGGATGATGCGGATGGGCAACGGCGTGCCGATGGACGGGGCCGGCGTGGTGTTCGCGTCCTGGGAGGACGAGCCGGAGGAGTTCTACCGGCGACTGCACCAGATCTCGGGCGATGCAGCCCCCTGGGTGAAACCGGCGCGGCTGGAAAAGCTGCGCATCGTCAACCTGGTGGGCGAGGGCCCGGTGTGGGCGCCGCCCCAGGGCCGGCACATCTCCACCATGGCGGAACTCACCGTTACAGGGGAACGCGTGCGGCGGTTGTGTGAGCAGGAGAACGCCCGCTTGCTGGTGCTGGACCCGCTGGCCGCAGCCTACGCGGCCGACGAGAACGCCCGGGGGCTAGTGCGAGCCTTCGTGTCCCACTGGGATGCTTGGGGACAGGCCAACAACTGCGCCGTGCTGATACTGGCGCACCCGCCGAAGTCGGCGGGGATGAGCTACGCTGGGTCCACCGACTGGCAGGGCGCCGCCCGGGCGCTGTGGACGTTGCAGGCGGAGATCGGCAAATCCGAGGAAGCCAGCCCAAGGACCTGGAGACTGGAGTTCGTCAAGGGCAACTATGGACCCAGGCCGGAGCCGCTGCGGCTGCGCTGGGACACCCGCAGCGGGCTGCGTTGGGAAGTGATGGGAGCGGACCATGTCGATGTCGAAGGAGGTTACGAGGTTGACGACTGAAGGCAGATCGCCAACAGGCGCAGACGCGCCCACGGTACTGGATACACCCCTCCCTGACATCAGGAAAGCCGACGAGGTGCTGGCGCAGGGAAGGGGAGAACGCCCCAAGGTCCAGGAACTAACCGCCTGGACCAAAAGCGACGATTGCCCGTCGGACGCCATAGACGCGGTGTGCGACCGCCTGACAACGCTGCTTGGATACGACGTGCGCGCTCCCTTCGAGTTGCGCGATGGGATGATTGTTGCGGAGCGCGTCGCCATCTCCATCGGCGACCTCTGGGACGAGTACCGCAGCGCGGTGGATGCCGGGGAGGACGTGCGTTGGCCGCTGGCCCCCCTGGTCAACGCCTGGCAGCAGCGCCCCCGCCCGGTGGAGCCCAACCGGCGCACCACGGACCGGGTCATACCGGCGCGTCTGGCCATGGCCCACACCTCAAGCAACCCCAGGCTACTGTTCAGCCCCGCGGCTCACGCGGAGTACGGCCCGGACGGCAAGCAGTTGGTGATGCCCGGGTTCGCCAGCGCGGATACGCCGTCCCCAGCCTTGCCGCTGGCGCTGTACGACCTGGGCGCCGGTCCCACGATCAGCCCCGGTCGAGGCGCGCCGCTGGCGCTGCGCATGTTCGTCGAGTCGGTATTGAGCGTACCCATGCAGGAACGAGAACGGGGCCAGCCGGTGGCCATGTCCGTCTCTTTGCGTGAGTTCCTGAAGTGGCTTTACCCAACCCGCACCCCGAGCCCCGCCGAGTACTGGCCCAGGCTGATGGCTGCGGTTGAAGCACTGGACAGCTGGGACGCCAGGGTGCCCCTGTACGATCCACAGACCAAGCGCAGCGAGCTCCGTAGGGTCGTGTCCGTGGGTGGCATCCCCCGCGGTCCTGGCGCCCTGGACGAGTCAGTGCGCATCATCGTTGACCTGCCCCCCGGTTCGGGCAATGGCCCACAGGTTTCAAACAACCTGCGGTTGTGGGGAGTGAAGTCGGCGCCGGCCTACCGGCTGCTGATCAACCTCGCCTACCAGTGGCACAAGCCGGGGGTCACCAAGATTCCCGTCGGCAAGGGAAAGGCCCGCCACTGGGTGCAGGTGGACGATCCGGAACGGTACCCAGTGATCGCGGATGACGATCTGGTGTTTCTCACCTTCCCGACCATGTCCAGCAGGTCGGAGCGCAGGAAGCCGGGGGAAGCGTGGGGATACGTGCGCCAACTGGAGAAGGCTGGGGAGCTGCGGGTTGTGGACGCGAAGATACTGCCGCCACTGCGCGGAGAGGATAGCGACGATCGTCGTTAGCCTGCCCGGAACGGACTGTGGCTTGTGCATGAGAGCGGGAAAATCCCTACTCAAAATGAGCACGCCGGCAGGCCAACAACGGTCTGAGATGATTGTATCGTCGTTAGCCTGCCCGGAGAGCCGGGTTTGTCTGCCGCCACAGCCGGGTTAGCCTGCCCGGATTCCCCGGTTAGCCTGCCTTTTTCCCCGGTTAGCCTGCCCTTTCCCCCGGTTTGTCTGCCCGGCAGCCCGGTTAGCCTGCCCGGATTGGGGAGATTTCCTACTCAAATCTGAGCGGTCGAGAGTGTTTATCGCCATCCTCTACCCCCTACCACTACAGTGGTAGGGGGTAGAGGAGTGGTAGGGAACCCTTTAATCCCTACCACTCCTTTCGAAGATCGAGTCACAACGACCGTCATCGGCTGTTACGTCGTTGAGCGCGGATTCGGAAGCATCGTCGTCAGCCTGCCGCCGCGAACCCGATCTCCGATCGTGCCTCTAATGCAGTGACGACAGATGTCGTGTTGTACAGTTGTAGGCCAATCAGAGATTGCGCATCGTTTAGCAGGTTTCGGCGCCATCGGTCTCGTCTTCCAGCGGATACCACCAGACTGTGCCTGCATCGATCAGGCCCTGTATCTCGTGGTCGTTGCGCGCGCTGGCGATGGCGGCGGAAGCGGGCTGCCCGGTGAATCGGGTAATGTAGTCAGCGTTGCGCCTGGCCCGGTTGGTATCCCGCTGGTCCGCGGTATACGAGATCTCGACGGCGATGAATTGACGGTCCCCTTCCTCGTAGGAAACTTCCAGCACAAGATCCGCTCGGGTGAAACTGATCAAGTCGCTCTGCGGCAGAATTCGGGTGTTGGGATGGCGGCACATGTGGACGAGGTCGGCATTGCCGAGGACGCGCACCAAGGTGAAGCCCATCACCATGGCGATGGTGGCCACCTCCTTGGCCGCCTGGATTTCCGCGAACCGGTTCTTGAAGCGGGACAAGTCACTCTCGATGGGCTTGGACTGGCTACTGACCTTGGCGCAACCGGTCCAGCTCTGCTTTCAGCTCCCGCACTCGGGCCTCGGCGGTGTCGGCGCGGGCCTCGGCGTCGGCCCGGGCGGACCGCTCCGCTTCGGCCCGCGCCCTTTCCGATTGAAAGGTCGGAATGTGCTCTCCGGTGGCCGGGTTGTACATCCCCAAGCTCCCATCCTCCACCCGCAGGATCAAGTCCAGCGCCGCGCAGTACCCCTCAAACACCCCGGGCCGGACCTCCTGCACCGCGATTTCCGCGTACCGATCCCCCACCAGACGATAGCCCTTCAGGACGAACCCGTAAAACTCCCCCGCGCTGTCGAACAGCCAATACTCGCTCACTCTCAGCCGCTCGTAGTAGTCCTTCTTCACTCCCCGGTCCATGTTGGCGGAGTACCGGGATGCCACCTCCATGACGAAGTCCGGCGGCTTGCCCTGCTCGCTGATCATATAGCCGTTGCGGGCCAGGTAGGTGGCGGGATCAACGTCGAAGGCCACCAGCAGGTCGGGGTAGCGGCAGTCGCTGGCGTCGAAGTCGGGGCCGAGGATGACGTAGCGTTCGCCGGTGACCAGGGTGGTGTCGTGATGGCCCAGGTATTGCGACAGATGGTGCGTGTGGCCGGGTTCGTGGAGGTGCTGAACGGAGGTCATGTCGTCGGGGTGCTTCTCCGGGATGTCGGGCAGGCGGAAGAAGGCCGTAGCCGTGGCCGGGGGAGCCGGCGGATGGACAGGTTGCGCGGTGGTCATGGTGATGCACCTCGTGGGACGGTGGACGCTGGGTGGCGTGGCGCCGCGTCAATCATAGCACTGCGGCGGCAGGCCGGACCGGCGGCGTGGCCGGAGTGGCTCAGGCGCCTCAAACGTGAACAGTTACGGCCGTTGAGTTCCACTGGATGAGCAACCGTCAACAATCGCCGCCGGCGCCAGCGCCCAACAAATGTGGTCATGTATTGTTGTACAATACGACAATCGTACTGGCGTTCGTGACGCCAGTCGAACGCCCGAGTGTGTAAAATTCCAGCTCAAGATGACTCTTTACTCTTGTGGAGGTTGCAGATGGTGAGGGCGGCGACCAGCCTGCGCCCGCACATCGTGCAGGTGATGGCGGCCAACCAAGGACGCATCCTGGCCACCGAGGAGATCTACGAGCGGGTGGCGGCTCTGGGCGTGGCCGACTTTGATCCCAAGGCCAAGCGCGACCGCAATCTTGTGAACCGGGAACTGAGTGATTTGGCTGGCCGCACCACCCAAGCCCACAGCAAGCCGTCGCCTCAACTAGTTTCCCGCGTTAGCCGCGGCCGCTATCTTTACCGTGAGCCGGATCGGCCGCTGGATGTTGAGCTGCTGCAGGAATATCTGGAGCCGGTGGAGGTGTACGAGAAGCGGCCGCCGCGGTCTCGGGCGGCAGGCAATCGACGGCGCCAGGTTTCTGAGGAGGCGCGGATGTGTCTCTATGCCGTCCAGCGTGGCGTGTGCCCGGGATGCGGCATCCACCTGCCGCACTATCTGAGGTTCGAGGTGGACCACATCCTGGCGCTCAGCGACGACGGTGAGCACGAGGTGAGGAACTGGCAGTTGCTGTGCTCCTACTGCAACCGGGTGAAGGGAACCCAGGGGAAGGGCGGTTATCGCATGAAGATGCGGGAGCTGCGGGAGCACAACGTCAGAAGCGGCGTGATGGTGGACGAGCGACTGGCGGCGCTCACGGGACGGCGGTTGGCGCAGTACCACCGGGAAGCGGCGACTGCTCCCACAGTTGCCGGACGGGTACCGCGTACAGGCGATCCCCGAAGCTGACTGTCGTCTCGCCGTCGTAGACCACCACTCCGTTGGTGAACCTTTCTCCGACGATTTTCTTCAACTTGCGCAGGCCGCGGAAATCAGCGGGCCTGACGGTGGCGCCGGCTTTCACCTCCACGCCGGCTACCGCCGACACTCCGCGCTCCAGGACAATGTCCACCTCAACTTGGTCCCTGTCCCGGTAGTGGGAGAACTTCGTCGGTGTCTCACTCCAGCCGGATTGGCGTTGCAGCTCTTGGAACACGAACGTCTCCAGCACCTGTCCCATCAGTGTCCGGTCGGAGTACAGCGCCTTCGAGTCCACGCCGAGCAACGCGCAGATAAGGCCCGTATCGCAGAGGTGCAGTTTCGGCGCATGGACCAGTCGGCTGAGCCGGTTGTTGCTCCAAGCCGGTAGCCGGCCCAGGAGAAAGACCCGTTCGAGAAGGGCGATGTAGTCCTGGATGGTGGGACGGGCTAGCTGGAATGGCGCCGCCAGGTCGGCAAGATTGAACAGCCGGGCCGTTTGTGAAGCTGCCGCGGCCAACAGCCGGGGCATCACGTCCAACTCTCTGATGCGCGCCAGGTCCTGCACGTCCCGCTGGACCAGAGCATCGACGTAGTCTCTGTACCAGGCGGCAATGCGCCTTTCGGTCGGTCGCGTCAGGGCGGCCGGGTATCCGCCGGCGACAATGCGCTCGGCCAGCTCGACACCCATCCGGTCGTTTCGGCTCGTCTTGAAGCCGTCTCCGAACAACGCATCCAGAAATCCCTGACCGGGTTCGATGTTGGCTGGCCATGTGCCGAGCCCTGCCGCCAGTTCCACCTGTGATAGGGGGTGGAGTTGGACGATCTGCATCCGGCCAGCCAGGGAATCCGCCAGCGTAGGTACCAGCAAGACATTGGTTGAGCCGGTGAGAAGGAATCGCCCCGGCGTACGGCGACGGTCCACCGCCAGCTTGAGTGCCGAAAAGATTTCCGGGGCCCGCTGCACTTCATCGAGGATCACCCGTTCCGGCAGGTCGGCAACGAATCCGATGGGATCCGATTGGGCTCCTGCCCTGGCCACATCGTCATCAAAACTCACATACCAGTAGGCGGTCTCTGCAACGCCGGACGAGTCCATCACGCTATCGGGTGGGAATACTGACTGGGCGAACGTGGTCTTGCCGCACTGGCGCGGCCCATGGATCAGGACAACTGGAGAATCATCCAGTGCCTCCAGCAGATGGTGCCCCAGGTAACGTGGATAAAGAGCAGGTCCTGGCATCGTACAATTGCAACCTTTAATGGCGTCTGATTGCAATGTTATTATACGGCTAGTTGAAACGTTAACCTCCGTACATCTGACAGTTAGGGTTGCGGCTACTTCTACCGTGAGCCTGACCGTTCCATGGACATGGCGCTGTAGCTGTAGCGGGAATACCTGGAGCCGGTGGAGGTGTGTGGGAAGCGGCCGCCTCGGCGCCGGGCGGCAGGCAATCGACGGTGCCAAGTTTCTGAGGAGGCGCGGATCTGCCTCTACGCCGTGCAGCGCGGCGTCTGTGGAGTGCGGCATTTACCTGCCGCACTACCTGCGCTTCGAGGTGGACCACATCCTGGCGATCAGATTGGTTCTCCCGGAAATCGCTGCTGCCGGCATTGCGTCGCGGCGGCCCGGCACTTTATTATCCCGCCGCAGAGACTGCCCCCGCTCCGGGTTTGGCGTTTTGAAGCTGCATCAGCCGGATAAAATAATTGATATCGAAGGATACTTGATCCATGAACATCGGGATTACCACTCTCCGTACGCGCTGGCTGGTGTTGGGCGCGGCGGCCATCTTGCTGGTGGTCGCGCTGACGGCCGGCACCCTTTTCGCGGCGAACGGGCGGCAGCAGCCTGAAGCCCAGCCGCAGCCCCAGCAGTCGGTCGCCGGCGCTGCGGATACCGGCCTCGCTCCCAATTTCCCGGCGGCTCCGCCCGTCCCGGAGCGTGTCCCTGCCCAGCAGGGCGACAACGACGAGGAAGAGATTGACCTGCCCCCGATCGTAAAGGTACCGCCCAAACATCCCAACCTCGACTCCAATCTAAACCGCTTGGTTGAGGAAGCAGAGACCGGCTCTCAGCCGGGCGCCGGGCAACAGCCCAGCGCCACGGGCAGTGCCGGTGGCGGATCTGCGCCGGCGAGCGACCCTGTGCTGGTGACTTTCTACATCGAGCCGGAACAGGTCGCCGCCGTGCGTCAGTTCCTGGAAGATAACGGCGTATCCGTCCGCAACGTGGGCGAAGACTGGATCGAAGCCCATGTCCCGCCGGCGCTTCTTCCCGCCGCCTCCGAGCGGCCCGGTGTCCGGCGCGTGGATACAGTCATCTCGCCCCAGCCTCAAAGCTTGGGCAGCGTGGTCAGCCAGGGCGTGGAGTTGCACCAGGCCGATGCCTGGCACCGCATGGGCTACCGGGGTCAGGGCGTCAAGGTCGGCGTGATCGACACCGGCTATCAGGGGTTCAGCCAGATACAAGGCGGCGAGCTGCCCCGCAACGTAGCGGCCCGGTGCTATTTCGATGCCGAAACAGCCCGGGCCCCAAGCTCTCGCCTAGCGGATTGCGAGCAAGCGCCTTGCGACGAAATAGCTTGCAACCACGGCACGGCGGTCGCTGAAACGCTGGTTGACGTTGCCCCGGAAGTCGAGCTGTACATAGCGAACCCTATGAGCCAAGGTGACCTGCGGGATGCCGCCGACTGGATGGCGGAGCAGGGGGTGCAGGTCATAAATATGTCCCTAGGCTGGATTGTCGATGGCCCCGGGGACGGCACATCCCCCTTCAGAAACAGTCCTTTGCGATCCGTCGATGCCGCGGTATCCAGCGGAATCACCTGGGCGAACTCCGCCGGCAATTCCGCAAGGAATGTATGGTATGGAACATTCTCGGATCCGGATGGTAATGGCTCACACAATTTTACTCCACAAGATGCGGGGAACACTTTCTTTCTGCCTTATGATCCAGACTCACCGGGCAGATCCAGCGTGACCGCCTTTATGAGATGGGAGGACAATTGGGGCGGAGCTGATTGCGATTTGGATTTACATTTGGTGAGATCTATACCAGGCCCGGATAACGATGTACTGATTTTCAGCGCCGATACTGTTCAAGATGGCGGTGCCGATGATGATCCTTTTGAGGTGTTGGGGGCTAGGGCCACTAGGATTAGTCACGAAGGAACATATTATTTGGTTATAACAAAGGAAGACTGCAATGACGAGCCAGCCTGGGTACAGTTGACCACCTGGATGGCTGATGATTTGCAGCATTATTCGGCGGGACACCACATCACCAACCCCGCGGAAGGCCGTAACCCAGGCATGCTGGCGGTGGCCGCAACCCACTGGTGGGATACCGAGTACATCGCGGACTACAGCTCCCGCGGCCCTGCCCTCGATGGTCGAATCAAGCCTGACATCACTGGGGTCGCTTGTGCACGTAATGCAACGCTAGGCCGCCGCCCCGGCTCTGCGTGCTGGTTTGGCGGCACCAGCCAGGCTTCTCCTCACGTGGCTGGCCTGGCGGCGCTGGTTAAGCAGCGATTCCCGAACTACACCCCGGAGCAGGTGGCCAACTATCTGCAGCAAAACGCGACCGAACGCGGGACGGCTGGCAAGGACAGCGTCTGGGGGCACGGCTTCGCAATCCTGCCCATAGTGCCGCTTACGCCCGCCACAAACATTGCCGTGCGCGCCGGCGAGAACTCAGGCGAGGTCATCATATCCTGGGACTCAGTTCCGGGAGCTACGCACTACCGCATCGGCTACGTCAACATGGAAGTCGACTACTATCTAGCCGAGGCTAGTTGTACGGGAGAATGGATCGAAGCATTAATCTATGTCGATGTGGACGCACGGAATATTACCGTTGCAAATGGGCGGGCAGAGTACACAGTGCGGCGGCTGTCCCCGGGCGCCCAACATGCCTTCACCGTGCTGACCAGCAATGATTTCATAGACAGCGGCGGCGGCGGGAGCGTGCGCAGCGAATTCTTCTGGCCGCCCAGCGGCTCTCGCTGGCAGTTTTTGACGGGACGAGACAACCTCCCGCCGGGCGTTGCGATCCCTCAGCTCGATTGCAATCGATGACGCCGGCGACATTGATGCCCACGTGGTTCGACGTCGGAGACTGTTTCCAGAATGGCGATACCTCCTTTTCTTCACCCCGATGGATCCGCCGATCCCTTCGCTGAGGGCAATGACCCATTCGCCTTGGGCCGGCAGGGCACCGCGATCCTGGACGAGGCCGTCCTGCGCGCTCTGGAAGATTCCCGTCCCAACGGATATATCTCGTCCATCCTGCTCTCTCAACGCATCGGGTGGGATACCGACGGGATGCCGTCCCCCAACGGCGACGGCTACGGCAGGGTCGCCGTGCTGGGGTTGCTCTACCGGCTCTATCTGGAGGGTCGCGTGGAACCCGCTCACCTCCCCAACAGGAGAGGACATTGGGGTGGTTGGAGAATCACCGACGAGGAATATGCCCGTCGGCATGGGGTGGAGGCCGTAGAGCTGACGGTTCCTGAAGCCATGGAGCATCCCGTCTCCATGCTCAGTGGGTGGGTCACTCTGGCCGATTATCCACTGCCTCCGAAATCGGGTCTCATGCCAACCGTGCCGTCGGGAATACGGTTTTCTGATGGTACTGAATACGAGCCGACCCGTTGGAACGACGTCCTCTCGCTGGTAGTCGAGTGGCTGAACAGCGGAAGCCTGCTCGTTCCCGGTCGCAACGTGCCAGTGCGGATGAGTAGAGGCAAGGGCTATCTGGTCAATACGGAACCCTTCCATTCCGATGGGCGGCCGATGGAAAAGCGCGTTCAGGCAGGCGGACCCGACCGGTTGTGGGTACATACCAAATCGCCGGCCACGCCGGCACACTACGGAATTTACCATTCCAGGAGGTTGATGCAGTACTGCGGCCGGAGCCCAGGGAATATGCAGCTCTGGCTGGGAAAACCAGGCGCAGCGGACGACCGGACCGACCAGGAGCATCCGGTCTGGTCACACTTGGAGTCTGACGCCGGCGCAGAGGGTCCCGTCGTAGTAGGTGAAGTAACGCTGATCCCGCCTCCATGGGACTTGCCTCCCCGACAGCAAGCGCGCTGGAGAGCAGTGCAGCAGGCCAGAATGAGGGGCCTCGGTATGCAGGCGATCGCATCCGAGTTGGGAATGGCTCCCTACACCGTGCGGAAGTACGTCCGTGCCTCCATCGTAAAAAAAGACGAGGCGGAAACTGATTCCAAGTAGAGTAGGATTGTTCAATTAGAGGAAAACAGGGTCCGACATCAACGGATTCCGTAATCCCCAACGCGAACAGTTCTATCAGTCTCAGTCTCTAGTGGAGAACGCCATCCGCGACCTCAAGTACGGCGTGGGTCTCAACCACCTGCCTTCGGGACGCTTCCCAGCCAACGCCGCCTGGCTGGCGTCCAAGTCATCGCCCATAACCTGGCCCGCCGGACCGCGCGCATCGGGCTGGGCGAACCGGTGGCAACCACCAAGACCCTCCGCCGACTCTTCTTCTCCCTGGCAGGACGTATCACCCGCAAGGCACGTCGCTTGACTCTGCATCTCCCCCAGGGCTGGCCCTGGCAAAACCAATTCAGCTCCGCCCTGGCGCAACTGCGTGCCCTGCCCCTACCTTCCTGACCGCGTCCACAGCGTTTGTCCGTCCACCGAACTACCCAACCGCCTCGCGGACTTGCGCCAGGCCAGTCTCCCCGTGTCTCTTGTCGCAACGTGTGCGCCTATCGCTCCCGTCGCCGTCGCCGTCGCCGCAGCGGGTCACAAATCCCTTCACAACGCCGACACACTCAGCACCTGTCCTGGTCCTCGCTCAGGCCACCGCACGGGTAGCCTGAACCGGATTGGACCGGCGTCTCCGCAACAGCACCCCAGTACGTCCACACGTGCTTCACTCGCTTCCTCGCGGGTACGGTGAAGGCGACCTGAACGCCATTGCGAAGGGTGTGTTCCGCACGCGGCACCGTCCCAGGCGGGGCAGGCGGTCGGGAACAGACGACGAGTGGGCTGTCGTGGCATTCCAATGCGCCGGCGGGTGTCGGTAAAATGGCGAGCAAGTTTGGCAAAACAAGGTAGCCTGCGCCACGGGTCGCGGCCGCAGTCAGCCTCAGTTCGGTGTGGAGGTGTACCGAGATGAGTAGAGTTACGGAGGCGCGAAAACTATTGGTGGTGGATGACGAGGCCGACGTCGAGCCGATGTTCCGGCAGCAGATGCGTCGCGAGGTGAGGACCGGGCGGTACCAGTTTCTGTTCGCCCTTTCGGGGCGGCAGGCGTTGGAGGTGCTGGAAGAGCATCCGGACGTCAGGCTGGTGATTACGGACCTGAACATGCCGGAGATGAACGGCTGGGAGTTGCTTGACGCGCTGGGGCAGTTGTGGCCGAGCGTGCCGTCGCTGGTGGTTTCGGCCTATGGAAACGAGGAGAACGTGCGGATGGCTGAGGCGCGAGGAGCACGGGGCTTTGTGGCGAAGCCGGTGAACTTCAGGGAACTGCGGGAGAAGGTGGCGGCATCGCTGGACGGCGGCGCCGACTGAACGCCTTGGTCGTCCCAGCCGTTCCGGCAGCCCAGCGCGGCGGGGTTGTCCCGTGCGAGGCGGTCCTGGTGGACGGCGCGGGCGGAGCCGCGGCCCCAGGACATCTCGCGGAACTGGTGGGCGTTGGGTTCAGGCAGGAACGCGGGTCGTCGACGCGACCGCTCACGACTTGGCGGGTCATAGGACGAGGATGCGGGTCAGGGGCGGCCCATTAAAAGCTGTTGGATTGGCCCCATGACGTCGTAGCGGAACTGGCGGGTGCGGACTCATTGCCGGCGCATATCCGAACTACCCGTTCGCCCAGGCCGCTACGCAGCAGGGGCGCGTTGTCCAAATTGGTTTTGCGCAAGCTAACGTTGTGTTGGTCGCTGGCGTACGTCCTACCTTCGCCGATGCTTCCATTGACCGGGTTGCAGGCCCAATAGTAACGGTCTTTCAGCGGGGTTCCGCCAGCGCCCGTGGTCAGTGTTCCATCGCTGGTCAGCTTCACGGTCGAGCCGTTGGCGGTGTACGTGTTGACGCGCCACATCGACAGGTTCACGCCGATGGAAGAGACCAGGATATCAACCCGGAAATTTGAATGGTACCCATCGACGTCGGAAGTGGTTATCGTAGCTGCCGGCGTTGGGGTAGGTGTTGGCGTTGGCGTTGGGGACGGTCCCAACGTGGGTGTAACATTCGGCTGCCCCCCGGTGCCCGGCTCACCGCCCGGCGGCGAGGATGCGCCGTTGCCGTGCGCGGACGAGCGGGTGGCGATGTAGGCGTACAGTACCTGTTCGGCAACAACCTCGCGTCCCGCTTCGAATAGGCCGTGTTCGTTTGCCTCGTCGTAGGCGGCCTTATAGACCAGGCTGTACTCTTCCGCCAATGGGCGAATCCACTCGGTCTGTTGCGCTAGAGCGACGCCGACCAGGGCGCCAGTGCCCCCGGTGATCCCAATTGCGGCAATGATGACCAGCAATTTCAATGTCGAGGGTTTGGGTGCATGTCTGATGAACAGAAGGCAACGTTTGGTCAACACGGCGCTCTCCTTGCTGCATTGGTTACGATTCTCGACGTGGCGATCATCTGGTTCATCTGCCTGGTTGAAACGGGCATTCGATTGCCGCGTCTGCGAGCTCCCGCGTCTGGGCTATTTGCCGGCGCAAAGCTGGGAAGGTCTGAAGGCAGACGCTGTGATACACGCATGGCGTCCTGGCCCTCTCCAGTGTCAATTCGGAGACGCGATGAAGCGCCGCTAATTATGCATCCCCGCATCTATGCGTAGGGTATCAGCCACGCTTCAATTTATATGAGACTGTGTATGACGCTGGACCTACCGCCAGTCCACCGAAGAGTCGAACGTGCTGCCTGCCGCGCCCCCAGTTCGACGACCGGGTCGGCGCGACCAGAGCCGCAGCCCCGGCACATTTCAAAGACCTGGTGGGCGTCGGGGCCGGGCCGGAAGGGTTCTCCATGAGCCTGGGCGGATACGACACCGTTACGATCCTCGACGTTATGCCGCCAGTGGCGGGCATGGTGACCGGAACGACTGCGAGGGCACCGCGCAACGTGGCTTGGCAGGCCCAGCCGGATCATCTGGCGCTCCGATGGGACGCGCCCCTCCTCGGCGAGCCGACCGGATACTTCCTTCGGGCCACGGCCTTGGACGACCAGGGCGAAACCCTGCCTCATCGGAGCCTTGGGCCGGACCTTCGGTTGGGGGTGGATCTCTCGGGTTATCGTTTGGATAACCTCTGGCCCGGCCAAGCGTATGAGGTCCGCCTCTGGAGTCAGGGTAACGACAACCGAGTTCCGGCCATCGTAGTCTTTCGGGCACCGCTGACGTCGGTTGAGGGTCCCGGTCCCCACGACCTGAGGATCGACGGAAATGGCCGTCTGCTCTGGCAATTCGATCTCTGGTGGGCGACTCAACCGGACTTTCTGTTCCTTTTCCGCTGGACATGGGGAGAAACGCCACCGGAGGATATCCCGCCTCCGGGCGGGAGCGCCTACGGGAGTGCCTGGGCCAGCGAGAACAACTGCACCAACGAAGGTGAGTGCTCGCTCCACCTGCACCCGTGGAACCCCGAGGCCCACTACCTACTGCAGATGCGCGTGGAACAGGGCTTCACCGACGATGCCTGGCGGACGATCCGCTGGGAACCGGGCGTCTCCCGCTGAGGATGTGTGACTGTTCGCCTATTGGCCCACTTTCGCTGGAACGACGTGTTAACTTTGAAAAGGCTGCGCGAGGTGCCAATCCAACGGGTGTGGATGGCGGTTATTCTGCTCCTTGCGGGTCTCGCCTGTGCTGGCGAACCTGCCCCGGCAGCTGAGCCGACTGCCACCGTCGAGGTCATCCCAACCACCTCCGCGCCTCCGCCCACCGCGACTGCAAAGCCGGAGGCGACAATCGCGCCCACTCCAACCTCCACGCTGGCTCCGACCGCTACGCTCGTGCCCACCGATACTCCAGAACCGCCCCCGACTCCCGACGTGCCACTGGTCAGAATTGGCAACACCACCTATGTGGCTGATCTTGCCGTGACTTCGTCGGAGCGTTCGCAAGGGTTGTCGGGCCGCCCGTCGCTGGACGCCGACCGCGCTATGCTGTTCGTCTATGACGAGGATGGGCCGCGCACCTTCTGGATGCCCGACATGCACTTCCCGCTGGACATGGTCTGGATAAAGGCGGACTGCACCGTGGCTGGAGTGAGCGCTAACGTGCCCAACCCGGAGCCGGAGACGCCCCTCGAGAAGCTGCCCCACTATCCTTCCGCCGCTCCGGTGCGGTTCGTGTTGGAAATCAACGCGGGACAGGCAGAAATCCACCGCATCGTCCCCGGTGGTTACGTGCGGTTCGCCGGCGCCATCACTGGACGATGGGGCTGTTGACTATTCAGAACCGAAACATAAAAGATGGATAGGGCTCGGCCAAGTCCCGCACCTCACCGTAGTCAAATCTGAGGCAACGGCTGAAAGGCTAGGCCTCTGGCGCTTCATCCTCTTCTCCCATTCTGGGCATCCAGTAACCGACGCGGGGTTCGGTGAAGATGTAGGTGGGGTGGTCGGCGTCGTCGCCCAACTTGCGGCGGATGCTGCTGATGGCGGTGCGCATGGGGCGCAGGTCGCTATCGGCCTCCTTTCCCCAAATCGCCTTCAGCAGATGCTCGTAGGTCACCACCCACCCGGCATTCGCCGCAAGTTCAGCGAGCAGCCGATACTCAATGGAGGTCAGCCGGAGGGGTCTGCCGGCAAAGAGCGCCCTTCGGTCAGCATAGTGGATGGTCAGGTCCCCCAGCGCAAAGGTATCCGGCGGTTCGGGAGCCTCCCGCTTGCGCAGGGCCGCTCTGATCCTGGCGGCCAGTTCCACGGGTGAGAAGGGCTTGACGATGTAGTCCACGGCTCCCATGTCCAGGGCCTGGGTAATGTTTTCCTCCCGGCCGTAGGCGGACAGGAAGATGACCGGCACGTCGGCAACGGCGGCGATCTCGCCCATCAACTCGATCCCGTCGGTACCCGGCAGCGCCAAATCCAGCAGCACCAAGTGAGGCTGTTCCTCCTGCAACATTACGAGCGCCTCCCCGGGGTCGCCGGTAACCACGGGGACATAGCCCGCCCGGGACAGCGCGTCGCGAACGTGTCGCAGCATCTGGGGGTCGTCGTCCACCGCGAGGATGCGCGCCGGTTCCGGCTCCGCCTGACGAGACGAGCCAACGGCGGTGGCACCCAGGCCGGCCGCCCTGGTCCCGGCCGTCTCGGCCACCGGGATGGTGAAGGTGAACCGGGTGCCCAGACCGGGCCCGTCGCTTTCCGCCCAGATGCGCCCGCCGTGGGCCTCGATTATTCCCTTGCAGATGGCCAGGCCGAGACCCGTTCGTTCCGCGCCGTCCCGGCGGCTGTCGTCGGGCGCGCTGGTGAACTTTCTGAAGAGATGCGGCAGGTGCTCCGGCAGTATGCCCCGGCCGTCGTCGGACACGGAGAGCGCCACGTGGAACCCGTCGCGCGCGGCCGTCAATCGGATGGCGGAGGACTCGTCCGAGTGCCGGGCCGCGTTGGAGAGCAGGTTGCCCAGCACCTGCACGACGCGCAAGCGGTCCGCCATCACCCAGGGCAGTCCCGGAGCGAGGTCGATGTGGAGCTGGGGACTGTTCCCGCTTCTCCCGCCGAGAAACGCCCGGCGGGCATCCTCCACCAGCACGGACAGGTCGGTGGGCTCCGGGGAGATGGAAAGCGTGCCCGTCTCGATGCGGGCCACGTCCAGCAGGTCGCTGATCAGCGCGCGCATCCGGTCGGTCTGCGCGTCGATGATCCGGTGGAACTGAACCGTCTCCGCCGGGCTCAGAGCGGCCGAGGCGTCCAGCAAGGTGGCGATGGAACCCTTGACGGCGGCCAGGGGCGTCCGCAGTTCGTGGCTGACCATCCCCAGGAACTCGGCCCGCAGCCGCTCCAACTCCTCCAGGGGCGTCAGGTCCTGCAGGGTCACGACGAAAGACCGGACCTCGCCGTCCTCGGAGCGGATGGGCGTGGCGTTGACCAGGACGGCGACCCTCCGGCCGTCCGGGACCCGCAGCACGATCTCCTCGGCCCGTATCGTCTCGCCGATGCTCAGCGCCCGGGACATGGGAAACTCCTGGAGGGAGACCTCCCGCCCGTCGCCCCGCACGACGGTCAGCGCTTCCAGGAGCTGCTCCGGCGTCTGGTCCGGGTTTCTGAGTTCGTCAAAGAGGCGGAGCGCCTCCCGGTTGAGAGACACCGGCGCGCCCGTCGTAGCATCGAAGACGGCGACGCCTACCGGGGAGGTGTCGATCAGGGTCTGCAAGTCGTTGCGGGCGCGCTGCTCGTCCCGGTGCCGGCGCGCGTTGGCAACCACCATGGCCGCCTGGGCGGCGAACATGGTCAGCGTCTCCTCGTCCTCCTGGCTGAACTCAGCGCCTGGCTCGATCTTGGCCAGGAAGAAGTTGCCGACCCGCTCGCCCCGGTGCAGCACCGGCGCCGCCAGGAAGGGCACCACCGGCCCCACTTCCACCGGCGGCTGGAGGTCCAGCAGATGATCCGTCTCCCGGATGTGCCCCAGCAGGTCCGGGAGCCGCAGGGGCTGCGGCAGTCGGCTCAGGTATTCAAACAGCCGTATTCCTTCCGGCAATTGGTGAAACAGCTCCGCCTCCAGTTCGGTCATGCCCGAAAAGTGAAAGTCCTGCGGGTCGCCGGCATCGTCCAGGAGGATGATCACCCCGTAGCGCGCTCCGGTCAGCGAGCGGGCGGAGTCCATCACCCCCTGCAGCACGGTGTCGAAGTCCAGGCTTTCGTTGATGCGCAGGCTGGCCTCGCTGAGCCGGAGCAGCCGCTCCCGCAGCGCCGCGTTTTCTTGAACCAGATCTTCCATCGGTTTATCGCTCACCTCAAAATTGTCCGGAAAATTGGACAAGAATTAATGCAAAATCGCCCGATATTTGACATTTATCTCACACGCATAGTGTACCATATCCACCGTTTGGACATCCAAACCCGTTGATTTAACCGTGACCTGCGTGACGCGACCATCACGAATTGTGCCTCGCCGTCGCTCCGGCACGGAGGTAAGCCCGGAAATGTCACGGTCATCCGAACCGTGATTGAGCCTTGACGGCGTGTGGGCGCACCGCCACGGAAGTCCAACAACCGTTTTTGGTCACATGGAGAATTGCAGGACGAATTTGGAGTGATAATGAGAACAAAGAACAAAATCTGGATTGTGCCAATGCTTGCCCTCGTGCCGGCGTTGGTGCTGGCCGCCTTCCTGGTCGCCGGCGCGCTGCCCGGCGGCAGCGGCGCGCCCACCGTCGAAGCGCAGAGCTTCAATACACCGGATGATGACAACATCGCCACTGGCACCGTGTGCGAAGGCGACGTGGAAAACAACGACGACTTGACGGACGGACCCTGTATCACCAGGGAAGATTCGCTGGAAGTTTCGCTTTACACCGACGGAACCGCAGCGGTGGCCAGGCGGGTGTACATCACCGGCGGCACCGACTTTCCCAAGGTCAAGGCTCGCGATTCCTCGATAGGAACCGCGAACGACAATATGTACACGTCGGGCGGCCCTCACCTCGGCAAAGAGGGCGTGGACCGGCATACCGTGTATTTTGAAGCCGACGCTTTCGGCACAAAAAGGCTCGGCACAATATCGGGTGACCCGGACACACCGAGCACCTTCACGGTAACCAGATCCATGGCCAACGACATAGGCCAGGTGTACCTCTTTGTTTACGTCCCTGGTACGCCCTCCATAAGTAATCCCGGCGGCGATGCCGCGAACAACAACTTGTCTAAGGAATCAACGTCCCTTGACGGCGACGCTCTATTCGGCATCCGCGTTCAATTCCTGAGCCCGCCGGTGGTGGGAGCGGATGGTCCCGACCGCAACGAGATCGTTGAAGACTACTACGAGTGCGATCTCGGCCCCGACGGAGTGGTTGACTCCGGCACCACGCATCCGGATGGCCTTACGGCCAACTGCGACCCCGTATCCGGCGGGGACGACACGGAGAATGACGACATCGACAAGCCCGAGATCAGGTCCAAGTTGGTTGCGTACGCTCCGTTAGTCACCGGTGGCACCGCCGCCAGCACCAGTTACGTCCTGGACGGCTCCAGCGCCGACTTTGCCCTCGCCGACGATCAGAACTCCGCCACGGTCTATGCCATCATCAACGACCAGGGGGATAACGAGTTGGTCGGCGCGGAAGTGACTTTCGAAGTGACTAGCGAACCGGCCGGTATCGTGCGCAGCGCTCCTCACACCGGGGATGCCAGGGAAATCGTTGCTACCGAAGCCGCCCTCGACGACGCCTCCAGACAGGTGGTGATGCTCTCCGCCGAGCGCGCCGCCATCAGGAACGCGGTTCCCCAGGGCGCCACCGCCGCTGTTGACTTTGACAACTTTGGTTTGGACGATGCCATGGCCAGTCGCACCATCAGCAACCTGCCCAGTTCGGCTTTCCGGGTCTCGGTGAAGGTGACTGCGGACGGGGTGGAGATTGGCACGATTAACATCGTT
This sequence comes from Dehalococcoidia bacterium, assembly GCA_965207585.1. Classification (GTDB taxonomy): domain Bacteria; phylum Chloroflexota; class Dehalococcoidia; order Lucifugimonadales; family UBA3495; genus Bin87. The sequence continues at coordinate 45,215 of CBDBMT010000001.1, read as the reverse complement.
CGCAAGGGCGATCCGGCGACCATCGAAGCCGGCATCTACCCCTTTGATTACTGTGTCAACACTGGCGCCGACGATGCGCTCGCAACTGATGACACGCTCAACCTGAAGGGCGACGACTGCGCCATGGACATGCTGCGGTACGGTCGCGAGGAGATGTTCGTCGTGGACGCCACGGTGAAGGACGCCGTGGACAACTCCCTCAGCGCCGAGACCGCCACCGTGGAGATTGGCGACTCCGCCGTGCTGTCGAAGATGACCCACGGCACAGCTCCCAACACTTTCGACGTGTACACGGTCAAGGATGACGCCGCCCTGGGCATGCGCGCCATCACGGTCTCCCACTCCGACGACGATGTGGACGACGTGGTGTTGAACTTCACCGTGGCCGGCCCGCCGGCCAACCTGGCCGTGAGCGGCGACGCCGACATTCCGCCGAACGGCTCCGGCATGTTCACCGTCACCGCCACGGATATGCTGGGCGGGATCCCGCACCTCACCGCAGGCGACAACGACAAGGTAACCGTGTCGGTGCAGCCGACCGATGCCCTGGTGGTGGGTACCGACTCCGCCAACCAGGTGACTTTGGGCGACGACGGCACGGCGACGTTCACCGTGTTCGCGTCCCTGGCGGCTGACGACGGCGACAGCGGTCGGATCATCGTGCAGCTGGGTGATTTGCAGGACATCCTGCCGATCACCTTCAGCGATCCGACGCAGATGCCGGGGGACGACGTGACGGCGCCCATGGGGGTCACCGCGCGGGTATCGTTCAATTTGATCGTCGTAAGCTGGACGCCGGATTCGGCGCAGAATGCGGACATAATCGTAGCCGCGGTGTTCAGTGAAGACTTCAGCGAAGTGGTGGACCTGGCCTCATTCAACCCGGCCTCCTCCACCGGCGACCCTGGTACTGCCAGTTTCGCGGGCTTGGCCTCGGGCACGTACAACGTGGTCGTGGCGGCGACACGCGGCAATGAAGACTTCGTGTGGGACGGAGTGCGCGAGGTGGAGATACCGTAATCCTTGAGGGGAGCGCAGGCGGTCACCCCTGCGGAGCTTTGGCATGGCCCTAAAAAATTACTAAAAATTCGCGCCAGTCCGTAATATTCCGGTAATGTCACCCGGGCTAGAATTGGAGAGCAAAGTTGTGACCCAGCTCTACCCGTGCCAGACTGCCGGCAGCCCTTCCGCTCATGGTGAGCCGATCGGGGCCCAGCTCACCACGGGCCATACGCAAGGAGGTGAAGAACCGTCGAGTTATAACTCAAGATCAACGCGCGGCGGCCGTCCCTGTCCGTCGCTCAGGGTGAACCCGTCGAACCATCATCCTGAGCCAGTCGAAGGAGCTGCCCGCTCGAAGAAGCGGAAGAAACAACTGCTTGTGCCAGCCGGAGCCGAACCCCCGAGTTCCTGCTGCCGGCTACAAGGAGAGAACGAGTAATGAGAAAAAGAATTGCAAAAAGGCTCTGGCCGGTGCCGGTGACCCTGGGGGTCATGGCCCTGGCCGCGCTGCTGGCCTTCGGCCTCATGGCCACCAACGGCGCCCAGCCCGCGGAGGCCCAGAGCGATCCATGTATCACGGTTACGGCCGGCGCTGAAGCGATCGCGTCCCAAGTGCCCACCATCCCGGGAACCCCCACCAACGCAGATGGTAATCCGGGCTGTGACTCTACTACCACGCCCGCAACCATCAAGCTGAACGGACAGGCGTCTGTTGAGGCGGCTGCCGTTTCCAACTTTGTAATCTTCGGACCGGGCATCGGTGGTACCGCCGCGAATGTGTACCCGCCGGGCACTACCTACGGCGACCACGATAACGATGCCGACACCGCCGCCGCGTTTTATACAGGGACTGCTGGCCCAGACGCTGTGGTTGTTGCGCCCCTTCCGGCAACGAGAATAATGGTTCCCACCGGGACGCCGGGTGTCGATGGTAACCCCGTAGCCAGCAGTATGTCCTTCGACGTGACCGGCAAGGCCCCTGAAACAGTTACCATCTACGTCGCGCAGGGCACGGGATTCACCGAAACGGTCAGTGGCACCACCCCGCCGCAAACCGGCGGTAGGAACAGCGTAATGCTGACCACTGGTAGAATTGCCACTGTGAACATCCTGTTCCTGGGTGAGCCTGCCATCGGTAAAGACGGTGTCGACTTTAACACCGATATCGATGACGCAATTTTGGAACAGTGCGTCGTCGGCACTGATGATACTATCGACGACGTCGTGGCCGAGTCCGCAGGATGTGCTGCCGACGCTCGTGCTGGAACCGGAGACGACGCTTGGCTTCGCAGCACCGCTGCCTCAGTCCAAGACGCAATGGAGTCCCGCTCCAAGTTGGTGGTGCGCACCGGCGCCGCTGACGCCACCACAGACTTCGGAGCCGTTACCGCGATCATCGATGGCGGGATGAAAACCCACACGATGGAAACGGGTCAGAACACGGTCGCAATCTACGCCCTGGTTGAGGACGGAAACGGGAAGGAGCTTCTCGACGCCGAGGTGAGCTTCCGCGCGTCCACCATGCCCAATGGCATCGTCGCCACGAGGGACCTCAGCGACGACGTTGACACCAAGTCGGTAGCGACCGCCAGCGCGACATCGGATGACATATTGGTGGATGGTCTTAGCCCGGCTGACGGCGATACGGTTGAGACCGGTGCCATCATCATAGCCGATGACGCCGTGGCCGCTTTCGAGTTCGATTCGCTGCCTAGCGCGGCCGCTGACTCCTACCGCATCGAAGTGGTGGTGACGGTCGGTGATCTGACGCTGGGAACCGTGGTACTCTCCAAGCTCGGCTCCCCGGCCACCATCATGGGCGACACCTACAACATGGCCTGTCTGCCCCATCCCATGGATAATGAAGCCGGCGATTTCGAAGGCGCGAAGTTTGGCAAGGTGGGTCAAAACGACTGCGCCATGGCCGACCGTTACGGCGACGACCAGATGGTTGTGGTCAAGGCCCACGTCGTGGACAGCCTCGGCAACACCCTGGGCGACGAAGCGGCCAACCTCGAAGCCAAGATCGGCGACGCCGCGTTGACCGCGGTCGCCGACGCTGCTGACGATGCCGCCGTCTGGATCTACATGATCAACACCGACGCCGCCGCAAACCCCACGGCTCTGGGCGACATGACAGTCACCATCTCCCACGATGACGACGACGATGACACCACCGTCGCGGACCTCACCCCCATGTTCACCGTGGCTGGCCCGCCGACCAACCTGGCCGTGAGCGGTGACGCCGACATCCCGCTGAACGGCTCCGCCATGTTCACCGTCACCGCCACGGATATGCTGGGCGGGATCCCGCACCTCACCGCGGGCGACAACGACAAGGTGACCGTGTCGGTGCAGCCTACCGACGCCCTGGTGACCGGGGTCGACTCCGCCAACCAGGTGACGTTGGGCGCCGACGGCACGGCGACGTTCACCATCTTCGCGTCCCTGGCGGCCGACGACGGCGACAGCGGTCGAATCATCGTGCAGCTGGGCGAGTTGCAAGACATCCTGCCGATCACCTTCAGCGATCCGACGCAGATGCCGGGGGACGACGTGACGGCGCCCATGGGGGTCAACGCGCGCGTACTCGGAAATTCGGTCGTCGTAAGCTGGACGCCGGATTCGGCGCAGAATGCGGACATAATCGTAGCCGCCGTGTTCAGTGAAGACTTCACCGAAGTCGTGGCGCTGGCCTCGTTCAACCCCGCCTCTTCCACCGGCGACCCTGGCACTGCGAGTTTCGCGGGCTTGGCCTCGGGCACGTACAACGTGGTCGTGGCGGCGGCGCGCGGCAGTGAAGACTTCGTGTGGATGGGAGAGCACGAGGTGGTGATACGGTAATCCCGGCAGGGAGCGCAGCCGGGGAAGCCGGCCGCAAGGACCGGCGCCCCGGCTGTGCAAGACGACAACCTACCTAACCCAACGACAATCTCACGAGGAGATTCAGTCAAATGACACACAAAGCAAGAAAGCACATCTGGCCGGGGGGACTGGTGATGGCGCTTGCCGTCGCGGGCGTCCTGGCCGTGTTCGCTGTGCTGGCAGCCAGTCCCGGCGCCGCGGTGGCGCATACGGATGCTGACCACAACACGGCGTGTGCGGATATGACAGAAGCGGAGCGCGCGGATCACGACCGGCGGGAACGCATCCAAGCGGGGTTGCAAAACCGTGATCCGGTCCTGTGCACCGTCGCCGCGGAGACGCCCACGCCGGAGCCCACCGAGGAGCCCACGCAGCAGCCGACTGGCGGCGCGCCTGACTCCTACATCGTGGAAGGTCCGGACTTCGTGCTCCAGTCTCGCAACGACACCACACGCTACACCATCAACGTGCTGGACGAGGATGGCAACCCGGCCGACTTCTCGCTGCGGGAAGGCAGCGAGATCGTGACCGTGTACCTGGACGTGGTTGACACCGCCCAGGGCGACATTCAGGCGACCTCCCCGTGTCTGCCGGCAGGCACCGACGCGTTGGCCACGGACCGGCTGGGCAACCCGCTGGACCGCTGTAGCTTTAACATGGACGTCTCGGTTGACGACCCGTGGTTCGAGATCTTCGCGACCACCATCCCCCACGGCACCGACATCGGCATCAGCCTGGAGGTTGACGGACGGCCCATCGGCGACACCCACACGGTGAGCTACCTGGATCCCCAGGCTCCCCCTGACCCCACGCCAGCGCCCGTGACGCCCCGGGACGGCATGAGTGAAGACGCCACCGTGGTCAGCTACAGCGACTGGGACCGCGCCGATCACTACAACGTGACCGACGGGTACCTCGTTGGCGACCCCGAGGGTCCATCGCACATGCTCGACGACATGAACACCATGGTGACTGGCTACCTGCAACGTGACGAGCCGGTGGTTCGCAGCTACGCCCTGGGCGTGAGCGAACGGGAAAATCTGACCACCCGAGAAAATCCGGTGCACGGCCAGAACACCGTCGAGGTGCTGTTCGGCGCCACCGACGTTCAGTTAACCGTGACGGCCAACTTCGCCGGCCCGGTGTACGTCCGCCTGCTGGACCGCCACGGGCGGGTCATCGGCCTGGACGTTGACGAGGAAGTGGCGGAGCGGGGCATGGACGTGATCGGGCTGGACAGCCACGGCCGCCTGGAGCTGCCCAAGAACACGGATCTGGATGCCGCCAAGGCCCTGGCCTACGACCAGTACACGTGGCATGTCCCCGGCGACACCACCATGAACGCCTACCTTGACGGCAAGGCTGGAAATTACAACCAGGGCACCTTCCGGGTCATGGACCCGTGTGCCAGCTACAACGCGGATGATGGGCTTGCCTTCTCGGTGCAGGTCTGGAATCAGAACGGCACCTACCTGCAGACCACCGAGAGGATCCGCTGCGTAGCTTCGCCGAGCCCCCATCCCACCGGCCTGATCTTCACCATCAACAGCGAAGTGCCCGGGGAAGGCACGTTGATGTTCGATGAGGCCCTGAACGCGATCAGTCACGACGTTCTGCTGATTGACGCCAGCAACGGCAATATTGTGACGGAACGTGACAATGCCGTATCGCCGGTGTCGTTCGACAACCTGAACAACGGCTGGACCTATCACATCGTGGTGGTCGCCGAAGGCCGCGACAATCAATACCGGGCGCGCGGCGTCACGGATTACGGCGTGCGCTGGATCGGCCAGCCCGACGTCGCGTTGAGCGCGGATCCTCCGATGACAGCCACCGGCATGCACCCGCTGTGCCAGGTGGAAGATGCCGACCCGAACATCCAGCGCACCCTGCGCGCGCTGCTGTCGGACTGCCACGAATACGTGGCCCCCAACACTGACCCGATGGCAGTGGGCAGCATTGCCGCCCAGACCGTAACCGCCGGACAGAGCGTGACGGTTGACGTCGCGTCCTACTTCTCCGACACCGATATGGGCGACTCGCTGACCTACATGGCGATGTCCAGCAACATGGCTGTTGCCATGGCTTCTGCCAGCGGCAGCATGGTGACCATCTCCGGTGTCACCGCCGGCTCGGCCATAGTGACGGTGACCGCCACCGACATGCACGGCGCCAGCGCCATGCAGACCATCTCGGTGACGGTGATGTCAGGAGCTTTGGGCGCGCCGACCAACGTTATGGCGATGGTTGACGACAGCGACCCCGGCAGCCCCGGTATCACCATTACCTGGACGGATGGAGCCAATGCTGACGTGCACGACGTCGGTTTGATTGACCTTGCCGACTACAGCGTGTACCGCGAACAGCGCATTGGTGGCGTACCGTCAGCGATGACGTACACGTTCGACAACGTGGCGTCCGGTCGCTACATGGCCATCGTGGTGTCCACGGGCGCCGGCGATCCCACCGCCTATGAGTACGGCGTGTCCATCGTGACCGTACCGTAATTGAGTTGCGAGGGTTCCGGGCTCGTTCCGGCGCAGCTCCGGAACCCTTTCGGTTACGGCAGGCAACGACAATCTCAAAGGAGATTCAGTCAGATGACTAATAAAACGAGAAAGCGCCTCTGGCCGGTGTCGCTGGTGATGGCGGTTGCTGTCGTCGGCGTGGTGGCCGCATTCCTGATGTTGGCGTCTTCCCCGACGAACACGCAGGCGCACGACGGTGCCTCTGGTAGCGCCCACTGCGACGATTTGTCCACACTAGGACGGATTGCCCACGACAATGACCCGCAAAACGACCACGACTGCGCGACCGGACCTGCTGCCCCGCCGCCTACCGATCCCGGCGGAAACGGCGCAATGCCGACGATGGCCTCCATCAAGTCCACCAGCACCTCGGCCAGCGCCGGCGTGCAGCTGACGCTGACCATCCCGAACCTGACCGAGGCCCAGGCTGACAAGCTGGGGCGCGGCGGGAGTTCCGTGGTGTTGTACCTGGAAGACGACTTCGCCGTGCCGGACGACATTGACCGGGACACGGTGTACTTCACCGCTTCCGGCAGCCGGACCATGGATGAATCCACCAGCAACGGCCGGCGCGTCTATGCCACCGACCCGATTGCCGTGGAGACCGACGAGCACTTCACCGCTGACAAGGATGACTATGACATCCAGGTGCTCATCCCCGACATGAACACCACCGATGACTACGACGGATTTGACGGGCCGAAGATGGGCCAGACTCTGGTCCTGGTCTTCACCAAGTCCGCCGGCATCAAGAACAACAGCGAGGAAGGAACCCACAGCGTGGGTTACTCCATCCTGGGTCCCACCGACAGCGTGGGTGGGCCGATGTACGCGGACGACATGATCGACGGCGCGCCGCTGAAGACCCTGGCCAAGATCGGCCTGTCCGACGTGGACAACGACCGGGGCTACGAGCTGGTCGTCACCGGCTCCGGCTTCAACAACGGCACCTCCGCCGCCGTCCACGTGCTGGGCGACGCCACCCCCTACATGGAGTGGTGGGACAGCACCAACTGCGAAGAGATGAAAGCCATCGCCATGGAAAACGAATTGCCGGGCATGGCTGAAGATTACTGCAAGATGTGGGGCGGGCTGAGCCAGGCCCAGATGGACGCGCTGAGCGGAATCACGCTGGTTGACGCCGGCGGGACCGCCGAGGCGACCTTCTGCCGCCACATCATCATGACGGGCCAGCGGGCCGGCATCGCCACCGTGGGCAGCGACGACAAGGTCGCGGTCACCGTTGAAGTAACCGTGCCGACGTTTGTGCCCGGCAACAACAACTTCATCTGCATGGTGGACGGCGAAGGCCGCTCCTCCAGCACCGACGTCGAGGACTTCAAGCTGCTGGACTCCCTGCGCGTGGTGCCCAGTTCGGCCGCCGCCGGCGACACCGTCAACGTGTTCGCCCAGGACTTCCCCAACCCTGGCGCCGGCCTGACCTCGCTGAAGATAGCGGGCCAGGAAGTGCTGTCCAGCAACGCTGACTGCGCTCCCAACTGCATGTCCGTCAGCGCGGATACCATCGCCCAAGACGGTTCGGCCACGGCCACCTTCGATCTGCCGGGCAGCATATCCGGCAGCGCGCTGGAAGGCACGGTGCGCATCGACGCCACCTGGGGCACTACGTCGGAGGACAGCAAGATCACCATCACCGGCTCCCTGCTCACCCTGAGCAAGTCGGAAGCCTTGGCCAACGAGCTGATCACCATCACCGGTGACGGCTTCGGCGGGGACTACATCGACGTGATGGACATCACCATCGACGGCGTTCCCCTGATGGTGGACAGCGACTCCATGCACCGCATGGGCGGGATGGACGTGGTGGACGTTTCCAACGCCGGCCAGTTCGTCGCCTCCGTGGTGCTGTGGCCGGAAGGTGACGGCAGCAATCCGTCCCTCATCGCCGGCACCCACACCATCGAGGTGGAGGACAATACCGGGTTCTCTGGCTCCGCCGTGATCTCCATCCCCGAATCGTCCATCAGCGTTACCCCCGAGGTGGCGGGCCCCCGGGACGTCATCACCATCACCGGCGTGAACTGGCCCATCGACAACATCGATGGCGCCGCTCCCGACCCGGTGGACATTGAGGTTTCCGACGGCGCCCGCACTCGCCGGTACAGCGCCTTCGCCGACAGCGCCGGTCGCTTCACCATCGAGCACCGGGTCGCCTCTGACGTGGCCATCCCGTCCACCAACCAGGTGCGTGCGAAGATGGGCGCCGATATCGTGAAGGTGGGTTCCTTTGAAGTTCCCGCCGCCATCATCACCATTGAGCCCGCCGAGGGCCAGCCCGGTGACCACATCATGCTGTCCGTTGACGGAATGCCCGTATACCAGCAGGTTGACCGGGTGGAAATCGGCGGCCGCAGCGTCCTCCCCGTGGGCAACTTCAGCACTGATGGTAACGGCAGCGTTACCGTTGACAACGTGCTGATCCCCGGCCTGGACCCCGGCACCTACAGCGTGCTGCTGGACGTGGAAGACACCATCGCCATCGGCGAGCTGAACGTGCTGGCTGAGTCGGCCGCGGTCGGCGCGGCTGCCGCGCTGCCCGACGCCGTGGAGTCCCTGGGCGACAGCCTGGTCGCCATCTTCTACTTCGACGATGTGGGCAAGGAGTGGTCCTTCTACGACCCGCGCCCCGGGTTCGCCGACCTGAACACCCTGTCCGAAATGGTCAGCGGTGAGGCCTACTGGATCCTGGTCAGCGAGACCGTGGAAGACGTGGTCCTGAACAACAAGGTCCGCAGTCTCACCTGCCGTGGCGACGACTGCTGGAACCTGGAGGTCTGGTAGACCGTCGTCCCCGCAAGGGAGCGACAGTCAACCGACTGAATGAGTGTCCAGTAAAGCGCCCCCGCTCCCGTGGCTCACGCTGCGGGAGCGGGGAAACCACCCCAAGCAGGAGCAAATGAGATGAAGAGAATTGGAGCGATGGCGGCGGTGGCGTTGATTGCCCTGCTGATCGCATTGCCCCTGGGCCTGGTTGCGGCCCAGGGAGATGCGCCGCGGGCCAACGTGCCGCCCGCCTTCATATTCGGCTACGCCATGGCCGACGGTCTCCCCGTACCCGAGGGGACCATGGTCACCGCGATGGCCGGCGACGAGAAGATCGGTTCCACCACCACCATGATGGGGGGCCACTACGAGTTGCAGCTGATGCAGCCCATGGACTCTGCCGCCATGGTGACGTTCATGGTCGGTGAGCGCATGGTGGACTACGAGTACACCTGGATGAGCGGCGACCGCATGATCATGGACCTGTCCGCTGACCTGTCCGCCCAGCCAGGAACTGAGGGCGCTCGGGGCCCCGCCGGCTCGGCTGGCCCTCCGGGCGTCCCCGGACCGGCCGGCGCTGACGGAATGGACGGCTCCGCCGGCCGCGACGGCCGCGACGGCGCCGCCGGAGCCGCCGGCCCTGCGGGTCCCCAGGGCGAGCAGGGCATCGCCGGGCCTCCGGGACCTCCGGGTCCGCAGGGTCCTGCCGGTACGATCGGCCCGGCCGGTTCCGGTGGTTCCATGGGCATCATCGCGCTGATCGTGGCCATCGTGGCCGTGATAATCGCGATCGTGGCCATGATCATGGGACGGCGCACCACCGCGTAGCCCCCGGGCATACGCAAGCCCCGGATCATGCGCGCCCGCCAGGGCGAGCCACGATCCGAAAACCAGCCCCCGCCATCAACGGCGGGGGCCTTCGTTTTGCTGGTCACCTGAAATCGAAAAATGGCTCCGCTGGTAGAGTGGTGCAAGCTGCAAGACAGAGGATCGCTACGGTCATGGTTGCAGTATTGTCGAGCCGCCGTTTATCGGCTTATCGTTGTTCCAGTCCACCTCAGCTTCAATAGCCGCTTCGGAGTCTCCTTGGTGGAACTCGGCTCGCTCCCCTGTGCAAACGCTTTTTCGATGGCAGTAGGTATGGCTGCGGTCTATTCTGACAGGATCATTATCGCGACGTCGTTGGCGGCCGCGTCCTGAACGGCTGAGTCCAGGGCCTGCGCGCCAATGACCGTCGCTTTCCCGCTAGTTGCGGTGGCCCGAGCCAGCAAGTCAGCCCGGTTTCTGGCTCGCATGACATCGTTTCTAGCCACTGTTACCGACGTCTCCGCCACTACGTAGTGGTCGGGGCCGGCCAGGATCACGTCCGCATTTTCCAGATCGTCGGCTTCATCAGCGTCGATGCGGCCGGCCGCTACGGCTCGGTCCAACAACTCCGGAAGCCGATTGCTGTCTGGTGTGGTGATAGCGTAGATGACATGCAGGTCCCGGAGCGACAGGTTGCGTTGCGCCAGCCTGCTGGCGCAACGAGCCGCTTTGCGCTCGTAGTCCGAGCCAATCAGCCGGTTCATGTTCCCTTCCAGCCTGGCTTGTCCGGCTTTCAGCTCCGTAACGTCGTCCTCCAGCCTGGCCAAGCGTGTTTCTATCTGCTCCAACCGCGCGTCGGTAGCGGCAATGTAGTCGTGCACCAACTGGGTCAGTTGGGCTACAGCCTGCTGGAGCTCCCTCACGATGGCGGGCAGCTGCAAGAACTCTTGGTCGAGGACGTGCTGGTGCAAGGCTGCCTGGAGCCTGGGGTTGTTCTCCATGGCGGCCAGTATGTCCTCGAAGGTGGCGATGGGTGTGGTCATCTGTCACTCCGACTGTCTTCTTTAATTGTAGAACTTAGTAGCGTCTTTCGCTACCGAACTCACCGACCGGCGCCTGGCCCAGTACCGCCGGGAGATCGGCCAGTAGCATCCTGTCGGGGATGTTGGTCGCGGGACGGTGGCCGCCCCGAAACTTTAATTGGCCGGGCTTATATTCAAGGTTGGATGCTATCCTTGAATATGGAGATTGCATATGGCCAGATTTGAGGAACGCGTTTGGGGACCTGACTTCTCGGCGCCGACCCGGCGTGACCGTCGGCCATGCCGGTACTCGGTCTATCGGCCGGACTTCCTGGCGGGTCGCCGCTTCGCCTTCGACGGCGATGTGGCCGCGGACGTCGCAGACGCCGAGGCCGACCTAGTCAGGCTCAACGGGGCGGTGGACGCTCTGGCCGATACCGAGGGCCTGGTGCGACTGCTGTTGCGCGCCGAGTCCGTGGCATCCTCGCGCATCGAAGGTTTGGTGGTGGAGGGAAGAAGACTGCTGCGAGCCGACGCAGCCCGCCGGTTGGGGGATGAGGTCAGGGACGTCACGGCCGCCGAAGTGCTGGCCAACATCGATGCCATGGTCTGGGGGATGGAAGTGGTTGAACCGGACGGTCCGATAACGCTGGACATCCTGTTGGAGGTTCATCGTCGGCTCCTTGAGGGGACCCGGCTGGAGGAGCACGGCGGCCGGATCCGCACGGTGCAGAACTGGATCGGCGGCAGTGCCTACAATCCCTGCTCGGCAGCGTTCGTTCCACCGCCGCCAGAGGACATCCCTGCCCTGCTGAATGACCTGATTGTCTTCTGCAACGATGATGGTCTGCCAGCCCTGGCCCAGGCTGCGATTGCTCACGCTCAGTTCGAGACCATCCATCCCTTCGTCGACGGCAATGGGCGCGCCGGAAGGGTGCTGATCCACCTGGCGCTGCGCCGGCGCGGGATCGCAGCACGGTTCCTGCCTCCAGTGTCGCTGGTCCTGGCCACCTGGGCAGACGACTACGTGGCGGGACTGACGGCCACTCGCTACGAGGGCGAGCCCGGGTCGGAAACCGCTCACTCGGACATCAACCGCTGGACGGCGCTGTTTGCCTCGGCCTGTCGCCGGGCGGTGGCAGACGCGGGTTGGTTTGAGGAACGGGTGCGGCAGCTGCAGGAGAACTGGCGTCAGCGAGCGAGCAGACCACGTCGGGACTCGGCGGTTCAGCGACTGATCGGAGCGCTGCCGGCGGCTCCGGTGCTCACCGTGGCGACTGCAGCCGAGCTGACCGGACGCTCGATCCAGGCGGCTAACCAGGCCATGGACCGGCTGGTGGAAGCCGGAGTGCTAGTCCAGGCCAACGTGGGACGGCGCAACCGCGCCTTCGAGGCGCCCGAGCTTATCGATCTGTTCACGGCGCTGGAACGGCAGCTGGCCAGTCCGGCGGGTGACACGCTGGTTGCCGATCCGGTGCGCCGCGTACCGGAGCGGCGACGGTGAACTACGCGGTCTCGTAGTCGCGCAGGCCTTCGTTCCAGATGCGGCGGACCACCTCGCCGGGAATGTCGCGCACCTCGCGCCGCATGGCGAAGCCCACGTCAGGAGTGCCGGAGAAGGCGAGCTTCACCAGAGAGGTCTCGTCTGTAATGATCTCCACACGGAGATCCGCGTCGGCCCTGAGTTCCTCGATGAGGTTCACCAACTGGTCCAGGCTGTCGGCCAAGGCTAACTCGGTGACAATGGGCTTCCGTCGTTCCAGCATGGTCTCCTCCCCGGCGGAAGGTCTGCGGCGCCATCGCCCATCCTGCCTACGAGCGCGTGCCTGCCCGCCGGGATCATTGTGCCACATTGGAACGCTAGTCCCAACTGCGGGCGCAGCACTCAGGCGGGTGGCAGCGGGATGGGACCAGAGGATCGGTGATCAGAGTTGCCGGCCACCGGCAGCAGGGGCGGCATCTCCCCGGTGCGGTAAGCCCGGTCGATCTGAGGGAGCATCCACTCGCCGGCGGTGGTGTTGTCCGGGAGCACGATGTTGGCCAGGAACTCGGTCTCGATGGTGGAGATTCCAGCGGTGACCGCCTCCAGCTTGGCCTTGATGACCAGCAACAGAGCTCGCCACCGCTGGCGGCAGGCCTGGTCGTAGGCATCCCGCTGGGCACGATTGCTGCGCTCCCGGGGCGGGCTGTGGTTGGTGTAGCGGAACTCCTCGGGGTCGGGTAGCTCCAGGACAAAGCGTATGCAGCGGTCCTCCATGGCGAATATGACCGTGGCCAGGTTGCCCTGTGCGGCGTAGGCGAAACCGTCGGCGCCGTACCTCTCGAGGGTTTCCTCGATGTCGTTGCGGGTGCGCATCGCGCTGACGGTGGTGTTGCGGGCGTAGGTCATGACGGTTACTAGGATGACGGCAGACGGGGGAGGCGACTGGCCGGGGTGCGGTTCAGCCCAGCTGCGCGACCGGAAGAGTGGGCCAACGGTTGGTTTGACCGACCGGATACATACGCCGTATACTTTGTGCCATACAATGTATCATGCACAGGAACGGACCATCATGGCGCGTTTGGATGTGGAGCTGGACGACGAGCGGCGACGGCGCTTGGATGAAATCGTCGAGGAGCTTGGTCTGCCTATTTCCGAGGTGGTGAACGGATTGATCGACTACGCGTATGAGGCCGTGGTGCAGGAACGGCGCCGAGCGGCATTGCGACGCCTGGCGACACTGGAGATCGAAGACCCGCCCGATCCTGCCCAGTTGGCCAGGGAACTGGAGGCGGCCCATGAGCCGGGCGGTCTTCATTGACTCCAATGCGCCCATATATGCGGCCGGGAGCGCCGGTACCGGGATCCCGCAGGCGTATTCTCATGGCGGTGGCCGAGCACGCGTAGGCGTTCGTGACTGACGTGGAGGTGCTGCAGGAACTGGTGCATCTGGTGGTGATGCGGCGCCTGGGTGTGGGTCGCATCATAACGGTGGACACCGACTTTGACCGGCTGCCGGAGATGGAGATACTGGACCCGTCGGATGTGGACGTGGCAGACCTGCTGCGCGAGACCAGCGTCTGCCTAGTGGCCGGGAACCAGCAATTCGGACGCAAGGGACTGGCCGAGGTAATAAGGTGAAATCCTTGAAAACTAGCATCAAAGGTTGGGAATCTCCTGCTGTGCCGTGCCTCGCTATCATCCTGGTTGCCCTCGTAAGCGTTGTCGTTGCCAGCGCGGCGCCGGCAGCAGCCCAAGGTGAGATCCCGTCCGCTGGGAACATTGCGGTCCGCGAGGGCAGCAACTCGGGTGAGGTGGTGATCTCCTGGGACGCGGTGCCGGAGGCCACGCACTATCGCATCGGCTACGTCAACATGGAGGTGGATTACCACCTGGCCAAGGCCAGCTGCACTGAGGAATGGATTGAGGCTTTCGTCTACGTTGACGTAAACGCGCGGAACATCCCAGTCAACAACGGACGAGCGGAGTACACCGTCCGGCGATTGTCCCCGGGCGCCCGCCACGCCTTCACCGTGCTGACCAGCGACAACTTCGTCGATACCGGTGGCGGCGGAAGTGTCAGCAGCGAGTTCTTCTGGCCCAGCAACCCGCGCTGGGAGTTTTTGCCGGGACGGAACACCCTGCCGCCGGGAATGACCCTGCCCACCGGTGAGTGCGCTGAGCCGGCGGTGGCCCAAACCGCCCCGCCGCCCACCGCTAACATTGCTGTCCGCGACGGCAACAACCCGGGGGACCTGGTCATTTCCTGGGACGCCGTTCCCCAGGCCACGCACTACCGGGTCGGCTATGTCAACATGGAGGTGGATTACCACCTGGCCAAGGCCAGCTGCACCGGAGAATGGATCGAGGCGTTCGTGTACGTGGACGTGAACGCGCGGAACATCCCAGTTGACAACGGGCGCGCCGAGTACACGGTCCAACGACTCTCTCCGGGCGCCCGTCACGCCGTTACTGTGCTGACCAGCAACAATTTCATTGATACCGGCGGCGGCGGAAGCGTGAGCAGCGAATTCTTCTGGCCCAGCAACCCGCGCTGGGAGTTTTTGCCGGGGCGGAACAGCCTGCCGCCAGGTATGACCCTGCCCACCCCGGATTGCGCCGGCAGATCTGGAGATGCCAATGCGGACACGGACCGAGCGGCATTGGTTGCCCTCTACAACGCCACAGGTGGAGCTAATTGGACCAACAATAGTGGCTGGCTGAGCACTGCGCCGATTGAGGAATGGCACGGAGTGACGACGGATGACGGCGGGCGCGTGACGGAACTGCGGCTTCGGGAAAACAACCTGAACGGCCGGATACCTTCCGCGGTGGGGAACCTAACCGGGTTGATCGCGTTGGACTTCCGTGGCAACCAATTATCCGGTAGTGTCCCGATGCAACTGGGCGCCCTATCGGAACTCACATATCTGAACCTCAGCATCAATCAACTGACCGGGACAATCCCAGGCGAATTGGGCGACCTTAAAAACTTGGAAGAGATGAGGCTGTACGAAAACCAATTGAGTGGGCCATTACCGACGAGTTTGGGGAACCTATCCAACCTGCAATGGATGAATCTGCGTGTCAACGGTTTCACGGGAGCGATTCCGAGAGAACTGGGGCGTCTGTCTAATCTTAGGTACCTGAATCTCAGGTCCAACGATCTGACCGGGGAAATCCCGAACGAACTGGGAAACTTGACCAGTTTGGAACGGCTTTTTTTGTATGAAAACCGGCTGTCTGGATCGATTCCGAGGAGCCTGGGAAACCTGTCCAACCTCAAGGTGCTCGATCTCCGAGAGAATGAAATGTCTGGTGAAATCCCGACGGAGTTGGGCGACCTGTCCAGTCTCGAGAACCTGAGGCTGCGCAACAACGACCTGTCTGGCCCGATACCTGCCTCGCTGGGTAACCTCACCAACCTGAAAGAACTCTGGCTGAGCCTGAACAATTTGACCAACCCGGTGCCCCCGGAGGTCGGCAACCTCCGGAATCTGGAAATCGTACTGCTCACGGACAACCACCTGTCCGGCAGCCTGCCCGACAGCCTAGGCAATCTGGCCTCGTTGCGACGGCTGGAAATCGTAAACAACCGACTCTCAGGATCCATACCAACAACGTTGGGCGGTCTCTCGTCGCTAGAAGTGCTTAGACTGGGCAGGAACCAACTCACCGGGTCGATTCCCTCACAACTGGGAAACCTGTCGAATCTCGAGTTGCTGGAACTGGAAGGCAACGAACTGAGCGGGCCCATACCATCCAGCCTGGGCGACATGTCCAATGTGCGGGTCTTTTTCTTATACGAAAATCAGTTGGAGGACGAAATACCTGCGTCGCTGGGCAACCTCGCCAGCATGGAACGGTTGTCGCTGCGCCATAACCAGTTGACCGGCCCAGTTCCGGCGACGCTGGGCGATCTTCCCAACCTGGAACTGTTGCGCTTGGACTACAACCGACTGTCGGGACAAATCCCCCCGGCACTGGGCCGGCTTTCCAAACTGACCCGGCTCGATTTGGACAACAATCATTTGATGGGGTCCATCCCCTCGTCGTTGGGCGATCTGTCTGAGTTGAGGACGCTGGATCTCCACGATAATCTGCTCACGGGGGAGGTACCCGACACTCTTTCTGACCTCAGCAAATTGGAGGCCATAAGGTTGTCCGGCACGGCTCTCATCGGCTGTATGCCGGCCGCGTTGCAGAATGTGGCCGACAGCGATCTGCCCAGGTTGGCTCTCCCCTTCTGCGGCGTGCAGGTGGATCGGCAGTTCAGCACCGATCAACTGGCGGTGCTGTTTGATGAGATCATCACCAACACGGAACGGCGCGAGGCCTTTTCTCCAATCAAGGAAAGTAACATCGGCTTTTCCCACATCGAGGATATGCGGAAACTCCGCTCCGAATTCATCGAAGCCAGGACCGAGAATGACCTGTATTACGCGCTGTTGAAACTGAGCAATGCCCGGCGCGACACGCACCTACGGGTGGAATCGGTTGAGGAAGGACTGACGCCTCCACGCCGGACGTTATGCGTCGGCACGCCCGTCCATGTGCTGCCCGACCTATCGGACGTCAACAACCCGACGTTTTTTGTGGCCCAGAATGCGCAGGGAAGGACCTCCCCGACCGTTGGGGATGTCCTAGTCAGTGTCAATGGACGCAGCATGGCGGAATACGTGGAAGAATTCACACCCTGGATACGCCATTCCACTCTTGCCGGGCTGTACTGGCGGATGGCCGACAATCTCACGCAAATGCGTTGGAACGTCCCGCCCCACCTGTATTCGGCTCAACTGGATCTCACGCTGGAGCGACCGAACGGCCAGCGTTATGACGTTTCCCTGCCCTACAGCTACGGTTGCTTTGCTGCTGACTCATACCATTCCACCGCCGGGTTCGACCGGGTGATGGAGCGGGTGAACTTCAACGTGCTGGTTGACCACAACCGGAGGATTGTGTTGCTCGACTGGCGGGACTTTGAACGGGATGATCTGATCCAGGACATTCCCGCGCTGATGCAGTATGCACAGCAGGAACAGATCCTGGATTACGACATGATCATCGACGTGAGTTGGAGCAGCGGCGGCTCCGGCGGAGCCTACGCGATACAACGGCTGGTCGATGATCCGTTCCGGGTCACGTTCGGCAACGTCCGGCTCAGCGACCTCGGGCGAAGGCTGGTCGAATACATCGCGGGCTTGGAGCCGGACACCAGCGCTCCCGACGTACCTGGCTGGAACCTGAGTGGAAGCTGGCTGTACGAGTGGGCGCGGACGGACGGATTGGCCGCAATCAACCGCGGTGACGAGTACACTGCCCCGGTACCCTTCAAGCTGGCTCACCTACCCAGGGACTCCGACGGCATACTACAGCCCGCGCCGGTCCACTTCCGGGGCGACATTGCCATCATCAACGCCCGGGTTCGTGGTGGTTCGCACCTAGACCAGTTCATGGCCATGTTGGTGGACAACGACCTGGCGACGTTCATCGGGATGCCCACGGGCGGCTACAGCAACACTTGGGAGGTTCGTGAGACCCTTCATTTACCGGGAAGTGAACAACCCTTGTTCCGGTTCATGTGGACCGTCGGGCACACCATCCGGCCCAGCGGTGAAATCCTGGAGGGCAACCCGGCCCAGCCGGACATCTACGTCCCGATCACGCGCGACAACTTCCAGGGCTACCACCAGATGTTGTTCGACCGGGCGCTGGCCAGGCTGGGGCGTTAAGATCTACGCCGATGAGCTTCCCACGCTTCGCGCACAATGACAGGAGGTATAAAGGGGGTAGGCGTGAGAAGCGTTGTTGCTGAGCCGGGGCTGGCGCTAGGGTGCGTAACTGTGGGCTGGGATCTATTGCTATACAAAAGGAGGCGATCCTTGAACGCCCGGGACTCCGTCGGAAACGTAACGATCAGCCCTACGATTGAATGATCATCGACCAGCTTCATCGTTGATTATTCGGCGCAGCTCGATGATGCCTTGTGTTGTTGCCAGCCGCGCAGTTCTCAGTTCATTCGCGCTCAGGTTGTCTTGATAGAAGTGGGAATGCAGTCTTTCAGCGGCTGCCCAGTCCGAAACCCATCGCTCCGAACCCTGCAAGTCACGCAAGTAGGTTGCGGTGTTGCGGTACGCTCCGTGGCTCAATGCGGGCCACCCTCTTAGTTCTGCTACAGCCAGTGATAGTTGGGCGTAGGTTCCCCACAGTAGTTCGGCGGCAATCATGGTGTTGCCGCCGGTGTTGAATTCTCGGTTGGAGCGTTCCAAGAGCTCTATGCTGGCGTCGAGCCGTTGCTGAGTGTTCATGCGGTTGCACATCTCTCGGCGTTCAGGCGGTCCGCCAGCTGGATGGCGCGTTTGGCAAAGTTCCTGGCATCTTCGTCGGAGCCGTTTGCGCTGTCGTATCCCATTCCGAACTTTACCAAGTCGGGCTGCGCCATGGCTGCGCTGAACGCGCTGGTCAGGTCATGGCCTAACTCGGACGAACGGGCCAAGGCTTGATGGATGTCCCCGGCGATCTCCGGGTTCTGCCCGGTTGCCAGCAGTTCGACGGCTTCGTGAATTCCATCGTCGTCGTGGAACCAATCGTTTCGGGCTGCGATGGCAGCTATGGAGCAGGTCACGGCGCTGGCCAGACTTTCCGTAGCTTGTTGAGGTTGCATATCGAGAAAATATCGGTCAGCTTGGCCCAAGTAGTGAGCGGCTCGTTCGGTGGTAACTTCCTCTATGGTGTCGCTGAATTTGTCCGCGACTGGAGTGTTGTTGCCTTGGCTTTCGCAGTGCGATTGGGGGTTTAGGGCACGCTTCGTTACTACGGCTGCCATGTGGACTGCGCCGAGGGCGTCGGTGATTGGGCGGCGGCTCTTGCTGAGATCAACCCTTGCCAACAGGTTGTTGCGTAGCCTATCGGCTTCGGCGGTGTTAACGGCGCCGACTTCCTTTTCGTAGGCGGCGATGGCGACGCGTTCTGCCAAGTCCAAGATGGTTTCATTCATGTCGGTCTGCTCCCGTATGATGCGGGATGTTCCCGTTCGGAAGATTAGGACTTCCCATGTTCTGAGCGGTAGTGGCTGACGGTGGCTATGTTAGCGCAACGACTTCCGACTTGCCGGCTGAAGCGTCGTCCTTCGGCCATCCGTCGCATTCTAACAATCGAGCCCGACGCGCACAAAACGAAAAACGTCTGTAGCAGCGGCCAAGATGCTGGTACGAGATTCGTCAGGAACACGTGCGCTTTCAGGCACTGTTCAAGGAGATTCGGAGTAGCGAAATTCCCTCGGAGAGACTGGCCCCGACGGACGTGGACGTGACTGTCCTGCTGCGCGTGATCGACGGCAGCTGATGCCGGGCGCATACCGCCCGAGCCGGGCTTTGTCACACCCAGGGCCGACGCTTGGAGAATGACTTGGCGGACTCCGATGCGGACAGGCCCCGCTGCTCCAGCAGCAACAGGGCCGTCCGGCGGAACTCCTCCCGGTCGTGGCCGGTGATCACCGCCTGCTCGTGGGCCTCGGAGATGGCCACCGGATAGCCCAGGCCCAGCTGGCACTGTTTCACCAGCATGGCGTGGCCCAAGGCCAGCAGCTCGGGATCATCGGCCAGCCAGTCGGGGACCTCCACCCGGGCGATCTCGGCGCCGCCGTTCAGGTAGTAGAAATGGCTCCACTCCTGTCCGGTGGCGAGGCCCAGGGCGAAGCGTGCCGCCAGGTGGCTGGACCGGTACAGGGGCGAGCGGTGTCCCGGCTCCAGCAGGAGCTCGAACAGCTCCCGGTCGTCGAAGCCCGCTGCGTCGTCGCAGATTTCGGACTGGGAATGCCGGGCGGTGCAGAGCCGGTTGCAGTCGGCGTCGCCCTGGACGCAGAGCATGAGGCGCACGGCGCCGGCCGCCTCGGTGGTGCGGGGCCGGGAGGTATAGGCGGCCACCGCCACCGGGCGACCATCCTGGGAGGCGTCGCGCAGGCGGGCCAGGGCGTGGCTCAACCGATCCTTGATGAGCGTGTCGGCCACGTGGCGGGGGTACTGGCCCCGCTGCAGATCCCAGAAGGCCAGGGTGCCGTCCAGCAGGGCCAGGACGGGCCGGTCATCGGGCAGGCTTTCGACGGCGTCCGCCAGGCGCTCCACCTCCCGCACCGTGCGCAGCGCGGCGAGCAGTGGGCCGGCGATCAATGTCTCGCCGGATGCGCCGTCCGGAGGACGCAGGTACAGGTCAACGTCTTCTACGGCCAGGGCGGGCTCGCTGAACAAATGGCAGCCGAAGTCCCGGCCGTAGGTGATGGCGCAGCCGCCCAGGTTGATGAGAAAGCAGCGCAGGGGCAGGTGGCGGTCCACGTCGATGTGGGAGCCGTCCACGGAAACCGCGGTCCAGTCGGCGGGAACGTCCGGCGGGGCGATGCTGCCCAGCAGGCCCTCGGCGCCGGTGCGGGCGGAGATGTAGGGACGGCGGCCCACCGCCGCGGTGCGGAACGCGGCCTCGTCGACTGGAATGGAGAGGGCCCGGTCGATGGCACCGTCCAGGCGGCGGCCGCGGGCGACGGCGGCGTCAACCACGCCGTCCATGGCCGACAGCAGTTGGTGAGCGGCCAGTCCCAGGTCCAGCGCCATGATGATGCGATGCGAAACTGGTCAGGGAAGGACGCCGATGCGGAACTTTCTGGTGCCGCACTCCACGCAGACGGAGCGGGTGGCGGGACGGCCGTTCTTCATGGTCACGGCCTCGATGTCGCGGGAGGCGGTTTTGGCCTTGCACTTGACGCAGTAGATTTCGGGGCTATTGGATCCCGTGCTCATTTATTTTCTCCAACGGTAGAAGGTCTGTGTGATTGTACGCCAGCGGCCGTTTGGGACCGCCTTAGTGCGCCGCAAGTCTTCCGGTACGGCACGCCAGGGCGTAGGAAGGGAGACGGGCAGGCGGAGACGGGCTGGGGCGGAATACTTCCAGCGGTAGCCAGGCGCTGCCGTTATGGGACCATCTGTAGTCCCCAGTCTTGCCCAGAGTGATGGCGTTCCCCGCATAACCGGATTGGTCGACCCTCCCGACCTGATCCTCGTGCAGGATGGCGCACGGCTCCACCTCAACCAGCCCTGGTGGCCGCCTCGGGTGGAGATATGGAAATCAGGAAGCTATCCCGGCAGTGGATCCGGCTCGTGTTCCCACTCCATGTCCAAGCGCTCCAGCCGGTCCGCCCACTGGGCTTCCAGTTGGCTGCGGAAGTACACGCCAGCGTATTCTGTTACGACCGAGTTGAGTGCATCGGCCCCGTCCTTGCGCTGAGCCCAGTCGTGTGGCAACCTCATGGGTCCGGGCGTGGATGCGGCGGGTTCGTCCATTCGGTCTGTCGGCGTCCTCGGCCAGTTTGCAGGATGTGCTCCCCGTACTCCAGGAACCTCCCCGCCAACGCCCGGCACGGCCCAAGGCTGCCTCGATTGGTGTCGTAAACCACGATTGCCCTCTGGGCTTCCCGCTCGACCCCGCTGTCGTTGTCGTTGGGCCGTTGGTCAAGCCATTGCTGGCGCAGGTCATCGTCGTGGGCGAAGTGATGCTCAGGTTTTGGCTGCCGGGGAGCGATGGCGCGCCAGTGTGGAGCCGTCATGGCGTCAGGTTACTCGACATCACCAAGGTGGGCGACGCCGAGAGTGGCCACGGTATCGGTTGGCCGAACGCGTGGCGTGAACTCAACCGCCCGCCTGGCTCGGGGTCGTGCCCGCGATCCCTTGCACCTATCTTGTCATAACGCGCTTGCGATGTCGCAACCGAGGAACTGGCGTCCCGCCTGGTGAGCGGCGGTCATCACGGAATAGCTGCCGGCCGCCGGGTCGAGTACCACGTCGCCGGGGTCGGTAACCGCCTCGATCAAGCGGGCCTGAAGGTTCACGGGCTTGGGATGAACGTTCTTGACGCGTTCGACCTTTTCCGTAACGACATCTGGGATGTGGTCTCGTTGCCAGCCCGGCCCGATCCGCGTGGGCGGTTTCTGCAGGATGAGCATATATTCCGCGACGCGCCGGGTGCGGTAGCCCATGCCCATCCGGCCCTTGTTCCAGGTGACGAGGTCTACGACTTCCAGTCCGCCGTCTCCTAGCCAGGTTCTGATGCCCTTGCACAGGTGAAACTTGTCGACCCACAGGAACAGGTGGCCGGATGGGATCAGAGCGGACGAGATGCCAGCAACGAACTCGCCGATGGTTTCCTCGTTCATCTGGGGCAGCTCCGAGCGTCGTCGTCCCCGACTGACGCCTTCGTTGCCGTAGCGCAGCTTGTCCAGCACGCCGCGGTACTGCGGGTCGAAGACGCACAGTGGGATTGTTTCCGGTTTCAGCGCCGCCAGGAGTTCCCGACCGTCGCATTGGTTTCGCCGGTTGAGCGACAGCGGCCAGTCGGCAGCCTGAGCTATGGCCGACCGGGCAAATTCGGTGGTTGCGGAGATGGTCATGAGGCAACGACAAGGCTCACAAGTTCGACCGGCATAATGGGTGTGTTCAAGACTATGGGATGGTACGGTTCCCGCGCAAGGCCGAGCTTCGGCCGCCTTACTGCTGGCTTTCAGAAGTCGGCAGCAGCACCGGTTCCGGGTTCGGAGGCTTCGTCAACGCGCTGTGGACAGTCGGCGGCCATGATGTCGCAGAACCGGCATTCCTCGCTGCTGGGTGCCCGCCTGGCGGGTTCGTCGGCGGAGACCCTGTTCTCTTCCGAGGCCGTCGTGTCTTTGCCGTAGTCGTCAGGGGTGGACGGTGGTGTACGCGACCCAGTCGGTTTCAATGCTGGTGGGCTACCTCATCGGCCTGTCGCACGTGGATCCGGTGGAGTACGGCCTGGCCCTGGACCGTTTCCTGTCCTCCGAGACCGCCGTGCTGCCCGACATCGACCTGGACTTCCCTCGGAACATCCGGGAGCAGCTCATCCTGCGCGTCATCGAGGAATGGGGCTGGGATCACGCCGCACTGGCCGGCATGATGCCCACCTACAAGGGCCGCGGCATCGTGCGCGACCTGGGCAAGGCGTTGGGCCTGCCTGCCGACGAGGTGGCCGCCCTGGCCCGGAGCCTGGAGACGGATTCACCTGCCGAGTTGTCCATTTCGCCCACTCTTATGGCCCGGTGCGATCGACCCGGCTGGCGCGACCTGCTGGGTTTGTCGCAGCAGCTGGCCGGGTTTCCCAAAGGTTTGGCGCAAGACCCCGGCGGGATGCTGGTGTCGTCCACGCCCCTCACCGACCTGACGCCGGTGCAGCCCTCGGCCATCAAGGGCCGTTACGTGGCCCACTGGGACAAGGATAGCATCGACGCCGCCGGCGTGCTCAAGATAGACCTGTTGGCCCTGGGCGCCCTGTCCCAGATGCAGCAGGCGCTGCGACTGGTGCGGGACCGCAGCGGCGTCGAGCCCGACCTGAGCCGCATCAACTATCGGGATGCGGAGGTGTTCGCCGACCTGGGACGGGGCGATACCGTGGGCGTCTTCCAGGTGGAATCGGCCGCCCAAATGCAGACCATCGTGCGGATGCGTCCTCGGGACATCTACGAGCTGGCGTTGGAGGTGGCCGCCGTGCGCCCCGGCGTGGGCGCCAACGACGGCGTGGCCGAGTTCCTGCGCCGCCGGGAGGGCATGACCTGGGACTACGACCACCCGTTGGAGCGAAACGCGTTGGAACGTTCCATGGGGGTGATCATGTTCCAAGACCAAGTGGTGCAGTTGGGCATGGACATAGGCGGGTTTACCGCCGCCGAGGCCGACCGGATGCGTCGCGCCTTCGGACGCCGCGACGGGCAGCGGCTGGTGGCTCGGTACCGGGAACGCTTCATCGCCGGAGCCGGGGAGCGCGGGGTGTCGGCGGAGACTGCCGAGATCATCTTTGGCAAGTTCAACCCCCACTATATGTTCCCCGAAGGCCATGCCGTCGCCTTCGCGTTCACCGCCTACCAGAGGCTTGGCTGCGCAGGTATCACCCGCTGGAGTTCTTCGTCGCCCTGTTCAACGAACAGCCCATGGGCTTCTGGGACCTCGATACTCTGAAGCAAGACGCCCGCCGGCTCGAGTTGCGCGTGGCCCATCCCGACGTGAACCGTTCCGAGTTGCTCTGCACCGCCGAGGGCGACGATACCCTGCGCCTGGGGTTGACCTTCGTCAAGGGTGTGGACAACCATCTGGGTGAGACGCTGCTGCACTCTAGGAAGACCGGCCCGTTTGCCGATTTATCGGACCTGCTGGCAAGGTCAGGGCTGTCGCGGGAGGCGTTGGAGAACTTGACACGGGCTGGCGCCATGGACGCGCTGCCCGACTGCGCAGACCGGCGGAGCGTCCTGTGGCAGGTGGGAGCCGGCTACGTTTCGGGCGTGCGACGCGGCCAGTTGGCGATGCCGTTGCCCGCTGCCAATCCGCCGGCGGCGCTGACCCAAACCTCCCGCGCCCGGCGGGTGCTTGACGAGTACGCCATGCTGGGCCTCTGCCCCGACAACCACGTGATGGAGCGGCGGCGGCCCCAGTTGGGTGCGGAGGTGCTCACTAGCGACGGTCTGCTGGGCTGTCGTGACGGCGACGTGGTGCGGGTGGCCGGGCGGGTGGTGCGCCGGCAGCGTCCCTTGGCTGCCGCCGTTTTCCTCACCTTGGAGGACGAGTTCGGCCTGATACCCCTGGCCGTCTCGGTGGTGTGCTTTCCCCAGCTTTTCTGCCACGCTATGTTCGGATACCATTTCCGAGCCAAATGTAGCGAATCACGTCTTTGCCAGCGGTTTCGTGCATGACAACCTGACTTGAACACCGGTCATCCGCTAATTTAGACTACTTTCCACAGGATATCTCTCGTCCGCCGCAGTGACCGACTTGGGACCTTCAGTCATAGCCGCATTGGTTGTCGGTGGATCGGGCGTGATCGGCGCGGTCCTCGCCTATTTGCTGGGCCAACGTCGGACTTCCGTGGAACGAAAGCGCACCCTGTGTGCGGAAGCTATTGCCGACGCCCTGAAATGGCTGGAACTGCCCTACCGGATTAGAAGGCGGCCCGATAATACTCCGCAAACGTTGACCGCTCTTGGCGACCGCATCAATGACTTAAGAGAACGACTGCAGTTCCACGAGAAATGGCTTAGGATTGAGATACCGCAATCAGTCGCGAGCTATCGGCGTTTGGTCGAGGAGGTAATGGCGGCCGCCAGACAGGAAATAGAGGACGCTTGGACTGCTTCTCCAGCCGAGAACGCCAGCGACATGAACATCGGCCAGCTAAGCATCATCAGAGATGGTGTGGACACAGCTGTGGAGGACTTCTCATCGGAAGTGGTCAAAGCTCTTGCTTGGTGGCGGGTACTGAGATAGCAGGGAGAAACGGCCGTGCTGGACATTCATGTGACATTGCACCTTCTCATATTGTCGGCCGGACTTGGCGGCGCGGGCTTGGTCGGCGCACTGTTCGCGGTTCTCCTGCTAAGGCCCAGGATTCGCCGGCTGGAAGAGATGATTTGCATTGACGACCTGACCGGTTTATTTCACAGCGGGGAGTTTCGTCGCCGATTGCCTCTGGAAGTCAAAAGGGCAAGGGATACGTCTCAACCTCTTTCATTGGTGCTGCTGGACATTGACCATTTCAAGGGTGTGAACGACGCCTACGGTTACAGAAACGGTGATTCGGTCTTGCGGGAGTTTGCCGCGCTACTCGAATCACAGATTAGGCACACGGATGTGGTTTTCAGGTATAAGCAGGGTGATGAATTCGCGGTTTTATTGATCGGCACAGAAACATCCGATGCCGTGTCTTTCATGCATGATTTGCGACAAGAACTCAGCACTCACAAGTTTTGGGTTACGACTGGCCGGGGAATTGACGAAAATGTGTCGGTGACCTTCTCTGTAGGGATAGCCGGCCTTGACCTGCAAGCCGACACTGTAGAGACCTTTACCGAACGGACGGAACTCGCCCTGCGCGATGCCAAACGGGCGGTTGAGCAGAGTCGCTTGGCCAAGACCAATCTCAGCGAGATGATTAGCGGCGACCTTGTCGTCGGCACTGGCCCAAGCAGCCTGATTTGCTAGAAGGCTTCCTTGGAGTACTATCCTCGCCAGTTAAGACATCCGCAAAGGCTGAAGCCACGTCTATAATCACCTGCCCAGCGATACGATTTTCTGCCTATTGCAGTTCCCTCGCACGTACGGGGATTGACGGCAGCAGATCGAGTTATCGAGGTGGGTAGGATTGGGCTACAGGTACCGCAGCGCCGAGCCGGCGGACTCGCCGCGGGTGTAGCGGCCGACCATGCCGCCGCCCTGTTTCCAGCGGCCCTGGCGCTCGATCTCGTGGGTGGGGGCGCCGTTCTGGGCCATGCGCCGGGCCATGCCCACGCGGCCGCTGTGGCCGCTGAAGAACTCCCAATTCTCCAACCCCGCGGCTTTGGCAATGGCCTTGACCCGCCGGGCGATCTGGGACTCCGACAGCCCGAAGACTTTCTCGTCGCTGGCCACGCCGGCCGGCCGCATGGCGGAGAGCGCCGTCATGGCGGCA
The DNA here is from genome assembly GCA_965207585.1 of Dehalococcoidia bacterium. Classification (GTDB taxonomy): domain Bacteria; phylum Chloroflexota; class Dehalococcoidia; order Lucifugimonadales; family UBA3495; genus Bin87. Next base: position 18,240 of record CBDBMT010000001.1, on the reverse strand, counting down.
GGTGTGATGGCGACCACGGTGCCCTGGGCCTCGGCGTCGGTCTTGGAGCGGACCACGGTGATGCGGCCGGAGCCGTCCTCCCAGCGCACCACGTCGCCCCAGGTGAGAGACGAAGCCTCGCTGCGCCTCAGGCCAGCGTCGGAGAGCGCGGCCACCAGGGCCACGTCGAACTTCCCCCTTTCTGCAGCCTGCTCGGCCGTTTCCATCCCGCGGCCGCGCCGGCGGGGCTGGACGGCGGTGAGGCGGATCACGGCCAGGACGTCGGCGGTCAGCGCCCCGGACTGGCGCTGGGGTTTCGCAAGTCTCCGTCCCCATCCTTTTAAAGAGGCGCGGACGCCCGGGTCCCGGCAGGGGGATTCGAGCTTCGCCCACTCATGGGCTTTCGAAATGGCGCTGGTGACCAGGCGCAGGGTGGCAATGCTAGCGCCGGCGTTGGCGCGGGCGGCCAGGTAGCGGGCCACGGTGAGGGGCTCGGCCGGCAGAGGCTGGAGGCCCACCTGGTCGCACCAGCCGGTGAAGGTGCGCCACTGGGCGTCGTAGGCGCGGCGCGTGTTGTCGGAGAGGACCGACTCCAGGGACTCGGCCACGCCCCGGTCGGCGGCCCTGAGCTCGGGCAGGGACGGGGGTTCCCAGGGGACGACGGGGGCGCCTGCGACGGTGGTCATGATGGAGCGTCTCCGGGGGCGATTTCGACGGGTAAAAGATGCACGATAACGGTGATTATCGCGCGGCGAATAGACGTTCGCAATATGGTCGCAAGCCCCTGATCTCACCGTCGTTTGCCTGACCAACGCGGGCTCAAAACCGGCCGTGGCCACGGGCTGCCTTCGCCCGTGCTCGGCCGGAGCGCCGATCCTGTGGCGTGCACACGCCGTCAACCACCCGGGCGCCGGCGGCGATTAACGGATGGCTGTCCATTGCAATGGCATGCACTCCTATCAAAAGGAATGCACCGCAATGGATTGGACCGGACTGGTATCCAATAGAATCGACTCCATTGCATACCATTGGGTACGGGTCCATGGTCCGACGCCGTCTCGGGCAAAACGCAAAGGGACGCCGGTGGTTTTCACTACAATCCGGGCAACCCGACCCATCATTCGGAGGTGAGAATCGTGCCCAACTGCATTGTTTGCGGCGCCGAGCTGGAGCCGCCCGTCCGCACACCCCACACCGTCTACGTCAAGACGCTGTACCGCATCGGTGGCCAGGATTACTGCCCCCACCACATCATCAGGGCTGCGGTGGCCGCCGGCGTGATTACCGAGATCAAACCCGGCGGTGGCCCGGTGGCGGCGACTCATCGGGGGGCGTCCTCGGCCGAGTATGGCCAACCCCACCAGCGGTGAGCCGGTGTACGCCATCACGCTGCACCAGCCCTGGGCTTCACTGATCGCCCTGGGGCTCAAGACGGTCGAAACCAGATCTTGGCCGGCGCCGGCCAGGCTGGTGGGCCAGCGTATCGCCATCCACGCCGGCAAGCGACTGGTCCGACAACCGGGTGATGCCATCGAACGGGAGCTGCGGGTCCGCCTGGGCGAAAACTGGCGGGTGATTGTCCCGACCGGCGCGGTGCTGGCCACCGCCGTCCTAGCCGGCATGGTCCGGGTTTCGCACATCGATCTATCGTCCCGCCACGCGGTGCATGACGACAGCACCGAGGTTGGCTGCGCCGCAGGGAGGGGACGAACCCTCATTGATCCTTGGGGCGACTTCAGCGCCGGCCGCTGGTTGTGGTTCTTGGACGACGTAGAGGCGCTCCCGGAGCCGGTCCCTGCCGGCGGGCACCAGGGATTCTGGCGCTGGAACGTCGAGGTCGGATGATATACGCCAGCCTCTGGCCAGGCGCGGCGGAGGTCCCTCACGCCAATGGCTCCGCCGACATGGGTTTGGATCAGGATGTGCCTGGCCACGGGGTGTTGTGTGCGCCATGCTACAATGTGGTCACATTGACCGATCAATATGACCAGTGCATGGTGGACAGCATGACCACATACAGCATCAGGGAGGCCAAGGCCCGCCTCAGCGAGATACTGCGGTACCTGGACCATGGCGAAGAGGTGATCATCACGCGCCGGGGACGGCCGTGTGGACGGCTCATCGCAGTGGAAACCAGCGGCGATGACAAGCCTTCCTTGGCCACGCTGCGGGGCGCCCTGACCGACCTGCCCGACGCCGAATACCAGGATTTCCAGGACATCAAGGGCATCTGGGAAACCCACGCGGAATTGCCCGAGGGGATGACGGGAAAGGTCGATGGTTAGCCGGACCCGGTTCGTCACCGACACCCACGCCCTGTGGTGGTATTTCCGCTCGCCCGAGCGTCTCAGCGCCGCCGCCAGCGCGGTCTTCCAGCTGGCGGAGACGGGCAACGCCATTGTGGTGGTGCCCGCCATCGTGGTGGCGGAGTTCTACTACCTGTCGGTGAAGCTGGGCAGTCCCCTGGAGCCGTCGGCGCTCCTGACAACGCTGGACTCGGTGGGCGGGATAGAACTATCGGAGCTGGGCCGGGCGCAGCTGGAGCGGCTGGACCGGTTCCCCGAGGTTCCGGAGATGCACGATAGGTTGATAGCCGCGGAGGCGGACGTGATCGGCGCTCCGGTGGTGACGCGGGATGAGGCGCTGGCGGCGTCAACCGGGATATCCACCATCTGGTGACGGTTTCGGGTGGGTTGTCGCCTGGACGCCGAAGGACGACTGGGGCTCGCCGCGTCCCCGTGTCTGCAAACATCCGCCACCAACGCAATCCGCCAAGCCAGGATAAGCGCCATGAGGCACGTCATTAGCACTGCGGTTCAGATGTCCATCGCCAACGGTGACGGCGACATCGAGGACTACGTTCCTCGCCTCCTCCACAGTGACGTTCCGCGTGTCTACCCGATCCTCAACCACAGCGGCGGGCAACCATTCCTGCCACCCGATTGCCGGACCAGCCCGGGCTCCTGGGAGACCGATCATTACTTGGAAGAGCATCCCTACGTGGCGGTGAGTTTCGTGTTCGCCGGATCGCAGAACACCCAGGCCCTGGTCGAACCGTACCCGCCGGGATACCCGGCGCACCAGGCGCTGCGCCACGCGGCCGACGCGCTGGAGATGCTCGGGCAGACCGACGTGCCCGGCAACGAGTGGGAACGGCAGACCATGCGAAACCAGGTCGAGATTGCCGCGCGGAAGGCCATGCGGCACGTGCACACCGTGACCGAGGAGCAGGTGGACAATTTCCTCCACGCCATGCTGGAAACCGCGACCCCACCGCTGGCGTTGGCCACCGCCCTCTGCGTTGCCACCGGCAACGATCCGCACCTGAAACGAGTGTTGACCGATCACATCAGCCTGCCGCAGGAGACGGTTCTACAGGAAGACGCGACGGATATCCTGCGCTACGCCGACGGCAAAACCTCACCCACCACGGTGCGCCACCTCGCAAGGGCGATGGGATACCTGCCGGCGGAGTTGGCCATGCGGCCCATGCCGATCCTGCCTGATCACCGGGCCCGCGTCATCCGCGCCGCGCAGGTGGTCCAGCTGCCACCACACCTCATCCAGGAGCTGCAACGGGAACTTTGACGAAGACCATCCCACGTCTCAGTGAGCGTTGCCGTCACATGGGAAGTGTATGGGTACGGTCCCGCCGGCGCAATTGTCACCGTACCATTCAACGAGGCGCTCCTGGTACCGGATTGGTGGGGGTCGGGGCGACGGACAGCGCCGCCCATCCCGCGACGAAGCATCCGGAGGCTCGGCCCGCTTCGAAGTGCCGAGCCAGGGCCAGCACTGCCGCATAGCTGAACTCAACCTGCTCGCGGCCATCGTCATTTGCTGAAATATTGCCCATCCCGGCGAAGCGATCAGACAGCGGGAACACGCCAGCCTGACGGTCGAGCTGGATCTCTTGGCTTACATCTCACCCCTTGGGCGGGCCCATACCCTGCTCACCGGCGAATACCAGTGGCCAAAGCGCCGATAGCGACCTTAGCGTGGGTTCTGCTCACTACCGGCATCGACCCCAACCGCGACCACCCAGTGTGACGGCCGAAGCACAGCTTTTTATCGTCCGCTTTCTCCCATGCGGTGGATCTCCACAAAGAGCCTGCCTCCCACCACGCATGACATGTAAATCAACAGGGACATGGCGTGCCACATGTAGCCCAGGTTCACCCGGTCCAGCGCCTCCTGCCGCGTATACCCCAGAGCGTCGAAATCCAACTCCCAGGACTTCACCAGGTTGTGATCCGGCAGCACTGACGGAAAGTCGGGAGACAGGTAAATCGACATTACGACCGCCATTCCCACCAACACCGAAACGCAGGCCGCCGCCGTCAGCAACGGGAACAGGGTTTGACGGTCGCGCTCGGTAAACGTCACGCCGGTGTCCCGAAAAACGAGCAACAGCGAAAACGCCATGGGCAACACCGCGAATACCACTGACAACTGTACCGTCACCGAGAAGTTCGTGATCACCATCACGACTGCGTAAACCACTCCCGACGGCGGAAGCGTCACCGACGCCGCTCCCGTCACCGTGCCACCCACCGTGGTGCCGTCCCGGTAACGCCACCTCCACAGCAGGTGGAACATCAAACCCGACGTCCACGCCAGCGTCAGGTTAACCAGCAGGGCCAGCAAATAGGGCATCATCGTGCCGCCAAAACCGCCCAGCAGATGGAAGTTGTAATGGTCCAGCCCCAGGGGCGCGAACTGCAGCAGCGGCGTCGTCAGCACGAAGAACACTGAGATCCAGTAGAACTCCCTGAGACCGGCGGACTCGTCCGGAAATACCACTCCCTGGCCCATGACCACCAGGTAGGCGAAGGCCACGCAGATCACGGGCATCCATGCGTCGTTCCATCCGACCAGCGACAGCAGGTAGTGAAACCCGGAGATCAGCGCCGCCAACGGCAGGAAACGCAGGGAAAAGAACCGGACCACTTCCAGCATCAGCCTGATGGCCCGACCCGACTCCCTACGCCTGGCCGGCGCCGCACCAGTTTCGTGCTCGGGCGTGGCGACCACGGTCGCGCCCTCGTCGGCGGCAGCGGGCTGAACATCATCGGACAGACCGGCCAGCATGATCAGCCCCGATACCTCTGCATCGGACAGGTCCAGAGCCTTTCCGAAGACGCGGAGCCGATCCACCGTGGGGCGGGTGGCTCCGGACTCCCACCGGGAGACGGTCGTGTGGCTGAACCGCTGGCCGTAGCTGGTATCCACGTCAGCCATGCGACGAAGCAGCTCCTCCTGGGTCAGCCCTCGTCGACCCAGGCCCGAGGCGTACGACTCCCGGTAGGCCTTCATGAGCAGGCCCACCTGGAAACTCTCGGATCTCTGCCGGCTCGGTTCCGTCGCCATCTTCGCCCCAACGGTCCCCGCAGGGGACGGCTGATTCTACCTGAACCAACGTCGGGAACGCGCAGCCTTGCTCAGCCGTCACGACACCAAAATGTGGTTTCAACGGGCGGTAATCGAGGTGTTCGGAAACATGGCAACGAGACTGCATCCCGAAACCCTCCCCGGTGGTCGAAACGGTTCGAGACACGTTCGATCCAAAGAAAGGCACTACTGCACAGATGCACGAACGTGGTCTAGCCACAGGCTACTCATACGCCGCCCGTCCGCACATTTGCACGTAAGGCAGCGCTTCTGCGGGCCGGAGGGTCACCCTACGCAAACGTGGCATCAAACCACGCCGGCTGGGAGGCCATCCATTGACGCCCGCGCACCGGCAACTTCTAACACTGGGGGACAAACTCCCGAGATGCGATGAGATGGACGGCGGCTAATCAGCATCAAGCGAAGTCCATTGGATCAATCGGATGCTCTCGAGTCTGTCGCGGCGGCCATCATGGGTGCCGCGGTTCTGACCGCCATCGGCGATGTTGGTTTCCCCGACCAGCTGTGCCAAAGGGATAGCCAGTTCGTTGCCCAGCCCAATATCCAGAAGCCTGGTCTGGAGCGTTCATCGGATGGGCAGTCATGCGCGAGCACGCGTAACCCGCAGATCCGCGATCTTCTTCAGCAATCGCTTGCTTCCGGCAAAACCGAGAAGGTAGCGCAATCGCGTCGAACGCCAACAGCCCATCATCGGCACGTGATCATGTAGCAGATCCACGTGAAGTCAGTATTTGCACATGTGCAAAACCAGCAAATGCACACAATCGAACGTCCCAAGCGGATATGGTATCCCACTGTCCGTCTGTGAACGGTCAGCCGAGGCCAGTCCGCTTGGCATCTGGAGATACCGCCATTTGGATGCAGTTTTCATCACTCCGGACGATTTGCTCAAGCGCCGCATGGTTTCGGCGGGAAAAGAGAACGACCACATTGACTTGGAATGGTCAAAGGCTATGGAGACCGCTTTCGCTGTGGTCGAGAACCCTGGAATACATCTCACCGTGCTTGACGTGGACACACGGGCGCTCCGTGCATGCGGAGTGGTTGAACCGGCCGATCCGTCCGGACGTGGGCAGACTCATCCCGTGGTCCGCTCCCGCAACCGCGCCGTAAGCCTCGCCTAACGACCGGGATTCCCCGATGCTGAACAATCGCAACATGTCTCGATGTCCGATCAATATTGATACTTCATATCAATCACGGGGTTGGTTGCAATCCCAGGTCCGGGGGTGGGCCAGGCCAACTCCAAGACAGCGAGATGCATGGGGACAACGCGTCCGCCGGCAAGACATCAACCGAAACAGGGCAGAGGCACGCATCTGTGGAGAGGCAGCCGCGGCTGCTCTCGTATCCGCGGCACATTGTCCTCAAAGTCCACCTTCCCTCCCGTCACAGGGTGGTCACGTTACGGGCTCTGTCGCTGTTGAGATGAACACGGAGATGGTCGCCAGCGCCCTGGAAATCGATCACCTGCGACTTCGACAAGGTGTGCATCGCTGTGGACACCGTGGACCGGCTGGCGCACACCGCGTCCGCGACGACGAACCTGAGTGCCCCCAAGGGGCCACGCTCACCATCACGGCAACGGTGGACGCGAATACCCGTGGACAAGAGTTGGCCGTGATGGCGACGATTTCCGCCACGGAGCCCGTGAAGATCACGGAGAAGGTGGACGGTGTGGACACCGAGGTGACCTACGATGTGCCGGTGCCGGACCCGAATTCGGACAACAACACGCCTACGCCTGCGCCCACGACCACGACCACGACCACGGTAGCGATCAGACCCAACGCGGATCCGGTGTTCCAGATCACGCGGTCGGTGCCGGAGAACTCGGCGGTCGGCACCGTTCTCGGCGACGCCATCAAGGTATATCAACACGGTGAGTCTGACTCCCTCACCTACAGCCTGATCTCGGGCGGGCCGCACTTCGACGTTGCTTCCGATGCGAACGGCAACGCGCAGGTCACCGTGGCGCAGGCCACCCTGGACCATGAAACCAAGGACACCTACCACGCAATTATTGGCGTCAGCGATGCCCTGAACGAGATCGGCAACTCCGATGCCACCGTTGACAACCGGATCGCCATATTGATCAACGTCACGGATGTGGACGAGCGTCCCTCCCGTTCAATAGCCGAAAATTCGGCGTCCGGCAGCAGCGTCGGAGCGGCAGTTGTGACAGGCCTGGCGGGCAGCAACCCTGCTCCCACCTACACCCTCTCGGGTGACGGTCATGACGACTTCAGCGTGGCGACCGACACTGACGGTAACGCTCAGATCTCCGTGTCCAGCACGGCGATGCTGGACTATGAGCTCCGGTCCGACTACGACCTGTTCATCAGCAACGACAGCAACTCCGATCAGGTTGAAGTCCTTATCTCCGTGACCGACGTAACGGAAGCGCTCAACAACGGTGCGCCGACAGTCACGATCAGCGCCGAGGACTCGACATTGACAGTGGGGGAAACGGCCAACCTGAAGGTGTCGGTAGGCGACCTCCCGGCTGGAACAGTGTTCGGATCCTTCCTCTGGGAAGACAACTGGAATCGCAACAGCAATAACGCCGATGCGGACTGGGAGATGCTTGCCCAATCCACCGACCCGTCATATGCCTACGACGATCCGGCCAATCGCGCCGAGACGGTCCGATTCCGGGTAATCATGGCCTACTGGGACGGTGAAAACACCGGAACTATCCGGTACGCAACGTCCAATATCATCAGTGTGGAGTGGCAGGCTAGCCCCTGAAACCAACCATTGACACAAAGACGGCGCTGGGCCTGTTGAAGTGTCCCGCGCCCAAATACCCGGGGTGCATTTCCAGTGTGCCCGGGTTTTGATCAACCGGAGTGATAAGGCATACATTAGGAGGATATTACGATGCGCGTTTGCAGTTGCCTATTGTGTTTGGCTTTGGTTGCCGGCCTCGCGTTTTTCGGCGCCGGCCCAGCCCACGCCCAGGACCGGGAAGGCGACTACGTGGATGTGGGCGTGACCCTGGAAGTTCCCGACCAACATACCTCTATTATCTTTCAAAGGATAAACATTATCGTTGTGAACCAGGGGTCCAGGACTGCTTATGACGTGAAAGTCACAGTGGACGTGGTGAAACCTGAGGACTCATACTATTTCGCATTCGAACCTACGTACCCAGTCCTGCCCGTCGGGAGCGCGTCTCTGGAGAACGACGACCGTTCCTTCCGGTGGTCCATACCCGTGCTGGAAGGGCTGCAGCGTGTAGAGCTTAGCGAGGTGAGAGCAGTCCATAAACCTACCGTAAACAACCCTGAATTTGACAACAGTTTAATCCCGCACGAATATTTCGGAAACGTGACCACGTCATCCTTCGAGAGTGACGCCTACAAGGGAAACAACACATCCCGGGTCTGGTCATACATTTATGGCGAACCAACTAATGAATATAGACAGGCGGCGGGAAATTATACGGTCGTCGTGTCAGTGGACGAACCGTCCCCTTCGCCGGGAGACACGGTCAATTTCACCATCACCGCAGATAGAACAAAGCCGACAGGTTATATTGGAATTGACGTCCCGCCGATCGACACGAAGGTTGATATCGAACTGACTGGCGGTCTGTCCGTTTCCGGCACGCCAACTTACCTTTGCGCCGATTTGGCCACTTGTACCGTGCCAGCCCAAGTGAGCTACAGCAACGGCAAGTTCGATGTCGGGACACTGAAAGCGAATGATTCACCCAGGAACTCCGTGACCCTGCCGATCTTGGTGGCAAGCAGCGCCGTAGTGAATGAACAGTGCCTCACGGCGACGATAACCGGGAACCCACCGCCGGGCACTGGCCCCCTTGACGACGACGTATCGGACAACGTGGCGAGATTGTGTTTGGGAGATTCGGTAGAGCCATTCTCGAGCGGCCAAATTGACGCCTTCACCGTTTATCCCTGCGTTGGCGTCACCAGCTCTCCTTGCGATAACACGGACGATGTCCGGGTACGGGCGGTCAACTCAAGCGGACGGGTCTTGTCGCCAGGCACCGCTGTTTTTCACGTCAACCCCACGGAGGCTAGAAACCTTTGGTGCTAGTTTGAAACGATTTTGAAAATGCCACGAGGTTCCCATATGCTGTGAGTTGACAACCCTCCACAGCAGGGAACCCCGTGAACATTGCCGATTTTATCACCGAACTTTACTGCAAGATAGACGACGCCCTCCCTCCGCAGGGCAATCGCGTCTTAATGAGATTTTTAGAAATGTGCTAATGTCCGATGATCCATTGCAGGTCGTGGAGGTAGGAGGGCATGGCACAAGCACCCAAGGCAACCATTCTCGATCATTTCGCCGAGTTGGACGATCCCCGGGTAGAACGCACCCGACACCACAAACTGGTGGACATCCTGGCCATCGCCATCTGCGCCACCATCTGTGGGGCTGATTCCTGGGTTCATATCGAGCTGTTCGGCAGGAGCAAGCTGGCCTGGTTTCAGAGTTTCCTGGAACTGCCCCACGGCATTCCGTCCCACGACACCTTCGGCGATGTCTTCGCCCGTCTGGACCCAGTGCAGTTGCAGGATTGCTTCATCTCATGGACCCAGGCCATCGCCGAGTTGTTGCCTGGCGAGGTGGTGGCTATCGACGGCAAGACGGCCCGACGGTCCTATGACCGTGCTGGGAAGAAGGGGGCCATCCATATGGTCAGCGCCTGGGCCACCCAGCAAAGCCTGACCCTGGGTCAGGTCAAGACCGACGAGAAATCCAATGAGATCACTGCCATTCCTCAACTGCTGGAGATGCTGGAGTTGAATGGCTGTATCGTAACTATCGACGCCATGGGCTGCCAGCGAGAGATTGCGCAGCAGATCACAGATGGTGGTGCCGACTATGTGCTGGCGGTGAAGGAGAACCAGGGTCAACTGTACGAGAATATTCAAGACCTGTTCGAAGGGGCCGAGGCATTGGGCTTTGACGGCGTGCCCTATGACTACGCTCAAACCCTGGACAAGGGACACGGGCGGGTGGAACGGCGGGAATGCTGGGTCATCACCGAGCCGGACTGCCTGGACTATCTGGACCCCCAGGGGCAATGGCCGGAACTGAAAGCCGCCGTCAGGGTGGTGGGCCACCGCACCACCGCAGCAGGCGACGCCAGCCAGCCCCGCTACTACATCAGCAGTCTGGCCGGGTCAGCGGAACAACTGCTGGCCGCCATTAGAGGCCACTGGAGCATCGAAAACTCGTTGCACTGGACCCTGGACGTGTCCTTTCGGGAGGACCAGTGCCGAGTCCGCAAAGACCACGGACCACAGAACATCAACACCCTGCGCCAGATCGGACACAACCTCTTGAAAAACGAGAGAACGCTGAAAGTAGGCATCCAGGGCAAACGACTCAACGCCGGATGGGACGAGGACTACCTGCTCAAAGTCCTCCTCGGATAAGACGCGATTGCCCTGCCTCCCTCCGATGGCGCCGCATCCCCAGGCCCGGCTCTCCCTCGGCGAACTGGTCACCATCGGCGTGCTCCACGCCATCAAGAACGTCAAGCAGCGTCCCTTCTATCACTGGCTCAAGGACAACTATGGTCATCTCTTCCCCAAACTGCCGGAACGTACCCGCCTCTTCCGCCGGCTGGAAACCCAATCCTGCTGGACCGGCTACTTCCTGGCCCAGCCGACCATCCTGGGCATCGCCGACAGCTATGGCGTTGAACTGTGCCATCCGGTGCGCTCCGGGCGCGATTTCCACCAGGCGGGCCGGAAGGGCAAGTCCAATCACCGCTGGATCGTTGGGGGCAAGCTCTGCATCGTGATCAACCAACTGGGCCTGATTACTGATTGGGACTGCCGAACGGCCAACGTTCATGACCAGACCTTCCGACACCTGCTGGAACACTACGACGGACGGATGATCATCCTGGCCGACACCGGCTTTCATCGCGCCAAAGGCGACCCGGCCAACGTCAAGATCTGCCGACGGGGAGAGTGGAACGTGCGCATGGCGGTGGAAACCACCTTTGCCATGATGACCACAGTTTGGGGCAGCAAGGTGATGCGACATCTGACCTGGCGCGGGTTTGAGGCTCATCTGGCCTACCTGGTGATGGCCTTCAACATCCTGGTGCAGTGGGACGGTCTGGAACCCGACGCAACCGGACGCATCCACCGCTCCATTGCTCAATTCGTCCTCTGACACCAACTAGCACCAATGGTTAGAAGATACGACGGCCATACAAACACCTCCAATGTGTTGCAAAGCGTGAATGACGAGAACACCGTTTCATGGCAGACTGCAATTAGTGCCGGCAGTTCATACACAAGTGGGCTTACGTCCGGTGTCGAGCTCTATTTCTCCAGAACTCCGTATGGAGGAACAACTGGCTGGGGAGGCCTTACCCCGGGGATTGCAGCCCGGGATGCTGACGGAAACACTCCACCGCCAGGCAAGGTGTTCCTGCGCCTTACGTCCAATGGCAATGCTGCTAGAAAGGCCGAGAGCCCAAATTTTGAACAGTTGGCGACCGCTCCCACCGCCGCTTCGACCCCAGATACTAAACTACATGTTTTTCTGGAGTTCGAGAAACTGGGCACTTACAAGTTTACCTGGGATGCGGCGGCTAAGCGCTCAGCCTTGCACGGTTCCGAGAACTGCCTCCCCAACACCGCCACTCCCCCCGTCAACCAAGTATTTTGCGCCTCCGAAACCTATACCTTCCATGTCGGCCCAATGGCGGACTTGACGGTGGAAGACGGCGGCGCCAGTTCTCACGTCGCTGCCGACCAACATGGGCTGACGATAATCGCCGTCAACAACGGGCCGAGCAACGCGGGCAGCGCGCAGGTGACCGGGCTGCCTACCGGCGCGCAGGTGATCCAGATCAGCCAGGGCACCTACGACAGCGCCGCCGGCGAGTGGAACATCGGTGAATTGAAGGTCAGAGGCTACTACCGGTCGCGGGGAGAACCCGAGCCAACACTGGTATTGAGCGCGTCCGCCGGAGATACCGCCAACGTGAGCATCGCCAACTCGGAAAACTACGAGGTCTGCGTCGGCCCCAAGGACAATCGCGGGAACTTGGCTCATACCACGCAGGCAGCCTGCGAGGCCGTGACCAACGCCAGCTGGAATTCCGCGCCTTTTTACGACCACGACGATGGCAACAACACGGCTGCCATCACCGCCCTGGCGGGCACGGGGGGTGGTGGGGAAGGCATTCCGACTTTGGAGACCCCAGAAGACGAGGCGCCGGCCGTGCGTGTTGCCTGGTCCCAAGTTGAGTTCCTCTACGGCCTGCCGGTGAAGGACTATCAGGTCCAGTGGTCACCCAATGGGGTCAGCGGCTGGACCCAGCTGGAAACCGACCTCACGCTCCCCGAGCTGTTTGACATCACCATCGAGTCCGGCGTGACCCGCTACTATCGAGTGCGCGCCGTGAATGAGGCTGGCGTGGAAGGCCCATGGTCGGCTCCCATGGCCGGCATGGTGGAGCAGCAGGCCACCGCCGGCGCACCGGACAAGCCCGTACTGACTGCGGCTCCCAAGGCAGCCAACCGCCGTGAAGAGATCATGCTGAGCTGGACAAAGCCAATCGAGAACGGCTCGCCCATCGGGGCCTACACGCTGGAGGTGTCGGACACGGGCCGGGCCGGCTCCTGGTCGGATAGTGGCGCAACGCTAGGCGCAAGCGCAACTTCCTGGACCCATGCCGGCCTCACCGGAGGCACGACCAAGTACTACCGGCTGCGGGCCACCAACATGTGCGACGACAATGATCCCGCCAGGGAGTGCCACAGCCTGTGGTCGGACCCGGTGAATGCCACCACCGACCCTCCCGGCCAGTCTGGGCCGCCCACCAACGTGCAGGTCGTGGCCGACGGCGACAGCGCCATCGACGTGTCGTGGAGCGCGCCGGCGGACGACGGCGGCACGCCCATCACCCGTTACGAGGTGCAGTGGTCGGCCGACGGGGTGGGCGGCTGGAACAACGCCGGCAGCACTCCGGATGGCACAACCCTGACATTGAAGAACACCGGCATGACCTTCGGGACGACGCGGTACTACCGGGTGGCGGCGCGGAACAGCCGGGGCCTGAGCGCCTGGTCGGATCCCCCCTACGCCTCGGCGACCACGCTTTCCGGCGTGCCGGGCCAGCCCAGCCTGACCGTACGCGCGACCGACGCCAACACCATCGCGCTGACCTGGACCGTGCCGGCCGACAACGGCGACCCCATCACCGGGTACGAAATCCAGTGGTCCCCGGACGGCTCTGTCGGCAGCTGGATTGACCTTACGAGTCCCAATGCAACAGCCACGTCCTACGACGACACGCCGCTGAGCCCGGGCACGGAGCGGCACTACCAGATACGTGCGGTGAACGGCACCGGCAACGGCTCGTGGTCCACGGCACGCAACGCGACGACTCCGCCGGCCGTGCCGGGCGCTCCCACCAACGTGCAGGCCGTAGCCAACGGGGAGAACGCCATCAACCTCACCTGGGAAGCGCCTTCCGACGACGGCGGGGCGGCCATCACCGGCTACGAGCTGCACGTGTCCGCCGACAACGACACCACCTACTCCCGGCTGACCAGCCCGTCGGCGTCGGCGCGCTCCTACACCCACGGAGGGCTGCAACCCGGTGACGGCCGGCACTACAAACTGCGGGCGCGCAACCGGGCCGGCTTGGGCAACTTCTCGGAGGCCGTCTATGCCGCCACCCTCAGCGGCGTGCCCGCGGCGCCCAGCCTCACGGCCCGGGCCAATGGCGCGTCGGAGATCAAGCTCTCCTGGACCAAGCCCGACGACCGGGGCTCGGAAATCCTGCGCTACGAGCTGGAGGAGTCCGACGACGGCAACGACTGGAACATCCTGTCATCCAACATCCCCGACGATGACAGCGAGCATGTCCACGACGGACTGAGCGGGGGGACCACCAAGTACTACCGCATCCGCGCCGTCAACGGCAACGGGGACGGCGAATGGTCCGCGAGCCGCAACGCCCGGACCGACGCCGGCGGGCCCGACACGCCGGTTCTGACGCTGACGGTGGCTGGCGACAACCAGATCGATCTCAGCTGGACGGTGCCGGCGGACAACGGGTCGTCCATCCGTGGCTACTGGGTCGAACGCTCGGTGGACGGCGACGAGCCGTGGGAGCGGCTGTCCAGCAGCCACAGCACCACCACCTACAGCGACACCGACCTGTACCGGGGCATGACGCGGCACTACCGGGTCGCCGCGTTCAACGGGGCGGGAACGGGTCCGTACTCGGACGTGAAGTCAGCGACGACCACCGGTGATCCGGCGACGGCGCCCTCGGCTCCCACGCTGCTGCGTTTCAGCGCGGTGGGACGCAACCAGGTGACCATCGCCTGGGACCCGCCCACCGACGATGGCGGCGCGCCGGTGTCGGGCTACGAATACGAGGTGGCGCGGCCGTGCCCGCCCCCTGGTACGGGCACTTGCGACTTCACCGGGGACGACATCAAGGCGACGAGCGGCGCGTCGGTCAGCATCACCGGCTTGAACGCCCAGGGGGACTACTACTTCCACGTACGCGCGGTGAATCCGGTGGGCAGGGGGGATTGGAGCGGCGACATTCGGGCGACCCTGTACCCGTCGCTGAGCGGCGTGGTTCAGGTGAGCCCCGTCACGGTCAACGTCAACGAGGGGGCCACGGCCTCCTACACGGTGCGGCTCAGCCACGCTCCGCCGCATCCGGTTGAGGTGCAGATAACCGCTTCGGGTCCCAACGGGGCGAATGACCTGATGGAGGCGGTGCGCCTCTACACGGGTCACTACCTGGTGCCGGACGGCTGGACGCATCCCGGCGGACGGGATTGGAGCGGCTTCACCCACAACTGGCGCCAGGGCATGCGGGTGCAGTTCACCGCGCCCGAGGACACCGACGCTGATGTCGCGACCTTCGGCCACGCCGTCTTCGCCGCCTCGGCCAGTCACCTGGGTTTGTCCGACGCGGATTGGCGACAGGACTGGTACGACTCCACGGTCTACAACCTGGTGGAGTGCACGGGCAACTGCAACGACGCCGATCCGGCGAACCACTCGGTGCGGAGAAATCTCGTGACCGGGGCCGGCGTGAAGGTGACGGTGCGGGACAACGACTAGCGACGGTCGAGCCACCGTAGCTGTCAGCACGTATAGGTTTTGATTCGCGCAACATCCATTACGTCGGGTTAACATGTTTATGGGACGCCGGTGGCGGCTTCGACTAACCCCAGGCGGACCGGTAATGGACACGATCTGGCCAGATCATCATAATGGTCACCGTGAGAGCCGACGCTGACTTCGCGAGACCGGGCTCCGCAAAAGCGCCATGACCATACCCGCAACCATGCTCGAACCAAGCGCTTCGCTCCGGTGGGCCGAGAAGTTCAATCCATCCGACGGAGCGCCAGCCACCAGGGAAGCGGCCGTAGCCGCCGCCCGTCAGCGTGCAGAGGCTCTCCTGCGCACGGACCCGGACGAGCGGCTGACGCACATGGAGTCGCCGGAGTGGGGTTTCAGCACCGACCACCTCAGGCAGGTGAACCGCGTGATGGACGCGTTTCTGGACGGTGCGGCGCGGCGGGAGGTGAGACGGCTGGCGGCCCAGTGTCTGGAAGAGGACAGCGCGCCGCACCACGTGGCCGGCCAGTGGTTCACGGAAGGGCGATACGACCGGCTCCGCGAACTGCTGGATGAAACGGAGGTGCCGGACCAACTCCTGGTGGCCTGCTACGCATGGCTGGAGGTCCACGAACTGGCGCAAGCGGCGTATCTGCTGGCGCAGAACTACAGGTTGCCGCAGCCGGATTTCAGCGACTTCAGCCAGACGCCCGAGGAGATCGAGGGGGACCTGCGCTTCGTCGACGCAGTATGATCAAGGGCGAGCCATGCCGCGGATCCGGCAAGGCGACATCCACGATTATGATTTTGGCCCCGTCATCGGGGCCGAACTTTCGGCCCGGCGGCCAGCCCTGATCATCAGCTCCAACATGTTCAACGAGCACTACCGCACGGCGATCGCACTGCCTATGTCGACGGCCATTCCGGCGGAGAGGTACCGCGCCCGACAGCACATCTACATTGCGGACACCGGGTCATGGGCGTCGACTAGGCAGGTGAAGGCAGTGCGTCAAAGCCGCTTGGGCACCATGATGGGGCGGGCTTCACCTGATGAACTGGACGATGCCATTGAATCCCTGGCCGGACGGTTCACCACGCAGCATAGTACCGGCGAGAGGTGGTCACGCCCGAAGGGGTCATGCCCATAGAGGCGGGTTCTCTCTGGAGGCTTCCCGCGACCGGATCGGGCGGAGGAACATTTCTGACCACCGTGCTGGTCGTCGATTACAACGCCGGAAACAACCTAGCCATCATGGTGGAGGTTGAGGAGCAGGAGCCGCGACCTGGCGTTCCGGGAGACGTGCCCATAACCGCGCCGGGCTCAGACGCCGCGATGACAGCGCTGGTCCAGCGTGTGCGGACGATAGACACCAGTGAGCGGGCTCTGACCCCCGCTGGCATGGTACGTCCAGAGGAAGTGGATGCCGTCATCAACCGGCTTCTGTCCATGGTCCAACGACCTGACGCGTAGCGGGCAACACAGGCCGGCGCCATCAGGGCCGCCGCGGCCGCCGGCGTCATCGCCGAGGTGAAACCCGAAGCCGGACCGGTGGCGGCGATACCGCCGGGGAGGAGGTAAGCGGCTTCCCGAGCGAGACCTTGCACCGGAATATGCCAGCGAGCACGGCGCTATCCGCCGTGGTTCTGGCCGACAGGACCGGATGGAAGACTGGGGCCCGATGGGCACTATACTCGTAGCCGATTTTGGGCTCGCCAATCCGCGGCGACGGATTCGCGGCACCTTGGGGAGCCATCCCACATCCAACGGGCACCGGCGCATGGCCAGCTCTGGAAGGACGTCAATTCCGAGGACATCTCAGTACGGACGATGACAACGGCGTCCCGGTCCGAGGTTGGAGATCTGCGCCAAGAAAGGAGAAATCGCCATGGCACAGGAATCGGAGAAGCGCAGTTGGCTCACGCCCGTACGCGTGAACCTGTTGGTCATCGCGCTCTTGATCGCGATATTGAACGGGGGCATCATCTACCTCGTCTATCTGGCAATCACATCCAAGGGGATATCGGAGTTCGTCACCGGCGCGCTGGTGGGGCTGCTGCCGGTGGGAATCACGGCATTATCGAGCCTGGGCACGACGTTGATGAACGACAAGTAGCCCAAGTAATAACTGGAAGCGGGTCATGAAGAGGATTGTGGTTTGCTGCGACGGCACGCGGGGCAAGTATGACGCCCCGGACAAGAACACCAACGTGGTGCGCCTGTTCGAGCGGCTGGGCCAGGACGGGCCGGATCAGATCTCCTACTACGACCCGGGCGTCGGAACTCACAGCCCGCTGCGCAACGGCACCATCGGCTTGCTGGACAAGCTGGTCGCGTCGGCGTCGGGCATGGGGATAACCAGCGAGGGGCTGAACGGCAACGTAAGGGAAGCATACCGGTACCTGATGGCCTGCTATGAGCCTGGGGACAGGGTCTACCTTTTCGGGTACAGCCGGGGCGCGCACACCGTCCGGGTGCTGGCCGGCATGCTGCACAAATGCGGCTTGCTCACCAAGGGGAGCGAGAACCTGGTTCCCTACATGAACTCCATCTACAGGGACAAAGGCAACGATCACGTCGCCGTCGGGTTCAAGCGCAGTTTCTCCCGCGAGTGCAGGCCTCACTTCATCGGGGTATGGGACACGGTAGCCTCGATTGGGTGGGTGAGGCGGAAACAGTTCTCCAACAACCGTCTGAATCACGACGTAGCCCATGGATATCAGGCGCTGGCCTTGGATGAGAGACGCCAC